>JBDKUG010000374.1:0-20242 GCA_039679815.1 Smithella sp.
AATACAACTGAAGTACGGCTGTAATCCCAATCAGAAACCGGCCAGAATCTTTATGGCGAACAACGGTGATTTGCCGGTTGTCGTGCTAAACGGCAAGCCGGGCTACATTAACTTTCTGGATGCGTTCAACAGCTGGCAGCTGGTGAAAGAACTGAAAGAGAATACGGGGATGGTGGCCGCGGCTTCCTTTAAACATGTTTCTCCCGCCGGTGCCGCCCTGGGGTATCCCCTGGATGACGTTTTGCGAAGGATGTACCACATTGACGCCGCCACGCAGCTTTCCGCGCTTGCCTGCGCCTATGCGCGTGCCAGGGGTGCCGACCGGATGAGCAGCTTCGGCGACTGGATTGCGCTTTCCGATGTATGTGATGTATCCACGGCCAAAATAATCAAAAATTAAGTCACCGACGGCATCATTGCGCCGGGTTACGAGCCTGAAGCCCTGGAAATCCTGAAATCCAAGAAAGGCGGAAACTACAATGTGGTTTCCATCAATCCCGATTATGTGCCTGCTTCCCTGGAGCACAAGCAGGTGTATGGCATCACCTTTGAGCAGGGTCGCAACGACCTGAAAATTGACAGCCGCATGCTTGAAAACATGGTCACCGAGAAAAAAACCCTGACCGATGCGCAGAAGCGCGACCTGGTGCTGGCGCTCATCACCCTGAAATACACACAGTCCAACAGTGTTTGCTACGTGCAGGACGGCCAGGTCATCGGCGTGGGCGCCGGCCAGCAGAGCCGCATCCACTGCACCCGGCTTGCCGGTCAGAAGGCCGACAACTGGCAGCTGCGCCACATGCCCAGGGTACTGGATCTGCCTTTCCGGGATGATGTATCCAAACCCAATCGGGACAATGCCATCGACGTTTACCTCGGTGATACGCCGGAAGACGTCATCGGTGACGACGTCTGGGCCGAAACCTTCACCCGTCAGCCCGAACCTTTAACGGCAGCCGACAGGAAGCAATGGCTTGCCAAGGTTACAGGAGTTGCCCTGGGCAGCGATGCGTTTTTTCCCTTCGGGGACAACATTGAGCGCGCTCGCCGCAGCGGTGTTACGGCCATCGTGGAACCCGGCGGTTCCATCCGCGACCAGCAGGTGATCGATACCTGCAACAAGTATGGCATTGTCATGGCCTTTTGCGGACTTAGACTGTTTCATCACTAGATCGCAGACTGATAGACTGTTAGACCATTGGATGTCAGGAACAAAGAAAGAGAAAGTCGTTTCAACGTTAAGATATGGACGTGTTATCCGGTGTGTGCTTGAACAGGCAAAGGATTTGAGGGTTTCCCGGATTTAACCAGAATAAGACCGATTAAAGCAAGGGCCGTAAAGGCTGCACCGGTTATAAATGTTGCCTGTGCACCAACAACACTCCACAATAAGCCGGCGACGGCACTCGCCATTAACAGAGCACCTCCTGTGACCAGGTTGAAGATGCCAAAGGCCGTGCCTCTCAGCCTGACGGGAGCATGATCGGCTACCAGTTTTGCGAATAATCCCTGTGTCAGCCCCATGTGGAGTCCCCAGAGCGCAGTGCCGATGAATACGTGAAGAGGTTTATCGGCCGATGCTAATATGATGTCGGCAGCGATCAGGACGGCAAGTCCCGCAGCCAGTAATGTCCGTGGGCGCATCCGGTCTGTTAGAATTCCCGCCGGGTATGCTGTCAGTGCATAGACGGCATTCATGACGATCATGATTGCAGGCACAAAACCAATAGCCAGTCCGACCGATTGGGCGCGCAATATTAAAAACGCCTCGCTGAAACGGGCAAGCGTGAAGATTGAATTGAGCCCTAATATAAGCCAGTAGCGGCGCGGAAGGCGCCTCGTGTTCTGAAACGAGAAAAAACTTTTTCCTGTTGGATTTGAGGTTTGCGGCCTATCGGGTTCATGAACGCCGAAAATAAGTACACCCATGGCTATAAAAGCGGGTATTACGGCAATCCAGAGGACGCTTCGGATGTCATTTACAAAAATAACCATGAAGATAACTGCCAGTAGCGGACCCATGAAAGCTCCCGCGGAATCCAGCGCCTGGCGAAGTCCGTATGCCGCCCCCCGCTGATTTGGAGGGGTTATATCCGCGACCAGTGCGTCGCGCGGTGCACCGCGAATACCTTTGCCAATCCGGTCGATAAACCTTGCGCTGAAAACCCAGCTGAGAGTTGTTGCCAGGGGAAACAGCGGTTTTGTGATTGCGGCGAGGCCATATCCCAGCACGGCAAGGATTTTTCGTTTTCTGATGTGGTCGCTGATGATTCCTGAAAAAACTTTTGTGATTGCAGCCGCAGCCTCGGCAATTCCCTCAATGAACCCGACTGCAATCACGGAGGCTCCCAGGGTGGTCATCATAAAAATGGGAAGCAGGCTGTGGATAAGTTCCGAGGATATGTCCATGAACAATGAAACAAATCCCAGCGCCCAGATGCCTGCCGGCAGCTTTTTCATCTCAATCCTCCTGAGCGGAATATACTATCAACCGCAACAGCAAAAACGACAGAGCCCGCAATAGAATCGATCAAGGCAGAAGACCTGACCGAACCGTTCATCCAACGAGATTTACGTTTCCTGTTCCTATGACGGTCTGATCTTCCTCATGTGGTCGATCCGTTTTTGAATCAGTGCCTGTGTGCCGATGTCTTCCCGATAGGCCACGGGGCCTTTAACAGCCTTGACGCCTTCCTCGGCGATTTTTCGCGCTTCGTCCAGATTGTCCGCAATGCCGACGATGCCGATTGCCCGGGACGAACTCAAATACAGGCCGTCTTCTTTTTTATCCACGGAAGAATAGTAAAGACGTGCTTTTCCCACATCTCCCACTTCAATTTTAGCCCGTGAAGATGCGGCATCGGGATGATCGGCGGGAAGGCCGTAGCCTTTCGGTACAACATATTTGCAGACGGTTGCTTTTTGATTGAATTCGATCTTCAGCGTATCCAGCGTTCCGTCGATGATATGCCTGCATATATCCACAAAATCCGTTTTCAAAAGCGGCAGGATGTTCATGGCCTCCGGATCACCGAAACGCGCATTGTATTCCAGAAGCTTTACGCCGTTTTTTGTGGCAATGAATCCGCCATACATGACGCCTTTATAAGGCCTGCCGGTTTCTTTTAACAGGGCCGCCGCCACCTGACGGGTGATTTCCAAGCCCTCTTCGATATCTGAAGATTTCAGAAAAGGCATGGAGTGATCGGGCATGGAATAAGAACCCATGCCGCCGGTGTTGGGGCCCTGGTCGCCGTCAAACCGTCTTTTGTGATCCTGTACCAGAGGCGTGCCCACGACTGTTTTGCCGTCGCAGAGGCACTGCAGGGAAAATTCCTCGCCGTCAAACTTTTCCTCAACAATCACAGAAGAACTTTCCCTCAGAATCTGCCTGCATAATTTCAGCGCTTCGTCTTTTGAGTTAAAATGATCACCCTGGACCAGCACGCCCTTGCCGCCGGTGAGTCCGTCCGGTTTGAGCACAATGCCGGCCAGCTGATCCAGAAAAGCCTCCAGGCCGTCCGGCGTTGTAAATACTTTGAATTCCGGATTGCCGGGAATATTGTATTTACTTACCAGGTTCCGGGTGAACGATTTGGACGTCTCCAGCCTTGCCAGACTTTTTGTTGGTCCTGCCGACGGGATGCCGCATTCGGTCAGGGCATCGACGACTCCGTTGTTAAGGGGATCTTCCGGGCCGATGACGGCGAAGTCAATTTTGTTTTCCAGTGCAAATCCCGTGATGGCGGACAGGTCTGAATAGCTTCCCAGTTTGCTGATTTTCGACAGGGAGGCGATTCCCGGATTATTGGCTTTCATAAACGAGAACAAAAACGGATTTTGTCCGGATCGAGAGATGGCTTCGGCCATCGCGTGTTCACGCGCTCCGTTTCCAACAAGCAGTATATTGGACATCGTTGATCTCCTGTGAAGTATTTTGTTTCAACATGGCTTTCTAAATAACGGAAAAGCATGTTCAAGTCAAATGGAAGGAACGGGGTCCTGCAGGCGGGACAATAAATGACTTGATTGTTTTCAACAATCGAATAATAATTATATCCGATAGTTCATGGTTCTCGTCGGGATGACTATTTGACCACTGTTATTAGCGGTTTGTCCTTTAAATGCGTGTTCAACACCATAGATGTCCGTGAGGTTGCGATATGAATATCAAGGTAATCCTGCTGATGATCATTGCCGGTCTTGCCGTTTTGTTCATTATACAAAATGTTTCTGCCGTTACCGTCGGGATTTTCTTCTGGACAATTTCCCTGTCTCTTGCCCTGCTCATATTTCTTGTTCTGGCTATCGGTTTTGCCCTGGGATGGTTTTTACACAGTTTTATGGCGTATCGGAAAGTCAAGAAAGAAGTGGCCGAGATTCAGCGGGACCTGGGCAGCGGCAAAAAGAAATAGCAGTTTTTGTCCCTTGCCCCTTCGGTTGCTGAGCCTGTCGAAGCTGGTCGCTGAGCCTGTCGAAGCGAAGCGTTACCCCTGCTCTTCCATCCAGTGCTTTCCACCCAGGACCCGTGCGACCATCATGCTGGAGACATTGTCGCCTATGGCATTAACCATCGTGGCGGGCGCATCTACCAGCGTGCCGATCATGGTGATGAGCGGAAACGCTTCGGGAGGAAAACCATACAAGGATAAAATTAAAAGCTCTCCGATGGTGCCGCCGCCGGGAATGCCGCTCACGACAACGCCGGTCAGAAGGGCGATGCCCAGGGCTGTCAGAATCGTCTCGATGCCGGTGAAGGGCATCTGAAAAATACCGAACAGAAAAGCGATTTTCAAAACTGCCGCCAGACACGATCCTTCCATGTGTATCGTCGCACCAATGGGGATCACGACTTCGCTGATATCCCCGGGCACACCGATTTTATCTGCCGCCTGCAGGTTGAGGGGGATCGTCGCCATCGAACTACCGGTGGCCAGAGCCGTGAGGGATGGCGGGATAATATTGATCCAGAATTTTTTCACACCAGATGCACGCCCGGCGAAAAATGCATACAGGGTGAAGGCCATGAAAAAGTATAATATCGCTGTCGGATAATAAACGGCCATGGCGCGGGCGTAGGAACCCAGCAGCTCCGGCCCGAAAACGCCGACCAGGTAGGCAAAATAGGCGCAAAGGCCAATGGGTGCGTAATACATGATGAATGAAATCAGCTTCATCATGACCGAATTGGCTGATACTAGAAATCCTGCAAAGGCTTTTCCCTTTTCACCCGCGGCCGATGTCGCCAATCCAACCAGAATAGAGAAGACAATCAGGGCCAGCATATTATTCTTGGATAAAATATTGGGGAAATCCGGAACAGTGAAGGCCCGGACGATTTGATCGCTCGCCTTAAATTGTTGAACGTCTGCTGCTGTGGGTAGGGGGATGTTTACCCCGAAAGCCGGTGGATAGACGAGGACGGCGGTAATCATCACCACCGATGCGACGAGGCCTGTGATGACAAAGATCAGGATCATCACGGAGAGGATTTTTCCCAGGCGTTTAAGATTAGTCATGGAGGCCACAGTCGCGGAGATGGAAAAGAAAACCAGCGGAACAATCACCGTAAAGAGCAGATTCAGAAAAATATCACCCAGCGGCTTGAACAGGGCCGCGTCTTTTTTAAAGATGATGCCCAGCAAGGCGCCGATGAGAATGGAAATGATCAAAATAATTGAAAAACCATAGGACTTCAAAAACGGCGGCATGCTATTTTTCATAATGTTCACTTTACCGGGAAATTAAAATAGGTGTCCGGATACGGTTCATTCACCAGCGTGAAATGCCACCACTCTTTATCATAGTTCTTAAAGCCATGTTTCTCCATGAGGGCTTTTAAAAGCAGACGGTGGCCTCTTTGCTGCGGGCCGATGTTCTTATTGTCCGGGTGAGACAGTTCGTGAAAGCAGTCAAACCCCGTTCCCATGTCCAGGGAATTGTCTGCATAGCGCACGCCCGCCGGCAGATAACATTCCGCAAGGGGCTCTCCTTCATCATAAACAGGTTGAATGGGGGCCGGCAGAGGCACGATGGTCAGATCAACGGTGCTGCCCCGGCTGTGACTGGAGCGGTCGGCGACGTATCCGTCTCGGAAAAGGTTTTTCTTGTCCACCGTGGGATAAAACTCTTTTTTTGTTTTGGTATCGCCAATATCTTTGGCCCAGCGGACAAAGTGATCAACGGCCTGCTGCGGTCGGTAGCAGTCGTAGATCTTGAGCGTCATGGAAAAAGGGACCAGTTCTTTTTGCACTTTGGCCAGCGCCTGAGCAGCATTACGGGTGAGAATGCACGTTGGCGCCAGATAACCGTCCACCCGGACGCCCAGAAAATTGTGTTTGCCGAAATATCGAATGTCCAGAACCGCGTCGGGGATGACCTCTTCAAGGTGGACAAAAGTGTCAGGCATGCTTTCTGCTCCATGCAATGCGGCGGGCAGCATCCATGGAAGCAGCGTTATGGTCAGAAGTGCAATGATCGGCATTTTGATCTTCATTATAAAATTTCCCTTTTTAGAGCAGGTTCAGGATTAATGAGAATGGCGGGTTTTGCTGCGGGATCAAGCCAGCTTAAGATTCTCAGCAGATTGTCTTCGGACACGGCCACGCAGCCTGCTGTGGTTGACTTTGGTCCCGCCCAGATATGCAGAAAAATAGCGCTGCCGTGGCCCTTGATGACAGGATCGGTGTTGTATTCGATGACCATGCCGTATTTATAGAGATCGTCACCTCGCTTCATTTTTTCAAAAGAGAGGGCCCGGGTCTGGCTTTGCCTTACCCGGCGGTTGTAATCCGGGGCGTTCGGGTCATCAATCCAGACATCATCGGGCAGGGACTGGCGGTAGGGCATTTTAGTGGCCGCCGATTCAGCATAACCGAATGCCGTTCCCAACCGGTATAAACCGGAGGGTGTCCTTCCATCCCCCTCCCGTTTTTCTCCATAAGGCGCGAAGCCGTTTCTGCCGATAGACGCATCAAACGGTTCCATCGCCTGGCGCCAGCCGGAACCAGTCCTTTCCAGGGCATAAACTTTTCTGGATTTGAACAAGGGAAAGCAGTTACCGGTTACCAGCAGAATCTGGTTGACGTCCGGGGGAATGTTATTGACGGCCGGCAGAGGAGCGTCCGGCTGTTTTGCAGAGGCTGAGGGAAAAAAGTCGGATGCCATCAGGGGAGGGAAGCCAATGGTAATGACTGCACAAAAGATCGTTATCCGGAACCAATGATGTATTTTCACTTTTTTCCACCCGTATGTTTGTGTATTTTTAATTTAAACGACACTATTTTTCAACATAATTATCCGTTTTCCGACAAAAATAACACCGACAGCATGTGATGGACATGATTGTAATCATCTGGGAAATGTTATATAAAAGTCTTATCGTATTACTGAAAACAGGTATTGGAATCGTTTTATGCGGTGCTTCATGATCCCTGCGGGAACGTATCTTGGAAAACGGGCTTAAATACTGATCGAGGAATGACCTGTATGATTATTGCAGAGAGACGAAAGCAAAAGCGGAGATCAGAAGATGTGCGAGGGGATGATAATCTGCTTAAGCGCTTTGATTTTCTGATTCAGAATGCGCGGGATATTATTTTAACCATCCGTCAGCGGGACAGGAAAATACTGGAAGCCAACAAGGCCGCGCTCAAGGCCTATCAATATTCGATTGATGAATTGAGATCCATGACGATTGATCAGTTGGAAAGTGCTGAGTCGAAAGATCAAGTCAAGTTGCATGCCGGTCCGGATGGCTGCCAGGAAATGTTTTTTGAAACGATCCATGTCAGGAAAAACGGCCAGACGTTTCCCGTGGAAGTCAGTATGCAGAAAACGCTGATGGGAAACGAAAAGATTATTATGAGCATTGTGCGCGATATATCCAGACACAATGAATCTCAGGAAGCCATGCGGGGAAGTGAAAGCAACATGCGGGCGCTTTTAAATGCGGTTACGGAGTCCCTGCTTCTTCTGGATAAGGACGGGACCATTCTCTCGGCGAATGATACGTTTGCCAAGCGTCTGCGTGTTGGAATGGACAAAATCATCGGCGCCAATTATTACGATCTGCTGCCGGCGGACACCGCAAATGAAAGAAGAAGGCAGGCAGACAACGTTATTCAAAACAGGATCCCTGTCCGTTTTGAATATGTCTCAGACAAGCGATGGATCGATCAGGTGATTTATCCTGTTTTTGACGACCAGGGAGAGGTAGTCAGGCTGGCCTTTTTCGGTGCTGATATTTCGCGGCGCCGTGAAATGGAAAGAGAGCTGGAAGCAATGGCCCTCAACGATCAACTGACCGGTTTGTATAACCGGCGGGGGTTTTTCACGCTTGGGACACGCGAGCTCAAAAGGGCACAGCGTTCTCAAAAAAGCCTGCTGCTTTTCTTTCTTGATCTGGACGGCCTTAAGGATATTAATGATCAGTTCGGTCATGAGGAAGGTGATCGAACGCTGACGGCTGCCGCAAAGGTCTTAACGCAGACTTTCCGGATATCCGACATTACGTCCCGTATCGGCGGGGATGAATTTGCCATTCTTGTTGTGGATACCGATGAAACTTTAATAGAAAAACTGTTGCTGCGCCTGTACCGGCTGATCAATAACTTCAATGTCCGGAAAACGCATAAATCCAAACTGGCGCTCAGCATCGGGCATGCCATCTATGATCCGCTGAAACCGTCTACACTTGATGAACTTATTTCTCAAGCCGATCAGGGAATGTATAAGATGAAAAAAGTGAAATATCGCAGCCTGTAAATAAGATCGGTGCTCACTTGAAGATACCGGATGGACGCCGTTGTTTTACATTTATATTTAAGGTGGAAAATAAGGCGGCGGCGGAGCATCGAGACATTTTTAAACATGACGGACAAAGAAGTCTTTTTATCGGATCACCTTATCAGTGCTGTTTCATCAGCATGTCCATGGATCAATGCAAATAATAACTTGACATGACTTTGATTCGGCAGTATATTCCTAAAAAAGAATATAGGTTTTTATTTATGGATGATTTTGTAAACGTCATGAAAGCCCTGTCCGATCCGAACAGGGTCAGAATTATTAAGATATTACAAAATAAAGCTTTATGCGTTTGCGAACTCCAGGAGCTTTTGTCCATTCCACAACCGGCGGTATCCAAACATATGAAGGTGCTGGAAAAGGCCGGTCTGGTCATTGGGACAAAAGATGGTCTGTGGGTCTATTATTCGGTGGATTACGGAAGTGAAAAACCGTATGCGGCGGCGCTTTTGGGAAATCTCCGGCACTGGCTTTCCGATGACGCACAGGTAAATCAAATGAAAAAAAGACTGCCGGATATTCAGCGACATACCCGTTGCAAAAGATCATGATGTATTCTGACAGAAGAATATTTAAGGGGTAAGAATCATGGAAAACAAAGTCACTCAAATTAGCGTTGAAGGACGTCAGACAGGCGTGATCGGCCTTGAATACGCCGTCCAAAATATCGTTGAATGGGCCAAAGGAAAAGATGACAAAGAGATTTCCACTGAACTTTTAAAACGGATTGAACAACGTAACTATACCCCATCGAAAATAAAAGATGCCTATCGCAAGGCTCTGTTGCGCGAATATAAAAAATATCTCGGGCAGGAAGTCGAAGAAGAGGCCGTCACCGGTTTGCAGGTCGTGATTCTGGGGCCGGGTTGTGCCCAGTGCTCCTCCCTGGAGTCGCGTCTGCGGAATGTCATGGCCGAAATGAATCTGGCCGGGGATTTAAGGCATGTCACCGATGTAAAGGAAATCGGCCGGTATGGCGTTATGGGAGTGCCCGCTCTGATCATTAACGGAAAGGTCGTTGCCGTGGGCAGCGTTCCGGAAAAGAAAAAAATCCAGCAGTGGCTTTCGGATGCTTCTGCGAAAATGGCTTAAACATTTTTTGCAAATCATTACAGATAATCTGTATTTAATATTACATTATATAGGAAGGAATCCTTTATGACAAAAAAAGCCCCGAAAACTTCAGAGAAGAATCTGCCATCCTCAGAGCCAAAGAGGCTCAATGTGTTTGAACGCTACCTTACCGTGTGGGTTCTCGTTTGCATGGTCATCGGTGTGGCGCTGGGCAAGCTTTTACCGGATGTTATCGCCACATTGAGTGCGATGGAATTCGGTAAAGGATCTCAGGTAAACGTACCTATAGCAATATTTATCTGGCTGATGATTTTTCCTATGATGCTGAAGATCGATTTTGGGTCGCTTGGAAGTATAGCACGAAAACCCAAGGGGCTAATGATTACCTTATTTGTTAACTGGTTGGTCAAGCCTTTCAGCATGGCCTTTCTGGCCTGGGTCTTTTTCCATTATGTTTTTGCGGCCTGGGTCGATCCCGAGACGGCCAAGAGTTACACTGCCGGCCTGATTATTCTTGCGGCTGCGCCCTGCACGGCCATGGTGTTTGTCTGGTCGTATCTGACTGACGGCGATCCGGCGTACACGCTTGTGCAGGTGGCAGTAAATGATCTGATTATGCTTGTGGCCTTCGCACCGATTGTCATGTTTCTCCTCGGAGTGGCAGATGTTATAGTGCCTTCCAAAGTGTTAATCACTTCGGTGGTTGTATTTATCGTGATTCCGCTGACAGCGGGTTTCATCACAAGAACTATTTTGCTGAAGAAATATGGAAAAGCATGGTTTGAAGAGAAATTTCTGCCTGTTTTTCATCCGGTAACGGTTGTTGCTCTTCTTCTCACGCTCGTGCTTATCTTCGCGTTTCAGGCGGAAAACCTGACCACCAAATGGATTGCTGTCATCCTGATTGCTATCCCCATTATCATTCAGGTTTATTTTAATTCCAGTCTGACTTATATGCTCATGCGTTTCTTCAAGGTTCAGCACAATGTGGCATCACCCGGTGCTCTGATCGGCGCCAGTAATTTCTTTGAGTTGGCGGTGGCAGTGGCCATTACGCTTTTCGGCCCGAGTTCCGGTGCGGCACTGGCCTGTGTTGTCGGTGTTCTGGTCGAAGTGCCGGTGATGTTGTCGGTCTGCAAGTTTTGCAATCGTTCACGGACATGGTACGACCGGGCATTACCTGACGGGCAGAATGGTCAGTGTGAGGTGTAGCTTTTCAATATGTCAAAGATCCTTTTTCATAGGATTGTAAGATGTTAACAAATAAAATCATCATATATGGCACAGAGACTTGACCCTTCTGCATTCAGGCACGGGATGCCTATAAAGACAGAGCCACATTCATTGACGTGGACAAAGACAAGGAAAAACTCAAAGAGATGCTTACGTTGTCCGGTTGAAGACGCCAGGTTCCCGTGATTGTTGAGGGCGATAAGGTGACGGTCGGTTTTTTGGGGGATAGTACCGTTAGTGGCGGTATTCCGCTTTTTGGCGGGACCTGATCGGTGTAAGTGTCTCTCGTGTAGAGATGGCGATTGAAAAATTTTAGGGGATAGGGATTTCAATTGGCATCCCGTCTACCTGCGAATGGCGGATGCTGTTAAGCCCCTGATACAACAGCATAATGTGAAGGCGTCAGGCAGTTTTACCTGGCGCCTTTATATTATGTGGATAAAAATACTTGACAGAGAAGTGCAATATGGCTAAATTGCCAAATAGGAATATAGCGACGGAGAGCAAAATGAAAAATACTTTAAAGACACGGTATGATGCGCGGGCGAAAATCATCAAGGCCATGGCGCATCCCAGTCGGCTTCTGATTATCGAAGAGCTCAATAAAAAGGAACACTGCGTAGGCGAACTCACCGAAATGATCGGCGCGGACGCTTCAACCGTGTCCAAGCATTTGAGTATTTTGAAAAATGCCGGTCTGGTGAACGATGACAAGCGGGGGAATTTAATTTTCTATACCTTGCGTGTGCCCTGTATCATGCAGTTCATGAGCTGCGTGGAGGATGTGATTTCGGCCAATGCCCGGCAGCAAAATGCCATTTTAAAATGCTGCAGGGGATGAATAACGTGACGGCTTCAATCACAGATTAAAGAACGGCATGACCGCAGAGGGAAATGCCTTTAAAAATTCATCAATGTTTCAGTATAAAGGAGTGATCGATATGAAAATTGAGATTCTTGGCGTCGGATGCGCGAAGTGTCATAAACTGGAAGAACTGGTCCGCGAAGTTGCTAAAAAAGAAGGTGTAAACGCTGAGATATCAAAGGTGGAAGATTTCAAGAAGATTATGAACTACGGCGTCATGACCACGCCTGCGCTGGTAGTCAATGGTGAAGTGAAAGCAGCGGGAAAAATACCTTCGGAAGACCAGATTAAAGGCTGGATTAAAAGCTGATCAGGAGATTTCATTATGGCGGAATGCTGCGGGGGTGGAACAAAATTGATTTATTCCTGCTCAGGCTCGGCGGATGTGGGAGAGATTGCTGATCACGTAACACGCAAATTACGGGACGATGGTTTTGCCAAAATGACATGTTTGGCCGGTGTCGGTGCTGGACTGTCCGGATATGTTCAATCGGCGAAAGGCGCTGACGAGGTCATTACCATTGATGGATGTGTAACTGCCTGTGCCAGGAAATCGCTGGAGCGGATCGGTGTTCAGCCGACATCTTACATTTTAACCGATTTGGGTCTGGAAAAGCACGAAACCCCTGTAACGGATCAAGCCGTCAATGAAGTTCTGGAAAAGATAAAAAAGAATGTTGGATTTTCAGCGAATCCAACTCGCCCATCAGGCGATGGTTGTTGCGGCACGTGATGCTGAATAGAATTCTTGTAAAAAACAGACTCGGAAAAAACAATTTTAAGGAAATGATATATGATTTTTCGTTCAAAAATTATTGGAATTCCTGCGCTACTGGTTGTTTTTGTACTTATCTTTCTTTCAGCAGATTACGGTCAGGCGTTTGCTCAGGATAAAACCGGCAAATCCACAACATCAAAGCCGTCCGCTTTAAAGCCGCTGGTGACGTTTGTGGAAATCGGGTCCGTTAATTGTATCCCCTGCCGGGCCATGCAACCGATCATGAACGCCGTGGAACAGGAATACAAGGGTCAGGTAAAAATTGTATTTCATGATGTTTGGACGCCCAAAGGCAAAGAAGACGCGATGAAATATAACATCCGTGTGATTCCCACGCAGGTCTTTCTGGATAAGGACGGCAATGAATTTTTCCGCCATGAGGGATACTTCCCGAAGGACGAAGTCATCAAAGTGATCAAGATGCAAGGGGTCAAATAAATGCTGGTTGACCTCTTTACATCTCTCACGGCAGCATTGACACAGTCACCGGAAATTGCCATTGGCGCGGCGTTTGCCTGGGGTATCCTGTCGGTTATCCTTTCGCCCTGCCATATTGCCTGCATTCCTCTCATTGTCGGTTTCATTGACGGACAGGGAAACATCAGCACGGGTCGGGCCTTTGTCCTGTCTTTGCTTTTCGGCCTGGGCATTCTCATTACGATTGGACTGATCGGCCTCATAACGGCGCTGGCGGGCCGGATGATGGGTGACATCGGCGGTTACGGAAATTATTTTGTCGCGATTGTTTTCTTTGCCGTCGGTTTGAATTTGTTGGGTGTTTTACCTTTGCCTTTCATGGAAGGCGGCGCGAACCCGAATTACAAAAGGAAGGGAATTCTGGCAGCGTTTATTCTGGGGCTAATTTTCGGTGTGGCCCTTGGGCCGTGCACGTTTGCTTACATGGCGACAATGCTGGGCGTGGTGTTCAGTATGGCATCCACACAGCTTGCGCTGGCTATATCGCTTCTTGCGGCCTTTGCCATCGGTCATTGCGCGGTGCTGGTTTTTGCAGGCACGTTTACAGAAGTGGTGCAGCATTATCTTCACTGGACGGAGAATTCCAAAGGGGCCGTGATTCTTAAGAAAGTCTGCGGCGTGCTGGTGATTCTGGGCGGCGTGTATTTAATTGCATTGAATTTTATTTAGGGAGCGTCATGAAAAAAAGAGTGTTGTTTTTATGCACGGCCAATTCCTGCCGGTCGCAAATGGCCGAAGGGATCGCCAATTCCTTGTGGGGTGACAAGATGGAAGCCTTTTCAGCCGGGACGCGGGCATCGTTTATCAACCGGGCGGCCATAGAGGTGATGAAGGAAATTGGCATCGACATTTCAAAACAACGTTCGAAGAATCTTTCGGAGTTCGACGGGCAAACCTTCGATTATGTGATTACGCTGTGCGGGGACGCAAACGAAACCTGTCCATTATATATCGGTGGGACGAAAAAGACACACATTGGCTTTGATGATCCGGCCAGGGCCACCGGAAGTAATGAGGAGATTTTAAAGGAATTCCGGCGCGTGCGGGATGAAATCAAGATGAAGCTCGATGAATTCTTTAAAAACGAAAAAGGGTAATGCAAGAAGATGAAAAGCAGGACGGTTTCAGGAGTCAGTTTATGTCTGACGTTGCGGTAGCGATCAGAAAATATCGACATATTTTTACGATTGTACTGGCGCTGGCCGGTATCGGGATCATGGCCTATTATGATTACTGCGATACGGCATGCAGCTATCTTAAGGGTGATATCCTCGGTATCGATCTCAAATGGGTGGGGATGGCGTTTATGGCAGCGGTGATTGTTTTCGCCGCGTTTAAACAGACTGCTTTTGTCCGAATACTTCTGGCCGCAGGGCTTGGTGTAGAGGTTCATCTTTATGCCTTTCAGGTGCAAAATGACATATATTGCCCGTTTTGTCTGGCGTTTTCGGTGATGTTGATTTTGTCTTTTATTATTAATTATGAAGTTCCGTCCGCCTGGCGCGAAAAGCGCAGTCGGATGTGGCTCTATTTCCTTGGGGAGGTGACTATTCCGATGTTGAAGATTAAAAGATTTCCATTGTTGCTGGTGAGTGTGCTGGGGTATCTGACTATTCTATTGACGTTTTCCGGTTCCGTTACGCCTGCTTACGGGCAGGATAGCGTCAGGGGAATTCCGTCTTTGGGTAATGGTCCTTATGAAGTGATTATTTTTTCCGATTACTTTTGTCCACCCTGCAAGCGCGTCGATACAAAAGCGGAACCATTGATGAAGGAGCTTCTGAAGACGGGAAAAGTTAAAATTACCTTTGTTGATGTTCCGTTTCACAGCGAATCAACGATATACGCACGGCATTATCTTTACGCCGTCAATGCCGGTTCGGATAAAGAAAACGTATTCCGAATCCGTAAAGCCCTTTTTAAAGCGGCCCAGGAAAAAAATATCAAAACACAGCAGGCGCTGGCTGCATATTTGAAGGAGGAAAAAATAAATTTGAAACCATACGATGAAAAACCGGTCTTCGGTCTTTTGAGCCAGATGATCAGGCAAAATAGCATTGATCAAACACCGATCTGCGTCATCAAATATTCCATTGCCGGTGCAAATAAATATATCGGGGACGATGAAGTATGGAATGGACTGATGCAGCTGAAAAACATGCTGAAGGCTGAGAAGAAATAACCGCAATAACGGTCCTGGTCTTATAGAGGCAAAAATCATGAAAGAATGGCAAAAATTACTGTGGATTATCGGGATATTCCTGGGCGCTTATTTTATTCCATGGGAATCCACACTCATCCGGCAAGCCGGCCTGGAAGCCTTTATGATGCTTCAGGAGTATGCCCGCCAGCATGTGCTGACCTGCCTGATTCCCGCGTTTTTTATCGCCGGCGCAATCAGCGTGTTTGTTTCGCAGGCAGCGGTGCTTAAATATTTCGGCGCGAAGGCCAACAAGATCCTGTCTTATTCCGTTGCATCCGTTTCCGGTTCTGTGCTGGCAGTCTGTTCCTGCACCGTGCTGCCGCTTTTCGCAGGCATCTACTCGCGCGGTGCGGGCATCGGGCCCGCTACAGCATTTTTGTATTCCTGCCCGGCGATCAACGTGCTGGCGATCATTCTGACAGCAAAGGTGCTCGGCTGGCAGTTGGGGCTGGCGCGTGCCATCGGCGCGGTTATTTTTGCCATTGTCACAGGTCTTTTAATGGCGTTTATCTTCCGAAAAGATGATGCCAATCGGGAAACGGGCGAAATATTCTTGCCGGAGGAAGAGGGCAAGGGAAGGGCGCTCTGGCAGGATGCTGTTTATATGCTGGTCATGGTGCTGATTCTGGTTTTTGCCTCGTTTGCCAAACCTGCGGAGAATGACGGCGGCCTCTGGCGTCTGATCTTCAACGTCAAATGGTTTCTGGTGATAGGCTTACTGATTATTTTGGGCATCATGCTCAAGAAGTGGTTTGTCAAAGGTGAACTCAAGGGCTGGGTACAGGCGACCTGGGATTTTGCCAAGCAGATTCTGCCGCTTTTGTTTGGAGGCGTTTTAGTTGCAGGATTTTTATTGGGACGTCCCGGCCATCCGGCGCTGATTCCTGAACAGTATATCCAGGCGTTGGTTGGCGGGAATTCGCTCTGGGCGAATTTTTTTGCATCGATTGTCGGCGCGCTCATGTACTTTGCCACGCTTACGGAAGTGCCTATTTTACAGGGACTGATCGGTTCCGGCATGGGGCAGGGCCCGGCGTTGGCGCTTCTGCTTGCCGGACCGGCGCTGTCGCTTCCCAGCATGATTACTATCAGCAGCATCATGGGTGTTAAAAAAACCGCTGTTTACTGTGCTATTGTTGTGATGCTTTCGACTATTGCCGGTATGGGGTATGGAATGCTTATAAGTTAAGAACGGTAACTGGAAACACCATTGTTCACAGATACACGATCATGTTTATTTCAGCAAAAATTAATTTTTTGATTAATTGGTGAATGGATCATGACAGTAATGGTATGCAGCACGTGTCTTCCCCTCATGGCGGCGGAAGGATTTCCGCCGCCCTTATGCATTCCCTCAAAACGATCTTTTTCGCTCATCGGGTGCTGCATCGGTGCCTGAATTCAGAAAAGCCGTGAACTAGACTACATATTTGAAGGACACTCTCAGCTTTACGCGGAATTCGACAACTTTATTTTTCTCGACTCTCATGTCGAGTTCCTTGACTTCCGCAATCCGGATCTCCTTCAGGCTTTTTGCCGCCGTTTCTACGGCTTTTTTTGCCGCGTCCTCCCATGACTTATCGCTTCCTCCGATAATCTCAATGACTTTATAAATGTTGCTCATCATCCTTCTCCTTTCTTTTAGTGGGTTGAAAGCATTTAAACGTTACACACCGGTTTTGGGAAGCCGGTAATAATGGATAACGCCAACAGTCCTGTGAAACGATCAGTGCCGAAAAGTTTCTGCCCACAGCAGTCGGGCTCTGTAATGCCATCGTCGGGTGAAATGAGACAAAGAAATTCCAAAAACAATATCGAGATCAGAAAATCTTCTTATTAATCAGATAATGCCGTGGGGCAGTAACGGGAGGCAGTGAAGGAGAAAACTAAAGAGTCACAACAGTTAGCCTGTTTGAGTATGATTATACCTCTTTTTAAAGAGGCGTCAATCAGAGAATATATAAACAGCCGTCACTAATGCTGGTAGACAAAATTTTTATCAGATACTCTTTGTGTTTCAGTAATATATAATATATTCAATGTGTTGCAAGTATACCGTTTTGCTATATGTCCAATGGGTTAATGGCCGCAGGAGGAACAGTTTGAAGAGGAACAGGATGAGCATCCTGAACTTGCGGGCGCGCTCGTTGAGGCCGAACCGCCTGAACGCATTGACCCGTATTTCCCTTTGCCGACTTTAGAGACCAGTTTACGTGTTTTTTTGGATTTGCATTTCGGACACAAAGCGTTGGGTTTTTCACTGAGGCTCAGCGTGATTACTTCAAACTGCTTTTTGCATTTGTCACATTCAAATTCGTAAATCGGCATATCCCTAAGTTCCTTGCTTTTCTTTCAATCTAAAGATTCAGAAGGAAAATGTCAATACCTGTGGCATGTTTCATCCGGAATTGTTTCTGAGATTGTCCATTGACATACAGAAGTCTTCTTTCTATACTGCCTTGCATCGCAACTGATTGTTATCAATAGTTCACTTGCATTATTGAAAGGACGCCATGAAGGGAAAAGATAAAATAAAATCTATATTTACAAAAGCAATCCATGCGGGAGAAGACCGGGCGCGCTACGCTGATTCCATCACCACGCCTATTGTTCAGTCGTCCACTTATTCCTTCAAGGACAGCAAGGAAATTGAAGCATACACCAAGAATGATAAAAAGCGCTACGAATATGGAAGATACGGTAACCCGACAGAGAAGGTGGCGGAACGACGCCTGGCGGAACTCGACGGCGCCGAGGAAGCTTTGATGTTTTCATCCGGTATGATGGCGATTACCACGACTATTCTGGCTCTGGTGCAGTCCGGGGACCATATTGTAATTACCGATGATTGTTACGGGAAAACGCTGGAATTCTGCCGGTCTTATTTGAAAAGATTCGGCATTGAATGCACGATCGTGCCTTTCGGAAACTATGATGTGATGGATGCTTCCATCAGGACAAACACGCGTTTTATTTTTTCGGAATCTCCGACCAATCCATACCTCAACGTATTTGATATGGTCAAATTCAGACAAATGGGTGAAAAGCACAAGGTCATCACCATTATCGATTCAACGTTTGCCACCCCTTTTAACCAGCGGCCGCTCGATTACGGCATAGACCTGGTAATCCACAGTGCAACAAAATACCTTGCCGGTCATAACGACATTCTGGCCGGTGTGCTCTTAGGGAAAAAAGAACTGGTCAGCAAAGTTCGTGAACTGCATAAATCCATGGGCGGAGTCATTGATGCGCACTGCTGTTATTTGCTTTTGCGCGGGTTGAAAACATTTCCGCTCAGGATGAAGGCGCAAAATGAAAGCGCCCTCAAAATAGCCGAATACCTGGAAAGCCATCCGAAGATTGAAAAAGCCTATTACCCCTTTCTGAAAAGTCATGCACATTATAATATCGCCAAAGAGCAGATGAAAGGCGGAGGTGGTGTTGTCACGTTTACCATCAAGGGTGATCTGGATGCAGCCAAGCGCTTCATGGATTCACTTGAGATGATCTATATTGCACCCAGTCTGGGCGGCGTGGAGACATTAATTACGCATCCCGCCACGGTAACCTATTACCGTTACACCCGTGAACAGAGATATGACCTTGGGATTGTGGATAATCTTTTCCGCTTGGCCGTCGGTATTGAAGATGTTGAAGACATTATTGCCGATCTGGAAAGGGGATTTGCCAACGTTTAGGTGAGACCGATCTTTTATTTCCAGGCTTTGACCATGACGTGCGGGCAGGTGGGGACTCGCCTGCAAACGACGTTGTGAAATCCGGCACCGTGAGCTCGCGGGCGATATCGGCATTCAGCAGCGCCTGGAACGTTATGCCCGCAAAATGAAGATCAAATTATCCTGTCATCATCTCCGACACACAATGGCCACTCAGATGTTGAATGCCGATGCTGATCTTTCCACCATTTCAACCCGTAATCAATAATGCCAATTTATGGCTAATTGTTTTATTGTAGCTAAAAATTTCGTTCAATTCCCCAATGGGGATACAGGTTGTTAGAGAAGAAACCGACAGCTCATCATTTTTCTGAAAATCTGGTCTCCTCGATAAAAACATGACGCCGCCTGAGAGAAAATTTAGTTGACAAGTATTTTTTAAATTGATATTCGACCATTCGTATAAAATATTCTAATATTATCAGGAACGAGATATGGACCATACAAAAGAAGAAAAAAAAGGACAAATTATGCAAGTGGCGTTTGACACCATAAAAAAATATGGAATCAAAAGGGTTACCCTCGAAGATATCGCCCAAGCAGCCGGAATGGCAAAAACATCCATTTATTATTATTTCCCAAGCAAGAACGCATTAATAACTGCTACAATTACGCACTTTTCAAACATTATCCTGGATCAGATTGAGATCGTAGTGAAATCAAAACAATCACCCGAACAAAAGCTGATTTCGACTTGGAAAATCATTTTTTCCCATATGAGGGAAAGTGGTTACTTCATCAACATGGACAAGAATACCATGACCCAGGTGGTTTCACTGGCAAAAGACTTGATCAATAAATTCCAGGAAGGATATCAAAACTTGATAAGAAAAATCCTTCTTTAAGGTAAAAAAACAGGCGTATTTCAAATAGATAATATTGACCTTTGGGCATTATTTCTGTCGGTCGGTTTAATGGGACTTATAGTAAATGAAAACTCACAGGATCAAATTCTAAAGGATGATAAAATTGTTGATAAGGTGAGCAAGCTGCTCCTGAACGGTCTGCTCACAAGGTAATATTTTTACCCGTGATTAGAACATTGATAATATTTAATCTATTCG
>JBDKUG010000271.1:0-2070 GCA_039679815.1 Smithella sp.
GTCACCGCACAGGACTGAGGCGAGGGCGGTCGCAATGAAACCCTGCCCCGCAAAAGGTTTCTGACCCGGGCCAAATGCATTGGCGGGACGGACGCAGGCGTATTGGAGCCCTTTTGTCACGCCGAAAAGATGGGCGTAATTCTCCAGAGTCAGTTTCGTAACCCCGTAGGGCGAGATGGGATTCGTGGGATGATCTTCCCGAATCGGGAGACGGAGCGCCTCGCCGTATACCGTGCCTCCGGATGATACAAACAAGACCTTCCTCTTCAATGCGGCAGCCTCGGCAAATAATTGCAGCGTGGGAGGCAGATTTTCCAGCAGATCGGCCAAAGGATTTTCAAACGACACATTCGGAACGGTAGCATAAGCCAAGTGGATTACCTCCCCATGAGACCGGAGCAGTTCCCTGATGAGATCCGGCTCTCCGAAATCTCCCGTGACTCGCGACACTTCTTGCGGCAGCGACGAGAGTGAAGCTTCGTCCTTGTCCAGTATGGTTACTGATCGGCCAGTCCCGAGAAGCGCGTGAAGCAAATGCGCGCCGATAAATCCGGCGCCACCAATGACCAGCGTGTTGGATCTGTTTTTACTCAATGTTTAAATCACCATGAATCAGCTTATGAACAAGGCATAAGCAGTTAACTTTCGTTATAAAAATCCGTCCGGGCCAGCCGGACGCTGCTGAGGAGGTGGTTTCCCCGCCCAAGCAACGGAAACCGGTTACAGCTTTATCCAGCTCTCCGATAATACATCTTTAGCATCAAATTTTTTGGTATTAAACCACTTTTTGGGTACAATCACGGTTTTATATGGATTCGGGTTCAGCCATGCCCCCCCCACCAGCTAAAAGTGCTGTTGGCAATGATATTATGCCGACACAGGCTCATCAGGCGAAGATCTTCATAATTTTTATCAGGTCCGTTTTTTGTGACAAAGGTCGCAGGATATTTCAGTTTCAGATTGTCCAGCGCCCATGCGGGATCATCGGAAAAAATAAAGAAATGAGGAGATTTGACTTTTTCCGCCACTTTGTCCACGGCATGATGATAGTAATCCAGAGAGCATGCCCCATGAATCGTATTCGTATGGCTGTCAGCCACATAGTCCGCCCTCCTAATATGGAGACTGACCGCATCTGAGTTTGCGATTTTGTTTATCAAGAGTTCATTTTCACGATCAGGTGGGGTTTTGATGGATAATTCTTTACGAATCACAGGCGCTATGTCCAAAAAATATTTTTCAGATTGCCAATAGCCGTCCAGGTAAGCATCTCTGTTAATTTTCAATAAGTTGGGATCAAAATCAGCAGTAGTTTTTTTGATTTTTTCAAAGGTCTCACTCTTTTTCTCAACTTGGCATTCTGGGCAGTGGATCAACCGCAGCAAATTTTACAGAGTAATCTCCATGCCATGTTATTAATCCAATAATAATGAATATTTACGGAGAAATTCACGGCCCACTCTGGCTTCCGAACCATAGGAATAATGGTTCTCATCCATCAATGACTTGAACCGTTCCTGAAGTTCGTTATCTTCAGCAGTGTAAACAATCACACCATTTATCCTATCCAACATTTCCAGAGCCAATGCTTCAATGTCTTCGGGTGTATTGTCTATGACAAATGTGCCGCAGTCCTTATATAGTGAATCAAAACGGAAATTTCCTATCGCGGAACCCAGTATCTCAGAAATCTTTAAGTAACGTTTTTCTCTTTGCGAGTACAACAACTTGGGGATTCCAACGTCACACGGGAGATAAGGTAGCACAACTGAAACAGGGGCCTGGTTGGCAATGGCCGAAGGAACGCCAAACACGCCACTTACGGCTGCCAAACCGGATGCACTGCCAAAAAAAAACTTGCATGCCCCACAGAGAAATACATCCATCCAGTCGCTTCTGTTTTCCAGATGCGCGTAATCGATGATACGTTTGTTGCCCGGCATTGCTTTCATGCTGGGGTCACCCAATCGGATCACCCAGCCGCCTCTTTCTATAATGGCTTCCATGGCAGGGATGTAACTTGTGACGTCCGCATTGCGGTAATTTTGTCCTTCTCCCGAAATATAGCCT
>JBDKUG010000203.1:0-5979 GCA_039679815.1 Smithella sp.
GATTTTTGCCACAATCCATTGGCGCGGCTGTGGAAAGCTATTTTGTGGTCAGCCTGTTTTGCAGCCTTCCCCCTTTGTAACTTCCGGAGCCGGGACATGATCATCACCGGAGTAAATAAAAATTTTCTTTCCCGCGTTAAAAAGTCATCCGCGGATGATACCGCGGAACCGCGCGTACTCCACCATGCGGCCAAACGCGGCTATGGCGCGTTCCGGTGTCGGGTAGCAGGGCACGCTCAGGGTGGAAAATCCATCGTGGATGTGGGCAATCTCCCGGGCCGTACCGCCGTAGTAGCTTGCAAAAACAGGTTTGTGCGGATGGCTGCTGATAATATCGGCGAAAGCTTCTGATATGTCGAACATACTTTCCGGCATGAGAACAAAGGTGATCAGCAGGGCGTCAACATCCTGCTGGTCTATCAGGCATCGGGCAATGTGGCTGGATGCTTTTCTCGATCCGTGCTGTTCAATGGCAGACCAGGTGTCAATAGGATTGCGCACCGGCGCCCAGGACGGCATGACTTCACGCAGTTGTTTTAATGTTTCCGGCCTGAGGGCGGGCAGGACGATGCCGCATTCCTCCGCGGCATCCGTAGCCGCAACGCAGCCCATTCCTGTGATGGAGAGCGAACCCATGCGGTTCCCCCGCGGCAGTGGAAGTTTTTCGAATGCCGCCAGGGCATCAAAAAAGGCTTCGGAGTTTTGCACCCGGATAAGGCCCGCTCGGCGGCAGACGGCATCAAACACGGCGTCCGATCCGGCAAGTGATCCGGTATGCGATGCAACGGCTGCCGCTCCGGCTTCACTGCGGCCGGCCTTTATCACAACCACGGGTTTTTTCTTAGACGCCTCTGACGCAGCCTTGAAGAATCGTTTTCCCTCAACCACGCCTTCCAGATACATGCCGATGGTGTTGGTCTGATGATCACCGGTCATGTACTCCAGCAGATCGCTTTCGTTGATATCGCCCTTGTTTCCGATGCAGGCAACCTTGGCCAGGCCGAAGGGTTTGGTGTCCGCAATCCAACGCGCCCACCCCGAAGAGAAAACACCGGACTGGCCGATGATGGACACTCCGCCCGCCTTGATAGGATCAAGGCCGACGATGGAGGTGGACATGCCGGCAGACGGGTTGAGCGTGCCGATACTGTTGGGCCCCATGATGCGGATACCGGCCTTACGCGCCTGATCGATAATCTCATTTTGCTCTTTCGCTCCCGCCTCTCCCATATCCGAGTAGCCGCCCGTGCTGAGGATGATGCTGGAGACTCCTTTGGTGGCGCAGTCTTCAAGCGCATCGGGCACCGCGCTCTTGGGAATTACAATCATGGCTGTATCCACCGGTGTCGGTACGTCAGAAACCCTGGCAAAGGCAGGAAAACCGAGGATTTCTTTGACGGAGGGATTGATAGGATGAATGGCGCCTTTGAAACCCGCCTTCTGGAGATTGCGCAGGATGATATTTCCCCCTTTGCCCGGACTCCTTGAGGCACCAATCACAGCTACGGATGCCGGCTGAAAAAAAGGCGCCACGGTTTCCGGGTTGTGGCGTTTTCTGGGGATTGCGGCAGGTCTGCCGTCCATCCGGACAAGGGCGTCAACGGCCACTCCTCCTTCCGGATAAAGGATAAAAGGATTCACATCGATTTCGAGAATGTCCGGCCGGCCCGACAGCAGATTGGAAATGAACGAAACTGCTTTGGCGACAGCGGCGATATCAAGGGATTTTTGAGATCGGTAGCCCTCAAGAAGGGCGGCACCTTTGAGACGGCGGAGCATCGCTCGGGCAGTTTTTTCATCGACCGGTGCAAGGTCGATTACCGTATCACGGAAAATTTCGGCGAAGATGCCCCCGATGCCCGCCAGGACCACGGGACCGAATACGGGGTCACGCCTGCCTCCAAGGATGAGTTCAGTGCCCGGATGGGCCATTTTTTGTACCAGGAGTTTGTGGGGAATTCCTGAAAATCTTTTTTCCATATCGCGGGCGGCTTTTACCAGAGCACTGGAATTTTTAATGTTCAATACCACGCCGCCCTGTTCGGTCTTGTGGGGTACAGCATCAGAACAGATTTTCAACACGACCGGAAAGCCCAGCCGCTCCGCCGCCGCAGACGCCGCGGAATGATTGTCGGCTAAAATACTGTCGATGACAGGGATGCCCGCCTGTTTCAGCAGGGCGGCTCCCTCAAATTCATTGAGAGTGGTGATTTTGTTTTGCAGCATGAAGCAACCTCCTGATTTCATGTTCACGATGAGTTTGTATGCGGATATCTTTAACAGTGCGATGCGGTTGCCATGGACCGTGATTGTTAAGTGGACCCGTTTCCCTGGGCAAACATACAGGAAAAGTATTTTCTAAGTCAATAGCCAACAGGAACGTGTACTGCAAATTTATATTTTCGCGAAAGAGTTGATGCGGTTAATTACAATGAGATTAAAATGAATCAGGTGCGAGCCTGGATTGAGATATAAATAATGTCTGAATTTTCACTAAACATGAGATAAAAACTGTCAGAATGCGGTCATTTATTTCTGATCCAATATTTCCCGCACCCTGTTCGTCAGGTCATTTCTGGAGAACGGCTTCTGAATAAAATGCACGCCTTCATCGAGGATGCCCTGGTGGGCAATCATATTAGCCGTATAGCCCGACATAAACATACATTTCATGGCGGGATAGACAGAAAGGAACCTTTTCGCAAGATCACGGCCATTCATATCGGGCATCACCATGTCGGTAATCAATAGATGGATTTCCCCGCTGTGCTCCCCGGCCAGCCGGATCGCCTCTCCAGACGTGGCAGCGGCCAGAACCTCATACCCCTTCTGTTCCAGCATTATTTTGCACAGGTCCAGAATGGCCAACTCGTCCTCCACAACCAGAACCGTCTCATGGCCGCGGATCATCGATTCCTGCGGTTGTTCAGTTTTTGCATGTTCGGCTTCACCTAGGTGCCGGGGCAGATAAATCCTGAAGGTTGTTCCATGGCCGGGTTCGCTGTAAGCATTGATGAATCCTTTATTCTGCTTGACGATGCCATAAACCGTAGCCAGCCCCAGGCCCGTGCCTTTCCCCACATCCTTGGTGGTGAAAAAAGGTTCAAAAAGCCTGTCCTGAACCTTCTTGTCCATGCCGTGACCGTCATCACTTACGGCGAGGAGAATATAGTCTCCGGGTGAAATAAAGTACGGATACCTTGCGCAAAAGGCTTCATCGATATGAATATTTTCCAATTCGATGGTGACCTTACCTACACCGGTGATCGCGTCACGGGCATTGACACAGAGGTTTGCCAGAATCTGGTCCACCTGGGAGGGATCAATCTTCACCGGCCAGGAGTTCACGCACGGCAGCCAGGACAGATGAATGTCCTCCCCGATCAGCCGCTGCAGCATTTTGAGCATGCCCTCCACAGTCTTGCTCATGTCGATCACCCGGGGGGATACCGTCTGTTTGCGGGCAAAGGCGAGAAGCTGGCGTGTGAGATCGGCGGAACGCTCTGCCGCTTTCCTGATTTCCAGAAGATGGGCGTAAAGGGGCTGGTCCGATTCCGTATCTCCCATGGCCATCTCCGCATGGCCTAGGATCACGCTCAGCATGTTGTTGAAATCGTGGGCGACCCCGCCAGCCAGCCGTCCCACGGATTCCATCTTCTGGGCCTGGTTCAGGCGTTCCTGCAGATGCTCCTTTTCGAGCTCGGCCTGCTTGCGCTGGCTGATGTTGCGGCATACATGAACAAATCCGGAGGGGGTGCCGTCTTTGCCGCGGAATACATCACTTGTGATTTCGTAGGGGATTCTCCTGCCATCTTTCGTGAAGAGGTGGTATTCATTGATGTAATGCGAGCCTTCTTCCATCACTTTCTTCATGTTTTGAATGGCCCTGGCGTGTTCTTCAGGTGGAATGAACTCAAAGAGTTTGTGGTGCTCTAATTCCTGCCGGCTGAATCCGCTCACCTGAACCGCATTTTCATTTACAAACAGGATCTTGCCATCAAGGCCTGTCCTGACAACAACTTCAGGGATCGTGTTCACCAGCCGTGTGTAAAGTTCCTCGCTCTCACGTAATGCCTCCTCGGCCTTCTTTCTCTCGGTAATATCGGTGTTTATTGCTAAAAGTCCGATAATTTTACCGGTTTCATCCTTGATGGCATCTGCACGAAGCATAACAATTAATCTGTGTCCGTCCTTGGCTATATCCTCTACTTCTCCACTCCACGAACCTCCATCCATAATTGTTTCAAATACATCGCGAGCAACATCCTGGTCTGCGTAAACGCGTTTCGCCACTCCCACCACATGGAGCTCTTCAGCTGTATACCCTAAAAGATCGGTGAATGCTTTGTTTTGATAGAAGTGATTGCCGTGCTTATCGGCCATTCCAATTGCATCGCTCGAACCTTCAATTGCCTTTTTGAATAAAAGAAGCTCTTCCTGTACCCGCTTGCGTTCGGTGATGTCGCGAACAATTGTATGGATGTAATATTTCCCCTTGTCGTTGAAAGCGCTTAGACTGACTTCTGCATCAAAAAGCGTCCCGTCATAACGACGATGCTGCAGTTCATAGGATTGAGGATGACCATTAATTGCTGCTCTTGCCCTCTCCAGTATTTTTTCTTTGGTGTTTCTTCCGTCCGGCTGAATTTCCGGCATGAATCGGTTAAAAGATTGCCCTATAATCTGCTCCTTTGTGCAGCCGAGCATCTCCATGGCCTTTTTGTTGCAGTCAATGAATACACGTTCATCCCCTACGAAAATGGCGTCATTGGAATATTCGAAAAGGGTTTTGTATTTAATTTCGCTTTCCCGCAGTGCTACCTCTGATCGTTTACGTTCGGTAATGTCGAAGAAAACGCAGGCGAAATGGCCCGGTGCGGGCTGAAAGCTCGTTACCATAAAGTATTTGTCCAGCACGCTAGAATAGTTTTCGAAGACGGCCGGTTCACCCGTCAGCGCCACTCGCCCATAGGTCTCTATCCAGTATTGCTCTGTTCCCGGCAGAACTTCAAGGACAGTCCTGCCGACAATTTCACCGGCTTTCAAACCGGTTATGTGTTCGAAGGCCGGGTTGACAGACAGAAAACGATAATCCACCGGTTGTCCCTCGTCATTACAAATGATCTCATGCAGAGCAAAGCCTTCCAGCATTTCACGGAAGATGGCTTCGTAATCCTGCTGTGCCTGCTCACGCTTCACAATGCTTTTATCCGATAATGATTGTTTTAATTTTTGCATTCTTTTTTTTAAATCAGAATTTTCTGCGAGCAGTGCTTGCGTGGTCCTGGATGAATCTTTCATCATAAATACACCCTGCTGCCGGCAATGATGACGGATGACAAAAAAAGACAACCGTTTGTTGGATATGACTGGATCTTACCTGTTTATGATAATGCCAAGTATCCATGTTGATGTCAAATGAAAAATAGTCTTTGGTGATCTTGACGATAAAATTTGAAACGCAAATAATGTTTCTTACGGTTTATAAAAAAGCATTCCTGTTATCATTGTCAGACAGGTCTGTTTTTTTTACTTTTTGAAGATCCTTTGAGGATGGTCCCGGTATGAAGGGGAATAGAGGGCGGACGGTTTTATCTTCTCGCCTTGTAATATCCAGCTTTGATCGCATCGGCTTCGGAATCGAATTCCACCCGGTGATAGGCCTCGACGGCATTGTAGTATTTCATACCTGGCAGGTGATATCGCTTGCTGTCCCGATTGCCGATAACTTTTACCTTTTGTACGGGAGCAGGAGACACAGGAAATGTTTTTACAAGTGTAGTTGCCTGTGCCGCAGCCTGTGCTGCCGCAGGTGTTTGTGCCACTGGTTTTGCCTGCGCGACAGGAGGAGCCGTTGCGAGTGCTTTTACCGGAGTTGTTGGCTGAGCGGTGGGCTTTGCTGCTGCAGGTGTTTGTTTCACTGGTTTTGCCTGCGCGACAGGGGGAGCCGTTGCGAGTGCTTTTACCGGAGTTGTTGGC
>JBDKUG010000279.1:0-1943 GCA_039679815.1 Smithella sp.
AACCCCACAAATGACCGGCCATCGTGTTGAGAATAACCGGCAGCGGATCGAGAGCGGCGGGTATGCCAATGACCGCGTCCGCGACCTGATCAAAGCGGGAGTCCCCTTCATCCGCAATAATAATGACCGCTGCTTTATGCGCCCTGAAAATGGCAGCGTCTTTGACGACATCTTCCAAAACAGCATCAGGATTTCCGGAAGCGCAGACCAGGATTAACGGTTCGGCGGATAAATCGATATGCTTCTTATTCTCGACAATATCTGATGAAATCGTTTTATAGCAGAGTTCGCTGAGTTTGATGCGTATTTCATCGGCCGCCGCCTTATTGGGGCCGCTGCCTACAATGGCCCAGTATTTTTTACCTGCGGTCGCTTTCACCGAAGCGGCAATTGAATCCCGATGCTCGAAAATCCGATCCATCAGCTGCGGCGCGGATTCCAGGTTGGTGAGCGCCCTGGCGATGTCATTGTCGGTTCGGGAACCTAAAATCTGTGCGAAAAAAAGCCCCAGCACCTGACCCGCGACGATCTGCGCATAGAAGGCTTTGGTTGAGGCGACGGACATTTCGATATCGCGCCCGTCGCTGGTGTAAAACACGCCGTGCGATTTAGTGGTAATGTCCGATTGCCTGCGGTTAACAATGGAGATGATCTGAGCGCCGCGTTCTCTTGCCATTGCCACGGCACGGTTGGTGTCTGTGGTGGTTCCCGATTGCGTGATCGGGATGACCAGCGTGTCGGTCAGATCTTCTTTCAACCCGAATCCGCTCAACTCCGAGGCGACCCTGGACATGATATTCACAGGAGTGTCTTTCAGGTAATGTGACAATGTGTCGGCTACTGCCTGACCTGCCACGGCGGCCGTTCCATGGCCAATGACGATGATCTCCCGGATGTCCCCATTCCTCAATCCATTGCATATCGTTTCCGGAACCATATCTTTGCCCAGATTGAAAGAGACTCGCGGGGAGGATGGATCCGTCATGGATATACGGTATTTACCCCGCAGGGTTCTTTTTATTGACAGGGACGATTCAGAGATTTCTTTCAGGAAAAAATGCGGATAGCTGCTGCGGTCAATATCACGTGTTGTGATTTCTGCCAGCTGCACAGCATCATCCGTCAGATGGATGACCTTACCGTCATAGAAGCAGGCGTCAATCCCCCTGATGCCGCCGCCCCGGTTCTGATTCAGAACAAGCATTTGACCGGAAGCACTGCCGTTTGATGTCTCACCGTTCATTTTTATAAACCGCGGCGTTACTTCTACGAGTCCGTAAATCTCAGAAGAAAACAAATACTGGTCTTCGCTTACGCCAATATAGATGGACTGTCCGCTGCCCTTGAGCGCCAGGAACATTTTATCGGGTTCCAGATTGCTGGTCATGGCGATGGCATGTGATCCTTCAAAATCATTGACGGCCAGTCGAAAAGATTCAGGGAGATTGTTTCCCGTTTTCAGATATTTTTCAATTTGCATTGGAATAATTTTGGTGTCGGTGGTGAGCTGCGGAGCGATCAATTCTCCCCCGGTCTCCAGGGCTTGACGAAGAGCCGGATAATTATCAATGTCGCCGTTTAACACGACATTGATATGAGGCTCGATACCGGGATACAACGGACATTCGGAAAAGGCATATGCTGTCGTATAGTTGTTTACCGGGTGGCAATTTTCTTCTGTGATGGAACCCACGGAAGCCCAGCGCGTGTGCGTCAGCGCTGTCTCACAGGTCGCATCGAGACCGGCGAAGCATTGCAGGATACGGTCGTTTTGAATATCGTTTCTCAAGTCGGCAACGTTCCGTCCCAGTTCGCCGACAATGGAAAAGGTTTTGTAAGTAAAGGTTACACTGGTGCCGGTGTGCGGGGCATTCGGGTTGGCCGGGATGAAAATGGACGAATTGACCAGATCCCCTTTTTGTATCCGACGCTGATAATCTTCA
>JBDKUG010000081.1:0-2180 GCA_039679815.1 Smithella sp.
TCCGTCATAAGCCCATAGGAAGCGACCTTCCTGCCTAGCGCTTCGGATTGGTAAAAACAATATTCGCACCGCAGGTTGCAGTTGCTTGAGGCCGGTTTGATGAGAAAATAAACGGGCGGCATATAACTCTCCCTCCTGCGGCCTGAAGGATACCCCGGCTGCATGTTCACCGGTATTTAAGAGAAAAAGAAGAGTTCACTTCATTGTCATAAACGGCATCAGGTTATGGGGAGCTGTTCCCACCAGGAGCCTGCGCCCGTCGCTGTAGCCGTCGCCCCGCCGGGCTAGGGCATCGGTCAGATATCCCCGTAGCCGTTTCAGATTTCCGGCATAACCGGTGTCCTTAGAGAGGTCCATCAGTTCCCGTGGATCCTGCGACAGGTCGAAAAGCTGTTCCTGACCCGTTTGACTGAACCAGATGTATTTCAGGTTGCCCTCAACGATCCATTGATTTGAGAGAACGCCCAGGGTGTGTTCCCCGTGAAGGAATGGCCGCAATGCATTGACTTTGCCGCGGGCTGCGGGCAGCAAGCTGGCACCGTCTAACCCTGCAGGGATGGGAATTCCCGCCGCGTCCAGCAGCGTCGGCATCACGTCTCGCAGTTCAACCACGGTCTCATTGCGGCTGCCTTTCTTCGGAAAATCCAAAAGATTCCCGGGATCGCCGAGGATCAGCGGCACATGGGCCGAGCCCTCATAGGGAAGCGACTTGCGCAGCAAGTTGAAGTCGCCCAGCATATCGCCGTGATCGGAGACAAAAAGGATCACGGTATTTCTCAATTCACCGGAATCCTGAAGGGACATGTAAAAGCGGCCGATCTGGTTATCAATGTGCGCAATGGATCCGTAATAGGCCGCTCGGGCCCGACGCAAGGCCTTGGGAAGAACTTCGCCCGCCGATGTATTGACGTATTGGGCCAGACGCTCATGATCGGGCTGTTCCCAATTTGCGTGCAGCGGGCTGTCGATTTTCTGGCGGCCATAAAGGTCATAATAATACTGAGGCGGATCTAGCGGAGCATGAGGGCGCACATAACTCAGCATCAAAAAGAATGGGACCGTGGGGTCCCGCCGCTTAAGAAAAGCGGCAGCCTGCTGCGTTACCCAGTTGGTTGGGTGATATTTTTCATCATAGGGGAAAGGGCGTGCCAGCCAGGAATTGCATTCAAGCCCCGAATCGTTCAAATCCGCATTCGGGAGTTCCCGGCGGAGCCACGTAAGATAATCGTCGTTGCGTTCGCTGTGTTCAGATATCGGAATCCCCGGATTGCGTTCGGTATGCAGGTAGCCGTCGTGAAGTTCTACCTCGTCAAAGCCCAAGCGATTCCTCGCCGGCCACACATGCATTTTCCCCACACAGTGGGTTTGGTATCCGCGAGCGCGGAAGACTCCGGGCAGCGTTTGTTTATAATTCCAGGCAACTCGGTCCTGATATCCCAGACGGCCGTGGTGATCCTGGGAAAGCCCGGTCAGAAGGGCGGCCCGAGCAGGTACGCAGCTGGGCACCGCCGAGTAAGCTCTGGTAAACGATATGCCGTCCCGGGCAAGATGGTCCAGCCAGGGCGTTTCCACCACCGGATGATTTAAATGCGAAAGGCAGTCGCCTCTCATCTGATCTGCCATAATCACCACAATATTCGGTTTATCCATCCTGATCAGCTCACATTTCTTTCTGATGTTCAAATAGTACACCCTGCTCAAAGGGCAATCGAGATGTCACAATGTTTACGGGGAACTGCAGACTGCACAAAAGGGCCCGAAAATTCATGCGCTCGGGCACGGATTTTAAACGATCCTTCTGCAAATCATTTGCCGGCATCTGCGCAGCTTTTTGTGACCCGTGCGCCCGACCCTCTATGTGATGAATACAGTCGCAGCCGCACTTTTTCCCTGGTCATAAAAAACTTTATTTCTCATATCTTCTTCTGCTAAAATCGATATGATATAATGATTTTAATTCAATTCCATGATAAAGGCAATGGAAGAAGGTGATATTTGATGTCAAAAAGTAATAGCCGTATTCCTTTTCAAAGTTATGAAATGCTGCTGAAATCGTTTTTGAGTCATTCGCTGATCCGGGTCAATTTTTGGAATGACTTCGTCCTTCCTGAAAACTGGAATTTTACGGACAGGGTGAACGATAATTTTCATCTTGCCTACATCCGCAAAGGAAGCGGCTA
>JBDKUG010000065.1:0-7449 GCA_039679815.1 Smithella sp.
TCAAGAGGAAATTCATTTTGCAGAATATTAAGGATTTTTTTATCGATATCGTCCATTAATCAAACTTTCAACTATTCATTTCATGTCTTCTAAGGCTGTTCAAATACCCTAAAGGGCACGCGAGTACTGAGATGCCAGGCGCGCAAGAAGCCAACCGCGAGGCGTATAGTTTTATACGTTGAGCGGTGGGCTTCGCAGCGCAACGACGCAGATCAGTGCTTTTCAACAGCCTTCGGATGGTACAGACACAACGGCTCTTCCGCCAAATAGTCCCCCGTCGCCTCATACGCCCGCGCGCGGCAGCCGCCGCAGACCTTGATAAACTCACAACGGCCGCATTTGCCGCCATACTTGCTGTAATCGCGGAGATTACGAAACACCGCGGAGGTCTCCCAGATTTCCCCAAAACTCTGCTTTTGCACATTTCCGCAATCCAGTTCGAGATAGCCACAGGGCTGCACCTGTCCGACATGGGAAATGAAACAAAATGTAATTCCCCCCAGACACCCGCGGGTGGATTCGTGAAAATGGCCTCCCGCTTTTTTGACCGGCTTGCCTCCTCTGGGCTTGTTCTGTCGCATGATACGGAAATAATGCGGCGCGCAGGTGGCCTTGAGCTGAATTTCGCACGTCAGGCTTTCCTGATAAAACCACATCAGCGTCTTTTCATAATCGGCCGCCGTAATGGCCTGTTCGGCCAAATCCCTGCCGCGCCCCGTGGGCACCAGCAAAAAGATGTGATGTGCCGCTGCTCCGATATTCAGCGTCAGGGAATGAATATCTTTTATCTGATGTAAATTAGTGTTCGTGATGGTTGTGTTAATCTGAAATTCCATACCGACGGATTTCATGGCCTCAATCCCTTTTATCGCACCGTCAAAAGCGCCGGGCTGGTTTCGAAACACATCGTGGCTTTGTGCATCTTTGCCGTCGATACTGATGCTGACCCGCTGAATTCCGCTTTCGATCATTCTGCGCGCAGTTGCCTCGTCCACCAATGTGCCGTTGGTCGCCATGACCATGCGCAAACCTTTTTGGGTTCCATAAGCGGCAATTTCAAAAATATCCGGCCGCAACAGAGGTTCGCCGCCGGTCAGTATGATGACCGGTCTGGAAGCGCTTGCGATATCGTCGATCAGACGAAAGCACTGTTTGGTAGACAGTTCTCCAGGATAAGACCCGAAATGAGACGCCGCCCGGCAGTGGATGCAGTTAAGATTGCAGCTGCGCGTCACTTCCCACGCAATCATGCGGACTTTATCCCCCTGGATTGCTGACATGAATGATGGTCTGGTCAATATATTCTACCTTTTCGTCATAACCTTTCAGGTCACGCGTTCCGGGCATGCGAAGTGCGATGCAACTCTTATTTTCCCAGCGCCTTTGCCAGATCTTTCGCCCAGTAAGTAATAATGATATCCGCGCCTGCTCTCTTGATTGCAGTCATACTCTCCAGCATGGCTTTTTCTTCATCGAGCCATCCCATTTGGGAGGCGGCTTTGATCATGGAATACTCTCCACTGACGTTATACGCCGCAAGCGGCAGATCGAATTCCTGCTTCGCGCGGCAAATGACATCCAGGTAAGCCAGAGCCGGCTTCACCATGATGATGTCCGCGCCTTCGGAGACATCCAGGGATATTTCCCGAATCGCCTCATCCCCGTTGGCCGGATCCATCTGGTAGGATTTGCGGTCGCCAAACTGCGGGGCGCTCTGGGCCGCCTCCCGGAAGGGTCCGTAAAACGACGAGGCGTACTTTGCTGAATAGGCCATGATCGGAATCTCTTCCAGCTCATTCTCATCAAGCGCCTCACGGATCGCCCCAATCTGACCGTCCATCATGGCCGAAGGCGCGACCATGTCCGCACCGGCACGTGCCTGTGACAGCGCCGTTTCCGCCAGCACTTCCAGTGTCGTGTCATTTTTCACCGATCCCTTTTCCAGAATGCCGCAATGGCCGTGACTGGTGTATTCGCACAGACACACATCCGTAATGACGAGCATATCGGGGACCTCGTTTTTAATCCGCTTCACCGCCTGCTGGACGATGCCGTCTCTGGCAAAAGCGCCGGTGCCCTGCTCATCCTTTTTTGACGGAATGCCGAAAAGAAGCACAGCCGGGATTCCCAGTTCAAAAGCCTGCCGCGCTTCTGCGGCAATGTAATCCACGGACAGTTGAAACTGGCCGGGCATGGCTAAGATCGGCTTTTTAACGCTTTTACCGGGAACTGCAAACAGCGGATAGACCAGGTCATCTACAGATAATTTTGTCTCGCGTACCAGACGCCTCATGTTTTCATTTTTTCTCAGTCTGCGTCCCCGGTATTCAGGAAATTGCATGTCTAGTCCTCCCTCTTTGATATTTCTTGATCTGTCAGATAGCATGCGGGGTCCGGTCCCCAGACATCACCCGCCGATTCGGCCCGCGCCCGGAAGTTGCCGCCACAGACAGACAGCCAGCAGCAGGTGCCGCAACGGCCATGAACGTGTTTCTTTTTATCTTTCAGTTTCATCAGCAATTCGTTTTTTTCATCCGTCCAGATTTCGCTGAAGGGCCTGAGCCTCACATTCCCCAGCGGCTGGTTACGCCAGAACTGATCGGGATAGACCTCGCCATCCCAGCTCACACAGCCGATGCCGTGGCCGGAGCTGTTGCCTTCGTTCATTTCCAGCAGCTCCAGCACCTCTTTCGCCCGCTCCGGCTTTTCTTTTTTCATTTTTAAATATAAATAGGGTCCGTCGGCATGATTGTCAACCGTGAGGATTTCCGGCTGAAGCCCGTCGTCAAACATTTCTTTTGTTTTTGCAGCAATTAAATCCAGAAGACTGCGGGCCTCTTCATGCGTCAGGTCCTCTTCACGGAGCTTGGAACCGCGTCCGGTGTAAACCAGATGGTAGAAACACATCCGCTCAATTTTTTCTTTTCGAAGCAGATCAAACATGGCCGGCACGTCAGACAGATTGTGCTTGTTCACTGTAAAGCGGATGCCGACCTTGATGCCCGAGTCGCGGCAGTTCCTGACGCCTTCGATGGCCGCGTCAAAAGCTCCCTTCCTTCCCCGGAAACGGTCGTGCGTTTTTTCCAGGCCGTCGAGACTGACGCCCACGTAGGAAAGGCCGATCTTCTGCAGTTGGGCCGCGATCTCGCGGGTGATAAGCGTACCGTTTGTGGAAATGACCGCCCGCATGCCCCTGTCCGTCGCGTACTTCGCCAGTTCCAGCAGATCCTTCCGCATAAGCGGTTCACCGCCGGAAAACAGAATCACCGGTGCGCCGAAAGCAGCCAGATCATCAATCAGTGTTCTGCCTTCTTCCGTTGTCAGCTCGTCGGGATAGTCGACATCAGCGGAGCTGGAATAGCAGTGAATGCACTTCAGATTACAGCGGCGCGTCATGTTCCAGACCACCACCGGCTTTTTGTCCGATGAAAACTGCAGCAGGTGTGACGGAAGTATCCCGGAGTAACGGTTGTAGCGCAGCACATCGGAAGGCTCCACCGCCCCGCAGTATAATTTGGAAATGCCGATCATAATGGTTCCCTACCCTTCCTTACGGAATGGTTCATTTTGAAAATAGTTGACCAGGGACTGCACCAGTCCTTCCATAGTATATTCTTCCTGCCGGATATCCACCCGGAAACCGGCTTTTTCCGCAGTCGCCGCCGTGACCGGGCCGATGCAGGCAATTTTCACATGCCGAGGCAGAATGAAACCTTCACCCATAATCTCGACAAAGTTGGTCACTGTCGATGAACTGGTAAAAGTAATCACATCGACTTCCCCCGCATCAACGTACGCGGTCAGGTCTTCCTTTTTTCTGCCGGACTGAATCGTTTGATACGCGGTGACCACATCGACCGAGGCGCCTTGATTTTTCAGGCCTTCAGGCAGAATGTCGCGCGCCCTGGACGCTCGCGGAATGAGAATTTTCTTTCCTGACAGATCCATCGAAGCAAACGACTTCAGAAGGCCCTCGGCAATGAACTCATCGGGCACCAGATCCACGCGGATTCCCCTGTCTTCGATCTGCCGGGCTGTGGTCGGGCCGATGCATCCTATTTTGATTCCCTTGATATCCCGGATGTCCATGCCCTTCTTATGAAGGCGCTCAAAAAAGAAATGGACACCGTTGGCGCTTGTGAAAATCAGCCAGTTGTAGCTTTCAAGCTGAGTCAACGCACGATCCAACTCGCTCCAATCGGGAGGTTGCGTGATGCTGATCGTCGGAAAAGCAATCGGATTGGCGCCCTGGGCCGCAAGCAGCCGCGCCAGATCATCCGCCTGCCGTTGGGGACGGGTAATAACGACACCTTTTCCGAACAGCGGTTTAATATCAAACCAGCGCAGGGTATCGCGCAGATTAACGACAGGACCAACAACCAGAATGGCGGGCGGCTTGAAATGATTAGCCCGGGCCAGACCGGCAATGGAGGACAGCGTTCCGGCAAGCACCTGCTGCCCCGGCGATGTGCCCCGGCGAATCAGCGCCGCAGCTGTGTCAGGAGACTTGCCGTGACTGATCAGTGCTTCGGTAATCTGTACGATGTTCTTCACGCCCATCAGAAAGACCAGCGTACCGATTCCCGACAATGCCTGCCAGTTGATGTCGCTTTTGTCCTTTGTCGGATCCTCGTGACCGGTCACAAAGGTCACCGTGGATGTCAGACCGCGATGCGTCAACGGGATGCCGGCATAAGCAGGCACCGCTATGGCGGATGTGACACCGGGGACCACTTCAAATGGTATCCCTTCAGCCGCCAGCACTTCGGCCTCCTCGCCGCCGCGTCCGAAGACAAATGGATCGCCTCCCTTGAGACGGGCAACCGTGCTGCCGCCCCGCGCTTCTTTGGCTAACAGCTCATTGATCCTGTCCTGCGAAAGAGTGTGATCACCGCCTTTTTTCCCCGCGTAAATAATCCGCACGTGTATCGGGGCGTATTTAAGCAGTTCTTCGTTGACAAGGTTGTCGTAGATCACAACATCGGCCAGTCGAAGGCACTCGACGGCCTTGAGGGTAATGAGGCCGGGGTCCCCTGGCCCCGCGCCAATGATATAGACTTTTCCCGGTTTTGTTTTTTCAGTCATATTTTCAGCACAACAGTTTCAAAAGTTGCCTGCCGCCCTTCTCCAGTATCGTGTCGGCCAGTTTCCGGCCCAGTTCTTCCGCATCGTCGGGCTCCCCCCAGACTTTATCACGGATCACGCTGTTTCCATTCGGCGCGGCAAGAAGACCCTGGAGGGTCAGGCGCTGTCCCTCAATCAGTCCGTAAGCCGCTATCGGCAAACGGCACCCGCCGCCCAGCGCACGGAGGTAAGATCTTTCCGCTGTCACTTCCGTTGCCGTTTGCTCATGGTTAAGCTTCGCCAGAACCTTCAGCAATTCAGTGTCCGTCTTTCTTATCTGCAGCCCCAGAGCACCCTGCCCCACCGCCGGCAGCATCAATTCTATCGGAAGAAACTGCGTTATCTTCTGAACATACCCGAGCCGTTTCATGCCCGCGGCGGCCAGGATGATCCCCGTCAGATTCTCTGTCTCAATTTTTTTGAGCCGCGTGTCGATATTGCCACGCAACGGCACAATCTCCAGGTCGGACAGCATCGCTTTGATCTGCGCGCCACGGCGGAGCGATCCCGTACCGATTCTCGCGCCCCTGGGCATGAATTCCATTTTTATGTTGCCGCGCGATACCAGAACGTCGCGCATGTCCTCCCGGGGAAGAATGGCTGCAAACATCAGCCCCTCCGGCGTTTCACCGGGAACATCCTTCATACTGTGAACCGCCAGATCGATATCGCCTGAAAGCAGCGCCTCTTCTATCTCCTTGACAAACACACCCTGCCCGCCAATCTGTGCAAGCGACACGTCCTGCATGATGTCGCCGCTTGTTTTGATCACGGTAATTTCGGCAATAATTTCAGGGGCGGCTTTTTGAATTTTTTCCACGACAGAATTCGTCTGTGCCAGCGCGAGACTGCTGCCCCGTGTTCCAACTTTAATATTCATAGAACCCCTTTCAATCGTCGAGCCGGAAAAGCTGCCTCGCCGCCGCCACAATATCCTGCGATTGAAACTCGGCGCTCTCTTCTTTCATCACGGTCACCGGCGCGTGCAGGATCTTGTTGACAATGCCATTCACCAGGGCTTCGACTTTTTCCCGGTCGGCGCTTTCAAGGCCTTCCATCCAGCCTGATTCTTTTTCCATCTCCATCCGCACGATACCTTCGGCCTTGGTCCTGAGCGACACGATGGTGGGGACAGCCTCCAGTTCCTTAAGCCAGTTGAAATACTGAGCAACCTCTTCGTGAACGATCTGCTCCGCCTTCAGCGACTCACGACGGCGGTTTTTCATATTTTCGTCAACAATGTCCTGCAAATGATCAATATTGTATAAATAGACATTTTCTAGACTGTCCGCCGCGGGATCAATGTCTCGCGGCATGGCAATATCAACCAGAAAAAGCAGCCGGTTCTTGCGCTTGCGCAGGCAGCCGCGAACCATATCCTGCGTCACGACATACGACGGGGCACCGGTGGAGCTGATGACAATATCAGCATCGCAAAGCGCTTCGTCAAGGGCGCCGAGCCCCACCGCTCTCCCGTGATATTTTTCGGCGAGCATTTCGGCCTGAGCGGTAGAACGGTTGGCAACGGTTATTTCCTCCGCGCCGTTGCCGATCAAGTGCATGCAGGTCAGCTCCGCCATTTCCCCCGCTCCGATGATCAGGATTTTTTTACCGGCCAGCGATCCAAATATCTTCTTGGCCAGTTCAACCGCAGCAAAACTCACCGACACCGGATTGGCGGCAATGCCGGTTTCTGTTCTGACCCGTTTGGCCGTGCGAAATGCCCGATGCATCAGGCGGTTGAGTACAAGGCCAATTGCATTTTCCGCCAGCGCCCGGCGGTAGGCGTCTTTCACCTGCCCCAGAATCTGCGCTTCACCCATGACCAGCGAATCGAGGCTGGAGGCAACCCGGAACAAATGCCTGATGGCGTCTTCATCGCGATATGCATAAAGGCAGGATGCCTCATGATCGGTCAGGGCGCCGTTAAGTGCCAGAGCAGATTTCAGCATATCCACCGGCCGTGAATCATCGTCAGCGGATGCCACCAGTTCCACCCGGTTGCAGGTGGAAAGATGCAGGATTTCGTGCACGCCCGGAATCGTCTTCAACCCGGCAGGGAAATTCCCTTCCCGGCCGCACCCGGCTGAGAGTTTTTCAAGAACGTCGATCGGCGCCGTTTTATAATTTAATCCCACTACTGCAATCATATTATTTTCAAATAAAATTATGCACGGTTGCAAAACAAAAACTGATCCCCAGGGCCGAGGATAAAAAAAGCAGAAACGCAACACAGGATAACAATGCTATCCGTGATCCCTTCCAGCCGATGGCCAGACGCTGATGAAGCAAAAATCCATAAGCCGCCCATATGGCAAAAGACCA
>JBDKUG010000164.1:0-22402 GCA_039679815.1 Smithella sp.
AATCGTATTCCACTCTTTAAAGAGTGTTTCCATAGAAGAAGAGGTAAGGGTAGGCTAAGGCAGCCATAACCCAAACTGTGCAAAAGAGCGCTTATGCTCTTTTCAACACAAGGAGGTCATTATGACGAGAATTAACCTATTAGTAGCAAGAGTTGTGCTTTTAGGAATTTTCATCCTGTTTAATGCTTCAGGCAGTGTACAGGCGGAGGAAATCAAAGTATCAGTAACAGCATACACGATGAAAGAATGTTACCAAAATAAAGGCAAAACGGCCTCCGGAGAGTTTGTCAGACCCGGTATAGTGGCCGTCTCCCGGGATCTTGAGAAACAAGGACTGAAACTGGGAACCAAAATTGAAATAAGCGGCATGGGAACATTTGTTGTCAAAGACCGCACCAGCAGAAGAAATCGCAGTAATATCGATATCTTCATGAATTCACACGCAAAGGCAATTCGATTTGGCAGACAGAAATATACTTTTTTACAAAAAAACGAAGAAGCATTCGATTTGTCAAGCGGCAGAAAGAAGTATATTTGTATTCTGGAGTAATTGAATAGATTTCAGTTCATTACCATCCGGGAGCATATACTCCTCGCTTCTTGATGGTAATGTATCCTGAAGAACAATGGAGGTTTTACCTCAAAAATAACTGCCGATCACCCATTTTGCACAGATGAGAGATTCTTTCTAATGTAAATGCAGGGAAGCATTCACCAAACGCAACCGGTTAGCCATAACACTCAAAATATCCAGCGTAAAATTCGGCATTCTTTTAACCAGAAATCTGAACGCATACTCATCAATAGAAGCCAGGGTACAATCTGATAACGCTCTGACATCAGCGCTTCTCGGGGAACTGTCGATTAATGCCATCTCTCCAAAGATATACCCTTGTTCTATAGTCGAGAGGACTAGATCTTCTGCTACGATCTCCAATTGCCCGTCAAGTACAACAAACATGCAATCTCCCTTGTCTCCCTTGTGAAACACATATTCGCCGGCCTTGAATTCTTTAATATTTTTTTTATCAAAAAAATCGGCATATTTTGTAAAGTCAGGTGTTGGTCTTCTCATAGACATCTCCATTCATTTGAACCACGATTGATTTTGGTATAATAACTTTACCACACGTCAGGTCAGTGTTCATCATTTTTTTGCCGGTGGAAACAACTTTTCCTCCAATGACTGTTCCATTTTCACGAATTCGTTCTTCAATATCATTCCTGTTATCACAATGTGAACCGTCATGCAGAATGATCCTGTTTGACAGACAACATTATCGATGCTATTTTCTGCACAGTCCACAGTCCTTTATGCCGAATACAAGAATTTATCAGGAGCTGGAAATGAAAAAGCAGACCGTCCTGTCCAAATTAAAAGAACAAGAAAAACTGGCCCGGCGCACAATTATCATTGACGCGGCAGAAAAGGAATTTGCAGAAAAACCATTTCAAAAAGTTACAATGAGAGACATTGCAAAACGCGCGGGCATATCGCCGGCACTCATCTACCGGCATTTCTCTGATCAACAGTCCCTTTTTGCCGAAGCTTTTATGAGGGGAATCGGCAAGGTGTTTGAAAAAATATTTGTCACGATTGATGAATCACGTGACGGCGCCATTGAACAGGTTATTTCTGATTTCATTGAATATTTCACTTTCAACGATCAATATTTCCAGATGATGATGAATTTTTTTCTCGGCGGTTCAATCGACTCCGAGCTTTTCGACAAACTTACGAAAATTGAACGCGACATTCTCAGTCACTTTGACATTATCTATAAAAAATTGAATGCGAGCGGAGACATCAGGAACCATTCCCATACGCTTTTTGCCGCTCTTATCGGTATCGTAGCAACCTTCAGAAATCATCCTGAAAAAAATACGCAGCAAGTTTTGATGCACAGGCAGAAAATAGCGCGTAACCTGTCTAAATTAATGAAAAATGTTTAGATCATTCCCATCTTTCAAGAAATCCCTGTAATACATCTTGACATTGAAACAATGTTTTTGTATATAAACAGCGTTTACAGCGATGAAATAAAACACCTTTGGATAAAAAGGCCGTAAAATTCATGGCATGTAAGAAAACACTAGAGGATTTCAATTTTGTATTTCATAAAATTCAATTCAAGGTGAGTATCGCATGGAAAAATTTTTCGATCCGAAATCAGTTGTTGTCATTGGCGCATCAAATTCTTCTTTCAATCTGGGGGCCACTATCTGTAATATGCTGAAAGATTATCTTCATTACACCTGGCCTGTGTACGCAGTGAATTCCAAAGGTGAGATGGTGAACGGTTGCCCGGGATTTTCATCGGTCCTGGATCTCCCTGAAACACCGGATCTGGCGGTTATCATTGTCGCGGCGCGCCATGTCCCCGGTATTGTCAAGGATTGTGCAAAAAAGGGAATTAAGCGAATTGTCATCGAGAGCGCCGGTTTTGCCGAAGGCGGCCGAGACGGCGCAGCGATGCAGCGTGAGATCGACGAGGTTATCAAGACTAACGGAATCCGTATCATGGGGCCCAACTGCCTGGGGACATTGAGCACACGCAACAAATTCTGCAGTTTCTATGGTTTCAACCCAAGCCTGGTTGAAATGAACCAGATATTTGAAGCTCCGGGAAACATTTCCTATACAATTCAGAGCGGCGGCGTTGCCGTCCTGGTCATGGAATCCCTTTATTACGACCTTGTCGGCATAAACAAGGTTGTCAGCATCGGCAATAAGTGCGATGTGGATGAAGCGGATTTCATTGATTACTTTCAAAAGGACGAGACTCAAGTCATCGGGATGTATCTGGAAAATGTGGCCGACGGCCGTAAACTCATGGAGGCTGCCAGGAGATCTCGTAAACCGATCCTGATGTTCAAGGTGGGCAGAACCCGGGAAGGTGCCATGGCTGCCATATCTCATACAGCGGGGATGGCCAATAATGATTTGATCTTTGAAAGCGCCTGTAAACAGGCAGGGATCATCCGCCTCAAATCCATCAACGAACTGCACTCGCTCCCCAAAATGTTCACTGAAATGCCTCTTTTAAAAGGGAACCGCGTTGCGATGTTCACCAATTCCGGGGCATTCGGCAGCATTGCTGCTGATCTGCTGGTGGAAGCGGGTTTGCAGATGGTGCCGCTCTCAAGTCAGACACAGGATAAGTTGAAAAAAGCAGGACAGGTCTTCAATGTCAGGAACCCCGTGGATATCGGTCCCGCGCCACCTCAGACCTATCTCGACATCTTTGAGATTCTCCTCTCCGCCGATGAGGTGGACGGACTTCTACCCCTCCTGAGTGTCTGGCAGACCTTCGTGATCGACACCCTTCATGAACTTTTGAAGATGTGCAAACATTACAATAAGCCTGCGGCCATATACACGCCGAACGCTGTTGCCAAGTCCATTGCCATCCGGGCCAAACACCGTATTCCCATCTTTGAGACACCTGAAGAAGCGGTGCGGGCTCTGTCCGTTTCCCATATATTCAATGAATCCCTTCTGAAAAGAGGTTTTATTTACGATCAGGCAGAATGTGAAATCATGGATGACAACAGAACCATTACCGGCAAGATGGAGGCCGTGCTATGACAACAGGCAATGTTTTAAAGAAAGAGAAAGAAATGAACAAAATTTTATGCAATGCAGTGCAAAATGGCCAGCAGGCTCTATCGGAATATGAATCCAAGCGGATTGTTGCCGGCGCAAATGTCCCCGTAACGCGGGAGGCAATCGCCTATTCCCGGCAGGAGGCGGTGGATCAAGCTGTCAAAATCGGGTTTCCTGTCGTTCTTAAAGGATCTTCCCCGACGCTGACGCATAAAACCGAGATGGGGATGGTCCGTGTGAATCTAAAAAATGAACAGGACGTAGCCCGGGCTTATGATGAGCTGATGGATAAGGGTATTCGCCTTGACGGCATTCTGATTCAGGAAATGGTGAAGGGCAACAGGGAATTCGTCATCGGCCTCACACGAGATCCCCAGTTTGGTCCCTGTGTGATGTTCGGTATTGGCGGAATCTTTACGGAGGCATTGAAAGACGTCAGCTTCCGTGTCGCTCCCCTTACTGATGATGATGCGCGAGAGATGATCCATGAAATATGAGCGGTCAAGCTTCTTGATGCCTTCCGGGGTTAAAATTCCGTTGATGAGGACGTGCTGGTAAAAGCCCTCGTCGGTATCGGTGAACTCGGAATGACACACAACGAAATTGCCGAAATCGACATTAACCCCCTGATCGTGACAGAAGGGAAACCCGTGGCCGTCGATGCGCTCGTCATCCTTGAAACCCATCGGGCCTGACCGACTGCTGATACAGAAAACACAGCTTTTTTACAGTTTGGGTTCGTGATGTCCAGCCAGTGCTTTTTCGTATTCGTGCATCAGCTTTTTTTTGGACATGCCGACGTCAATGGTATCCCACGGCAAAATTTCATCCAGATCTTTTTCCCTGTAGACATAGAAATCGGGATTGATGTTTATAGCTTTGAGCGCCCTCATCCAATTGCCGTTTTGACGATGGACGGCCAACAGAATGTCACCCACGCGCCGGTCGCCCAACGATAGAAGAGCCTGGACATAGTTCCACTTCGGCACGTCGGCAATGACATTGATCTGCCTGTCCTGACGAAACGCACGGGCGATCTTCTTAATTCTTTTCCCCACGTCCTGAACATTTTCAAGCGCACACCATTGCAGCGGGGTGCGGGGTTTGGGAATGAACTGATTAAGGCTCAGTGTAATGCGCCGGAATTTTCGTTTCCCGCAGGTGTGGCTCAACGCCGAGTGCTGTATTTTTTTAGCCAGATCAATAATGGCGTCAATGTCTTCATCTTCTTCAGTCGGCAGACCCACCATGAAGTATAATCGCAGATTGGAGATTTCCTTTTCAATGAGCAGCCGGGCGGCATTCAGGATATCGTCCGAAGAAATCCCTTTGCCAAGCAGATCGCGCAGCCGCTGGCTTCCGGCTTCCGGTGCCAGCGCTACGGTTTCAATGCCGCCCGCCTTGAGAAGATCCACCATTTTTTCATCGATCCGATCCAGGCGCAGAGAACCGACGCCAACCTGTGCGTTGTGATCGACAATATATCGGCAGATTTTCACCAGATCAGGATGATCGGAAACAGCCGTGCCGACCAGTCCTATTTTTTTCTTGATACGAAGCCCGTAATCGACAGCCGAAACAATTTCCTCATAACTGCGAAAGCGCGGTGGGGCGTAAACGTGGCCTGCCGCACAAAAACGGCACCGGTGAGGACAGCCGCGGTTGACTTCCACAAGAAACATGTCCGCCATTTCTGAATCACGGCTGCTGATGACTTCTGCTGTGGAAAAGGCATCAATATTTTTTATGGAAGAAACTTGAATTCGCCTGGGCAATCCTTCTTCGATTGGCGCAATATCCTGGATTTTCCCATGAAGGGAATAGTGAACCTCGTAAAGCGAAGGAACGTAAATTCCGGGTATTCGCTTTTGCATATCGAGGAGCATATCTTTCCGTTTAAGGGCTAGCTGTCGGGATTCAGCGAATACACGCGCGAACTGCGGCAGTATTTCTTCAGCTTCACCCAATATCAAGACATCAAAATAATCAGCCAGCGGTTCGGGATTCAGCGTCAGCGCAATCCCTCCGCCAATCACCAGCGGATAGCACTCATCACGATCCTTTGCATTAAGCGGAATACCGCTTCGCTCCAGAATTTTCAGTATGGACGGATAATCGTTTTCAAATGAAACGGATACGGCCAGAATATCAAAGTCACGAACGGGTTTTTGACTTTCCAGACTTACTGTTTCCGCCGCGCCGGCGACGAATTCGGCGTCGCCACCGGACACGGACAGAAACACTCTTTCACAAAGAAAGGAGGGCAACTCGTTAAATATCTTGTAAACGGCCTGAAACCCGAGGTTAGCCATGCCGATCCGGTAGCGATTAGGATAAGCCAGGCAAACCGTATGACAGGTTCCCCATGTTTTCTTAACAAAACCCTGCTCCCGGGATAAAAGGGTTTCGTAATGTTTTTTCTGTTTCCAGTTCATGCGCCTAACATGGCCTCTGTTTTGCCGCGTTCACGTCATATCACGTTCACAATAACGATATAACCCGTCTTCCCGGCCAGGGGAATTACAACGGCATCCGTCAGAAAACCACGAACAGGCTTCTAGTCCGCCTGCCTGCGCAGGAACGTGGGAATATCGATATCGACGTTTTGACTTTCATCGTTGATCCCGATTGTCAACACATTGGCCTGGTCACGGGATTTTTCCTTGCGCAGATACGCCGGCGTCGATAAATCTTCTTTCCGGAAGCCGCCCAGATGAGCGACATTGGACGGTGCCTGTTTTTTCTTCATCGCATCTTCAAATCCGGTCGCAATGACGGTAATCCTGATTTCATCTCTCATATTCTCATCAATAACCGTGCCGAAAATGATATTAGCGTCTTCATGCGCCTCGGCCTGAATCAGAGATGAAGCTTCATTGACTTCGTACAGGCTCATGTCCGGCCCGCCGGTGATGCTCAGCAGGATCCCCTGCGCCCCTTGAATCGTATTGTCTTCCAGAAGCGGAGATGATATCGCCCTCTGTGCGGCCTCAACAGCGCGGTTCTCACCACTGGCCGTACCGGTACCCATGAGCGCCATACCCATGTTGCACATGATGTTTTTTACATCGGCGAAATCGAGGTTGATCAACCCCGGAACAACAATCAGATCGGATATGCCCTTAACAGCCTGATAAAGAATGTCATCCGCCTTTTTGAAAGCATCCAGAAGCGAAAGCCCGCGCCCGCCCAGGCTCAGCAACCGCTGATTGGGAACAACAATCAGGGTATCAACCACGTCGCGCAGTTGCACGATGCCTTCCTCGGCCTGCAAATTTCTTTTTTTGCCCTCGAACTGAAAAGGCTTCGTTACCACGGCAACGGTCAGGGCTCCGCTTTCACGGGCCACCTGTGCTATCACAGGTGCAGCGCCTGTGCCCGTTCCCCCTCCCAGGCCCGCGGTGATGAAAATCATATCCGCACCTTCCAGTTGACGGCGGATTTCATCGCGGGATTCCAGCGCCGCTTGTCTGCCGATGTCCGGATTGGAACCGGCCCCCAGCCCCTTGGTGACTTCAGCGCCGATCTGGATTTTGACGGGAGCATTCGACGCTCCCAGCGCCTGGGAGTCGGTGTTTGCGATCATAAAATCGACTCCCCGGAGCGAATAGGAAATCATCGTATTGACGGCGTTGCCGCCGCCCCCTCCCGCGCCAATAACTTTGATTCTTGCCGAATTTTCGATACATACCTCCGTTAGTTCAAACATGCGCACCCCCTTCTTTGTTTAGAAAAACTCCAAAAACCATTTCTTGACTGTTTTTAAAAATTCACTGAAAACATTACCCGTCTTGCGGTAAACCGAATCGCCGGACACGTTTTTACTGCCGTAAATAATCAAACCAACACCGACGGCAAAAGCCGGTGAATTGGCAACATCACTTAAGCCGCCAACGCCCGTAGGACAACCAAGGCGTACCGGCATATCAAAAATCTGCTCCGCCATTTCAGTTAAACCCGGTAAAAGCGACGCGCCGCCGGTCAGCACAAGCCCCGCCGCCAGCAAATCTTCGTAACCGGAACGGACCATTTCCTTCAGTGCCATATTAAGAATTTCATCCATCCGGGGTTCAATGATTCTTCCCATAATCTGACGGGATACCATGCGTGCTTCCCGGCCGCCGACGCTGGGTACTTCAATGGTTTCTTCCTTCGGAATCATTGAAGTCAGTGCACAACCATATTTCATCTTTATTTTTTCCGCTTCCGCAAAAGGCGTGCGTAAACCGGTCGCAATATCCGACGTCAGGAAATTGCCGCCCACCGGCAGGGTGGCCGTATGCTTGATGCTGCCTTCTGCGAAAATAGCGATTCCGGTGGTGGATCCTCCGATATCGATCAGGGCGACGCCCAGATCTTTTTCATCGTCACTGAGAACCGCTTCGCTTGCCGCAAGTTGCTCCAGGACAACATCTTCGATATCAAGGCCGACGCGATTGACGGATTTCACTACATTTTGAATGGAAGCAGATGCGCCGGTCACGATATGGACTTTCGCCTCCAGGCGCACGCCCGACATTCCCACAGGATCACGGATACCGTCCTGGCCGTCCACCACATAGTTCTGGGGCAGTGTATGCAGGATCTCCCGGTCCACGGGAATGGCAATTGCCTTGGATGCTTCGACCGCTCTTAACAGATCGTCTTCGCCGACTTCCCGGCCCTTGACCGCAACGATCCCCAGCGAGTTCTGTCCCTTAATATGGCTGCCGGCAATGCCGACATATGCGGAATTGATGCGGCAACCGGACATGTGTTCGGCATCCTCCACGGCCTTTCGAACCGCCTCGACGGTTTTGTCTATATTGACCAGTCCGCCTTTTTTTAACTCTTTGGCCGGTGTTATTCCCATGCCGATGATGTCGATGCCGGTTTCCGTCATCTCACCGACAATCGCCGTCGTTTTCGTCGTTCCAATATCAATCCCCACCAGAACGTTGCTTTTTCTCCCCATAATGTCACCCTTCTTTGCGGCCGTCAGGCATTCATTTATATTCTGTACTGCGGTCCTTTTTTCTGGTCCTGCGCCTTTCCCAGAGCGTCTTTGCGCTGTACGGTCACTTTGGAAATATCGGCCAGATCGACAAACAAATGACCGTTTTTCAATCCTCTCTTTTCCAGGTCCGCGAGGACAACCTGCAGTTGATTCAATTTGCCTGCGAAATTCTCCCGACCCAGTTTCAAATGCAGACCTTTATCCGTCAGGATGGATAAGCCGAACACCTCGTCAACATGAATTTCTGATACTTCCCCCAGAAACGTATGCTGATCTGCAGTGGAAAGCCTCTCCAAAAGTTTCAGCGCCTCACCCACGAGCACAGATGGTGATTTCGCCCGAACATCCACACCCGACAGAATGGCCAGATCAACTTCATCGGCCCTGGACAATTTCTTAAAAACAAATCCATCTACATCCATCAGGTACAAAGAGCCCGCCTGCTTGACCAGTGCAATCGGCGTCCGCTCATGGACCTCGAGGACAAGGCGATCCGGCAGCTCCCTGCCGACATAAACACTTTTGATCCAGGGATTCGCGGATATCCGTTTAGCCACAACATCTGTATTCACGGACAGGATATTCGAACGCATCCTGATTTTTGCCATGGCCAGAATGTCTTTTTCCGTCAGTTCTTTCACCCCGCGTACGGATATTTCCTTGATTGAAAAATACGGGGAACTCAAAATCGTACTGTAAGCATAAACAAACAGGGCACCCAGGACAGTCGCGGCAGCAAGCAGGCCCAGCGCACCCAGAGATTCTCCCAGCGCACCAAACATACGCCGGCGCAATCGGTTCTTTCTGGCTTCCAGTCTGACTTTTATTTTTCCATTCACGGGTTCTCTCCAATAATCATCACTTCTGTTTCCAGTTCGACGCCTCTTTCTTTTCTGGCCTTCTCCTGAATCAGTGTAATCAGCGTGAGCACGTCCTGGGCTGTCCCCCGGCCTTTGTTGATGATAAAGTTGGCATGCTGTTTCGAGACCTGAGCGTCACCGCGCCTCATCCCCTTCAAGCCCAGCTCTTCAATCAATTTACCGGCGGGAAGTCCGGGCAGATTTTTAAATACCGAACCCGCGCTGGGATACTGCAACGGATGTTTTTCCTGCCGCCATTTCATGATCTGGGCCATCCGCTCCCGAATTTGCGATTCGTTGCCTTTTTCCAGGATAAAACAGGCCTTGCAGACAATGACATCCGCAGGCAGGTTTGACCGGCGATAGGCAAAGGCAATCTCCTCGCGCCGCAATGTTTTCTTTTTCCCACCGCCGTCAATCACCGTCACGCTGGAAATGACGTCCTTGATTTCCGTTCCATACGCACCGGCGTTCATCCAGACAGCCCCCCCCACACTTCCGGGAATCCCCGTACAAAACTCCAGGCCCGTCAATTCCTCCGCAGCCGCAAGTCCTACAACCCGGGTAAGTCCGACGCCAGCCTGCGCATGAATAAAATATTGTTTTCCATCCGCTGCCTCACAGGCAGCCTGGTCCAATCCGCGCATCCACAACATAACCCCGCGGTATCCGCCGTCACGCACAATGATATTGGTGAGGTTGCCGACCGGCATAAATGGAATATTTCCCGCTTTCAGTCTTTGAATCATTTCCCCGAGCTGATCTTCGGACTCAACCATGACCAGCGCGTCTACCCTGCCTCCCAGCTTCAGGGAAGCATGGCGCGACATCGGTTCACTGTACCATATTTTACCGATGTCCATACCACTCAGCGCATCCTGTATGCCCTGACTGCGTGCCGTCATTTCTTCTCTCCCTGCCTGTCCAGCTGTTCCAGAAAAGCCTCGCCGATTTTATATACATTTCCCGCACCCAGGGTGATCAGCGTGTCGCCGGGCCTTGTATTGGCCAGCAGAAAGTCCATCGTGTTCTGCGCCTGACCAATGTATTCCACATGCGGGTGGCCGCCTTCCTTGATGGCTGCCCAGAGAGCGGCGGAATTGATTCCGGGAATCGGGGCTTCGCTCGCCGGATAGATATCGTTGAGCAACAGCAAATCTGCGTCGCCGAACGACCGGGTAAATTCATCAAAGAGCGCCTGAGTACGCGTAAAGCGGTGCGGCTGGAAAATCACGATCAGCCGTCCTTTCCACATTTGCCGGGCCGCAGCCAGCGTTGCCATGATTTCCGTCGGGTGATGACCGTAATCATCCACCACCGTAATCCCTCGCGAACGGCCCTTGATTTCAAGGCGCCGCTGGACACCTGAAAAGCTCTGTAAACCTCTCCTGACCGTCGCCATGTCCAGGGCGAGTTCCCGCCCCACCGCCACGGCGGCCATTGAGTTGTAAACATTGAAAAGCCCCGGGACGAACAATTCGACATCACCCAGTTTCTCTTCATGATAGAATAATTGATAAACGGTTTTCGTTTCCAGGAACTGGATGTTTCTCGCGGAATAATCCGCGGGATGATCAATGCCGTATGTGATGACCCGCCGTTTGATGGATCCGGCAATTTCTCGGACATGCTCATTGTCATTGCACATCACGACACAGCCATAGAAGGGAACGATATTGGCAAACTTTAAAAATGCGTCCTTTATTTCTTCAATACCCGGGTAATAATCAAGATGTTCACGGTCAATATTGGTAATCACGGCAATAGTCGGTGACAGTTTTAAAAACGAACCGTCGCTCTCGTCGGCCTCAGCAACGATAATGTCGCCGTCGCCCAGACGCGCATTGGAACCAATGCTGGCCAGTTTGCCACCGATCACCATGGTCGGGTCCAGACCGCCCCGCGCCAGGATCGTAGACACCATGGATGTTGTGGTTGTTTTGCCGTGGCTTCCGGAAACGGCAACGGAAAATTTCATTTTCAGAAGTTCCGCGAGCATTTCCGCCCGGGGGATAACCGGAATATTTTTTTGATGCGCCTCAATCACCTCCGGATTGTCCGCCTTGACCGCTGTTGACGTTACAACCACATCTGCATTGCCGATATTTTCGGCTGCGTGTCCGACGGCAACTTTCGCCCCCAGCTGCTGCAGCCGTTTTGTTGTATCGGAGACCTGAACATCCGAACCGCTGACTCCATAACCAAGGTTCAGCAATACCTCGGCAATACCGCTCATGCCGATGCCACCGATACCGACAAAATGGATGCGCTTGACTTTGCGCTGCATGAACCCTGTCTCTCGATCTTTTCCCATTTTTTAACTTCTTTCCCCGTAATGTTTTCCAGCCGTTTATCTGGCCGCCAACTGATGGCAGGCATCAACAATTTTTGCAGCAGCATCCAGCCGGCCTGATTTTCTGGATCTGTCTTCCATGTCTCTTAATTTCCGGTCATCCGCCAGAAGGGATTGAACCAGCGCAAACAGTTTCTCCGGAGTGAGTTCGCTCTCTTTGATCATCACCGCGGCTCCCGCTTTAACCATTGCCTGTGCGTTCAGTGTCTGATGATCGTTGGCCGCCCACGGAAAGGGAATGAGAATGGAAGCGCGCCCCGCCGCGGTAATTTCCGCCAGGGATGTCGCTCCCGCACGGCAGATGATCAAATCGGACGATTCGTAAGCGGATACCATATCCACGATAAACGGACTCACCCGGGCATCCAGGCCATACTGCTCATAGGCTTTCTTCACCATCTCCACATCACGCTCCCCGGTTTGGTGAACAATCCTCAGAGAATCTTTCATCTCCTGTAAAAAAGGCAGCATGGCCACCACTGCTTTATTGATGGCCGCCGCTCCCTGCGAACCGCCGAAAATCAGAATCTGGCGGCCGGATGTTTTGCGGATTGCCTTACCCAGGCGATCTGCAAACGCCGCCCTTACCGGATTACCCGTGATCATCACCTTGCCCGCTGAAAACTGATTCTTGCTCTGCTCATAGGTAACAAATATTTTATCCACAAACCTGCCGAGAATACGATTGGTATTACCCGCCAGAGCGTTCTGCTCGGCGATGGCTGTGGGAATGCGCATCAGGCAGGCGGCCATCACCGCGGGGCCCGAAGCATAACCGCCGACACCTATGACAACATCCGGCCGGAAGGACTTCAGGATCCGTCTGGACTGCAACATGCTGTTCGGTATCGCATAAACGCCTTTCATCAATGCTCTTATGCCCCTTCCCATCAAACCTTCCACATCAATTTCTTTAAGCTCATAGCCCAACGATCCCAGCAGTCTGTGTTCAATTCCTCTTTTCGTGCCAATGAAAAGCACCCCGTTGTGAGGATCGCGTCTCAGAAATTCCTCCGCGACGGCAATGCCGGGAAACAAATGACCGCCTGTTCCTCCTCCCGCAATAACAATGCGCACTAATTTCTTCCTCTCCCCGCGCGTTATTCCACCTACATCACGCCCGCTGCGTGGAAATATTCAGCAGGATTCCCACAATCAGCATGCTCATGACAAAAGACGTACCACCGTAGCTTAAAAACGGCAGGGCCAGTCCCTTTAAAGGAATAAGCCCCATCACGCCGGCAATATTAATAAACGCCTGCATGGTGATCAGCATGGTCAATCCCGCAGCCAGTAAAGTTCCGAACAGATCCGGCGCGCGAAAGGCAATCATGAAGCCTCGCAGCAGAAAGAAAATAAACATAACGATAACGATCGCTACTCCGATAAAACCGCTTTCCTCCGCAATAACCGCCAGAATAAAATCTGTGTGCGGTTCCGGCAGATAAAATAATTTCTGCATACCGTCGCCGATACCCGTGCCAATCACACCACCTGACCCGAAGGAAATCAGGGACTGGATCAGCTGGAAACCGGTATTGTCCGGATCTTTCCAGGGATCCAGAAACGCCGTAAGCCGCGCCATCCGATACCCCTTGGTCATGATCAACCAGACTCCCATCGGGATGAAAGCTGCGCCGAGAAACATCAGGTGGGTAATCCGCGAACCGGCCAGAGACAGCATCAGAAGAAGAATGGACGCAATGATGACAACCGTCCCGAAATCCGGCTGCAGAATGATCAATCCCATAATGACGGCAGACACTGAAAGGGGAACAACGACGCCACGGCTGAATTTCTTGAGATGATGCACTTTGCGTGTCAGGAGATGAGCCAGGAAAATAACCATGGCCACTTTCACCAGTTCGGTGACCTGAAAAGAAAACACTCCCATATTGATCCAGCGGGTTGCGCCCCCTCGTCGAATTCCGATATGGGGAATAAAAAGTGCGAGCAGTAAAACAACGGAGATGACAACTCCGGGATAAGCCACCTTTTTTAACTGTTCGTAAGGAATTTTCGTCATCACAATCATCATGATCAGACCGGCCAAAACAAAAATCAGGTGTTTCTTGAGAAAGAATTGTCCGTCATTGAACTTCTCCAGGGCCAGAATAGAGCTTGACGAATAAATCATCGCGGTACCCACCGTCACCAGGATTAGGGTGACCAAAAGCAGGATGACGTCCGGAGTATTGGTTTCTTTTTTAACGGCCGATTCCATTTATAAATTCTTGACCTCTTCCTTAAAGAAGTTTCCCCGTTCCTTATAATTGGCAAATTCGTCAAAACTGGCGCATCCAGGCGACAACAACACGATGTCTCCGGGCTGCGCAATGCGATAAGCGGTTTGAATGGCCGCTTTTAATGTCGCTTCCTTGCTGATGGGTATGCTCCTGCTGATCTGCGGTTCTATGCGTTCACGCGCTTCACCAAACAAGATGACCTGTTTTGTTTTTTCGCTAAGCAGCGGCTTCAGCGCTTCAAAATTTCCATCTTTATCCCTTCCGCCCAGAAGCAGAATCACCGGTGAGGAGAATGTCTGAAGCGCGCGAAGAACGGCATCGACATTGGTTCCCTTGGAGTCATCGTAAAATTTGACTTCGCCTTTTTCTCCGGCAAATTCAATGCGATGGGGCAATCCATGAAAATTCGATACGGCATCGATAATGCTTTCGGGTGAACAGCCGCAGAAGCGCGCCGCCACCACCGTCGCCATCACATTTTCCACATTATGCAAACCGGGAAGCGAAATCATGCTCAAAGGATAATGCTCTTCCGTTCCGTCCGGCTTTAAATAAACAATTGAATCATCCTGTATAAAAACTCCGGATTTCAGACTCCGCTTCGAACTGAACAAAACGACCTGCGATCGAATCGATGCAGCTAGTCCCTCCTGCGCATCATCCTCAGCATTGAGAATCGCCAGATCCGCCTCCTGCTGATTCTTAAATATGCTTGCCTTGACTTGCCGGTATGCTTCAAACGATCCGTGATAATTGACATGATCGCATGTAATATTAAGCAGCACAGCGGCGTGCGGCCGGAATGTATTGGTCCACTGCAGCTGGAAACTACTGATCTCGGCCACGATGAAATCATCAGTCTGCGGGAAACCGGCATAATCAATCAAAGGATTACCGATATTCCCGCCGATAAATATTTTCTTCCCTGCATAGGCCAGAATCTTGCCCAGCAGCGTAGTGGCAGTGGTTTTCCCGTTAGTGCCTGTCACGGCAACAATCGGCACCCGAATAAAGCGGTATGCCAGTTCGAGTTCGCTTATGATCGGAATCCCGTTTTTTTGTGCAACCGATAAAATATTATTACCGGGCGGAATCCCGGGCGAAGGCACCACCAGATCGACACCATCGAGGACTGTCACATCATAGTCGCCCACTTTAAGCCAGGGCTGTCCGGTTAGTGGTTCAAAACCTTCTCCCCACTGACTGAAAGGTTTTTCATCGACTACGACCACAGCCGCACCACGGGCTCCCAGAAACGACGCTGTGGCAATGCCCGTTTTCCCCATGCCGATGACAACAATTCTCTTTCCCTTCAGTTCCATAATTCCTCTAACGCAGCTTCAGTGTACCGATGGCCAAAAGTGCAAGCAAAATCGAAATAATCCAGAACCGGACGATGACCTTTGGCTCCGCCCAGCCCTTGAGCTCAAAATGATGATGAATCGGCGCCATCCTGAAAATTCTTTTGCCGCCTGTCAGTTTAAAATAACCGACCTGGAAGATGACGGAAAAAGTTTCCATGACAAAAACGCCCCCGACAATCGCCAGCAGAATTTCCTGCTTGGTTATCACCGCCACCGTACCCAGCGCTCCGCCCATCGAAAGCGATCCGACGTCTCCCATGAATATTTCCGCCGGATAGGCATTAAACCATAGAAAGCCCAGCGCCGCCCCCATCAGCGCCCCGCAGAACACCGACAACTCTCCGGCGCCGGAAACATAGGGAATTTGCAGATAATGCGCGACTTTCACGTTGCCGGCGAAATAGGCAAACAGCAAATACGTCGCAAAACAGATGCCCGCCGGGCCGGTCGCCAGACCGTCCAGGCCATCCGTCAGGTTAACGGCATTGGCCGCCCCGACGATGACGAAAACACAAAGCAGAATGTATCCCCAGCCCAAATTGGGCAAAACGGTCTTAAAAAAGGGAATTGTCACCTGCGTGCTAAACCCCGGCTTGAAATATAAAATAAGGCCGATAAAAAGAGCGATGATTATCTCCGCGGCAAGCCGCTTTTTCCCCGAAATCCCTCGAGAACTTTTCACAGCCAGTTTGCTGTAATCGTCCAGAAATCCGATCAGGCCGAATCCGACTGTCACCAACAGCACCATCCAGATATAATCAACGGAGAGGTTGGCCCACAGCACTGTTGCAATAACCACGGCAAAGATCATCAGCACCCCTCCCATGGTGGGAGTGCCTTTCTTTACCATATGCGTTTTCGGCCCGTCTTCCCTTATCTGCTGATCAATCTGCAGGTATTGCAGTTTGCGGATCAGCCAGCGGCCCATCAGAAGACATATCAGCAACGCCGTGATCGAAGCAAAAATAGTCCGAAACGTGATATAACGAAACACGTTGAAGGATGAAAACATCGTGTGCAGAGGGTAGATGAATTCGTAAATCACTTTTCTGCTCCCGGTTTACTCAACTGCTGTTTTACCTTCCGTTTTATAGATACCCGTGTCCTCACAGATTCTCGCCACAATCCTGTCCATTTTCATCCGTCGGGACCCCTTGACCAGAATCCAGTCTCCTTTGCGCAACTGCCTTTTCAAATGAGCAATCGATTCTTCGACATCCCTTGAGAGGAAAATTTGTTCGTCCGACAATCCTCCTCCGAGTGCTCCTGCCGCGGTAATCTCTGCAAACTCACCCTGCAGAAAAACAGCCGTCACGCCGATCGTTGCCAGAAGCATTCCAACCCGCCGATGCATTTCCCTGGCTGCGTCACCCAGTTCCAGCATATCCCCTAAAAAAACAAACGCGTTGTGCGCATTCTTGAGGTCCTTGAGGGTCAACAGAGCTTCCCGCACGGAAGCGGGATTGGCATTGTAGGCATCATTGATCAGATAGGCGCCGTTTTTGAGTTTGATGATCTCCATTCGTCCGCCTACCGCCTGAAACATCGTCAGCCCCTGCCGGATCGATTCGGGACTGATTCCACAGGCAATGGCGGTTGCTGCGGCGGCCATCGCATTGTAGATATTGTGCAGGCCGGCCACTTTCATGTCCACTTTGTATGCCCCGCCGTTGATCAGAAGATTGAATGTCGTTCCTTTCGCGCCGTTTTTCCTGATATCGCCGACGCTGACATCGGCACTGGCGCTCATGCTGAATGTGACACGGCGACCGGACCATCGATCGGCCACCCGGCACACCGCTTCATCGTCAAGATTGACCACCGCGGTACCCGAAGGACGCATATTGAAAAACAAATCTCCTTTTTCCTCGCCTACAACATCCACAGTGCCAAATCCTTCCAAATGCGCGGGACCGACATTGGTGATCACCCCGACATCCGGCTCGGCAATTTGCGTTAATCTCCTGATTTCACCCCGCGTATTGGTTCCCATCTCCAGGACGGCTATTTCGTGCCGGCCGGTCATTCGAAAGATGGTGTGCGGCAGACCGATCAGATTATTAAAGTTCCCCTCCGTCGTGAGAACTTTTCTTTCCTGCCTTAGAATACATGACAGCATTTCTTTGGTGGTCGTCTTGCCGGACGAACCGGTCAGCCCGACCACAGGAAAGGAAAAACGCCTGCGGTATGCCTGCGCCAGATCACCCAGCGCCTTCAAGGTATCTTTCACTTCAAGAACACAGGCAGATCTCCCCGCTGCTTCCGGATTTATCCTGCTGATGTCGTGAACGATTACGCCGGCTGCCCCGGCATCCACTGCCTTTTGCACAAAAGCATGGCCGTCAAAATTCTCTCCCTGAAGAGCAATGAAAAGGTTTCCCTGTTCAATGTTTCTGGAGTCGGTGGAAATACCGCAAATCGTTTTTCCACCTTGTCCGGAAATCAGGCGTCCGCCGGTCGCTGCCAGAACCTCCTCCAGGGAAAACACCGGGGATGCAGCCTCCGAAGGATCATCCTCCCTGGAAAGGAGCGCCTGTTTAGCAACAATCCGGTCATCAAACGGGATTTTTTTTGTTCCGAAAATCTGATAGTCCTCATGGCCTTTGCCGGCAATCAGTACGATATCTCCGGCTTCGGCCAGATTGATCGCAGCGGTGATAGCAGATTTCCTGTCCGCAATCACCGTATAGGCGTTCATGCCTTGAGGCAATTCCGGATGATCGGGTGAGACCTTGACGGTCTTTTGCCGGTCGATCCCCGCCTCAATCTCACCGATAATCGCCAGCGGCTCTTCTTTGCGCGGATTGTCGGAAGTTAGAATTGTCAGGTCGCTGTAGCAGGCAGCTGTTTCACCCATCAGTGGCCTCTTGGCGCGGTCGCGATTACCACCGCAGCCAAAAACAGTCAATATTCTTTTTTGCTTGAGTTTGTCTAAATTCTGCAGAACCTGCTTTAACGCATCAGGCTTGTGCGCGTAATCGACAAAAACATGGACACCAGCCGTTGAATCGATTTTTTCCAAGCGCCCGGGCACCAGGGACAAATGATTTATTCCCGCTTCCACAACAGAAGGCATAATACCGAGGGCAGAAGCGGCAGAGGCGGCAGCCAGAATATTGGACAGGTTGAATCTGCCGATGAGCCTGGACGTCACGGCTATTTTCCTCCCGGCCAGACTGATCTTCGCCCGGATGCCTTCCAGTGTTATTTCCTCGCTGTCAACCGTCGTCTCATTCCCTTTTTCCAAACCATAGGACAGCGCAGGGATCTCGATTTCTTCAATCAGCCTTCGTCCCCAGGGATCGTCGCGGTTGACCACCATTTTTCGAGGATTGCTTTTTTTGCTTTGCGGCAGGATCTCGGTAAAAAATCTTTTTTTAGCACGGAAATAATCTTCCATGTCATGATGGTAGTCCAGGTGTTCCGGACTTAGATTGGTGAAAATGCCGAGGTCGAAAGCGCAATCATCAACTCTCCTCAAATCCAGCGCATGCGAAGATATTTCCGCGATCACATGTGTCACACCGGAGCTCTGCATCTCGCCCAGGATTTTCTGCATTTCAAAAGATTCGGGCGTGGTGTTTGGCGCCGGTATGGTCTTGCCATTGTAACGGTAATTGACGGTCCCCAGAACACCGCAGCTGAATCCGGCGGCAGTCAGGATGGATTCCAGCAGGTAGGCAACGGTCGTCTTCCCGCTGGTTCCGGTTATACCGATAAGCGTCAACCGGGAAGAAGGATCGCCAAAATAATTCTTTGCCAGCTGGCCAAGCGCACGCCGGCTGTCGGGCACGCGAATTGCCGTGACCCCATCGGGCACACGGATATCTTTTTGATGAACAATGAAACGTGCGCCGTTATCGAGAGCCTGCCTGATAAAATCGTGGCCGTCATGAACAAGCCCCTGGATCGCAACGAAAAGAGAGCCATTTTTGCATTGATCTGCGGCATAACAAACCGATGACACATAGCCGATCTGATCGGCCCTGTGTTCGATGATATCGACGCCTTTTAGTAGTTGTCGCAGTTCCATCATTCCTTCTAATTGTTCATTGTAAATTCAATTTTACATACACGTTCATCACCTAAAATCGATCCGGCAGACGGCACCTGTTGGACAGCCCATCCGCTGCCCGAAACGTGTAAATCGATCGATCTGGTTTTCGCCAGCTTCAATGCCTCACGAATGGTCAAACCCTTAAAATCCGGCATTCTGGATTCATCATCAAGCAGACCTTCGGTCATGTCATCGACGAGGGAACTGTCCGCCGTTACCAGCTGTAAATCCTGGGTTTCCTGTGGTTCAAACTCCGGTGTTTTGCGAATGTTTGTCTTGTAGCAGTTGAGAATCTGTTCGCTGATATTCTTAAAAACCGGCGCGGCGGCCACACCGCCCCACTTGTCGCGCTGCGGTTCATCCAGAATAACCACGATGACAACCTGCGGGTTATCGGAAGGGAAAAATCCGATGAAAGAGGTACGAACTCTTTCCGACGAATACACACCCCGTGCAAAATCAAATTTCTGTGCGGTCCCGGTTTTGCCGGCAACAGCCACATTGGCAATATGAGCCCTCTTCCCGGTGCCGTCTTCGGCACCGACTACCTGCGTCAACATAGCCGACATGCGTTTTGCCGTTTCAGGAGAGACAACCCGGCGAACAGTTTCCGGCGCATACATTTTAATCGGGTTGTTATTTTTATCCGTCAAGCCGCGCACAATGCGGGGCTTCATCAAAACACCATCATTGGCAATTGCAGACATGGCAGTAATCAGCTGAATGGCCGTGACCGAAATGCCCTGACCGAAACCGATGTTTGCCGTATCCACCCTGGTCCAGCTCTTTGCGGGCCTCAACAACCCGGCCGCCTCACCGGACAAATCGATTCCCGTTCTGGATCCAAAACCAAAATTTTTAATGTAGGCATAAAACTTTTCGCTGCCGAGTTTTTCCGCAATCTTTGCAGAACCAATATTACTTGAATACTTCAGGATATCGCGAACGGCCAGATAACCATGGCGCTTCCGGTTGGCTTCGCGAATCACCCGGTTGGCAACAGCATACTGTCCGTTTTCGCAATAAAACATGTCCGATTCGCTGACCAGTTTTTCTTCAAGGGCGGCGGCAACAAGAAAAGGCTTAAAGGTTGAACCGGGATCAAAGGATTCCATGATCGCCCTGTTTTGCCACAAATCCGGCTTCAGCCCTTTGATGTTGTTGGGATTGAATCCTTTTTCATTCGCCATAGCCAGGATCTCGCCCGTTTTCGGATCCATGACAATCGCGATGCCGCCTTTCGCGCCTTTATCCAGCACCGCCTCCTTCAGATGCGTCTCCACCAGGTTCTGCATTCGGCTGTCGATGGTCAGAACCAGATTGGCGCCTTCATCTTTGGGGAATCGATCGCGTTCCACATGCAGGAAAAGTTTCTTCCCTTTGGCGTCTCTGGCCCAGGTCAGTTTTTCCGGAGTTCCTTTTAAGTACGCATCATATTTTTTCTCGAGTCCCTCCAGACCTTCGGCGTCAAATCCTGAAAACCCGATTAAATGCGCGGCCAGTGGTCCATTGGGATAAAACCTCTTCGGTTCCTTGATCAAAAACACCCCTTCGATGTTGGCAGCTTCCACCTGAGCCGCCTGCTGGGAAGATATTTTTCTGGCCAGCCAGCAGAAACTCTTCGGCTCCGAGATTCTTTTATAGATAGTAGATTGACTGGTCTTGAGAATGGCAGCGATCTGCCGGGATACTTTTGCCGGATCGTTGATTCTTGTGGGATCGGCGCACACGGAATCGGCCAATACCGACATGGCCAGTTTTTCTCCGTTGCGGTCGTAAATCATCCCCCTTTCCGGGTGAAGTTTTAACGTGGTGATATGCTGCCTCTGGGCGAGCGTCTTTAATTTCTCGCCGGATAAAACCTGCAACTGAAAAGCCCGGGACAATAATGCGATAAACAAAATCAAAAAAATCGTCAGGATGCTTGCCAGCCTGAATTTCAGCCATTTTTTTGAGTCTGCCGCCATACTCACTTCCCCGTTTTATTCAAAACAATAACCTGTTCCGCCTCGGGATAAGACATCTGCAGTTTATTTCTTGCGATATTTTCAATCCTCTGCGGTGCTTTGAGCATTGCCAATTCGAGCTTCAGTCTCTTTTGTTCTTCCAGTAAATTTTCTTTGGCGTTCAACGTTGCCGCAATCTCATATTCCAGCCTGGTCATACGGATATGTGAACCGACATAAATTACTGCGACAAACATGAGGACAAGAGCCACCACGATAACAGTCGGATACTTCACCCCGAAAGAAGGGGCGGCTTTTTCTTTCATCTGCCTGCCGCGCGGGATCGCCTGAGTTCCTGCTGTATGCGCCATATTCAGATCCTTTCCGCCACGCGCAGTTTCGCGCTGCGGGCACGCGGGTTCTGGCACGCTTCCGCCGGGGATGGCACCACTGCTTTACGTGTTATAACGTTCAAGACAGCCTTTTTGTGGCAAACACAGTAGGGGATATCCTTAGGACAGACGCAGGTTGCGGCCATATCGCGAAAGGTGTTTTTTACAATCCGGTCTTCGAGCGAATGAAAGGAAATAACGCCGATGCGTCCACCGGCCGAAAGGGCGCCTACGGCTCCTTCGATCCCCGGAGCGATGCAATCCAGTTCGTGGTTAACGGCTATCCTGAGCGCCTGAAATGTTCTTGTGGCGGGATGAATCTTCTGGTGCCTCATTCCGGCGGGCATGACCGAAGCGACAAGACCTGCCAACTCCGCCGTTGTCTCAATCGGAGAGGACTGTCTCTTTCTTGATATTGCCCTGGCAATTCGCGCAGCCATTTTTTCTTCCCCGTATAATCGAATAATCTTTTCCAGTTCAGTTGGCGTAAAATGGTTGACAATATCATAAGCGCTAAGCTTCAAATCCTGATCCATCCGCATATCCAGTGGCGCGGACTGATTGAAACTAAACCCTCTGTG
>JBDKUG010000249.1:0-5195 GCA_039679815.1 Smithella sp.
CCCAGGTTGATCGACAAAACGGCCATGAAAAGAATAAAAGTAATAAGACCTTCCTTGACCTGGGCTCCCGCTACCTGGGCAATGAAAATCGGTCCTCCCAGTGTACGGGGTGAAATGACCCCCTCAATCATTTTAACGACGGAAATAACGGTGAGCTTGCTGATTTCCCATGTTTTTTCAAACGATGAAGCCACCGCCTGTATTGGATTTTTTCTTTCAATGATCGTTTTACCCGATGGGGATACTCCAATGAGATAAGTTGACTCTTCTTCTCCAAAAATATTCTTTGTCCTGGTTATTTTGGGTTTCACCGCAAAGGTTTTGCTTTCGCCTCCACGTTCAACCACTACTTTAACTTCACTACCTTTTCCATTTGTTATAATTGGCCTTATTTCATCCCAGTACGTTATCTTTTGATCGTTGAGAGCTACGATCTTATCGCCTTTGAGAATACCTGCCGCCGCAGCTGATGAATCTTTCGACATCTCGCCTATAACCGGGATAAGGTTGGGCAGTCCGTACATAAAAACAATCAAGAAAATGACCACGGCCAGAAGAAAATTGAAAACCGGCCCTGCCAGCACAATTAACAACCGCTTCCAGGTTGGCTGATTGTAAAAGGACCTTTCTTCGTCTTCCGGCGGCAGCTCTTCCGCCCCGGATTCTCCCAGCAGCTTTACATACCCGCCCAGTGGAATCCAGGAAAGGACATATTCCGTTTCCCCGACAGTTTTCCCGAAAATTTTCGGGCCAAATCCCAGAGAAAACTTCTGAACCCCTACCCCTCCAATACGAGCGGCCAGAAAATGGCCGAGTTCATGAATGAAAATAAGGACTCCAAGCAAAACTACAAATGAAATTAATGTTACCAAACTGTCACCCTTTCCTTAATTTATTAATGATCATGCCTGCTTGAATTCTGGCTTCCCTGTCAATGCCCAGAATCTCCTCCAGGGATGGATTTTTCGCGACCTGATGTTTATCCATTACTTTTTCTATTACTTTCGGCAGATCATTAAAGCAAATATTTTTTTCTGTAAATGCGGCAACAGCGGTTTCATTCGCTGCATTCAAGACAACAGGAGCCGTGCCGCCAAGACGCCCCGCTTCATAAGCCAGCCCGAGGCAGGGAAACTTTTTCATGTCCGGTTTTAAAAAATCCAGCGACCGGATTTCGGCCAGATTTAATACCGGCAGTTCATTTGACAAACGGTCCGGATAAGTCAACGCGTAGGCGATCGGTATTCTCATGTCGGCAATGCCCAGCTGCGCCATGACGGATCCGTCTTTAAGTTCAATCATGGAATGCACAACACTCTGGGGATGGATTAGAACATCAATACGGGCAATATCCATGTCAAACAGCCATTTTGCCTCGATCACTTCCAGCCCTTTGTTCATCAGGGATGCTGAATCAATGGTTATTTTACTACCCATTTTCCAGCGAGGATGCCTGAGTGCCTGTTCCAGTGTCACTTTCTTAAGTTCAGCCCTGGACAAATTATAAAATGGACCGCCGGAGGCCGTCAGAAGAATCCTTCTCAAATTTTCCGTCTTCTGTCCAGCCAGACATTGAAATATCGCGCTGTGCTCACTGTCCACGGGAAGTATTTTTATCTTTTTTTGCTTTGCCCGCGCGGTAACGATATGCCCGGCAATCACCAGGGTTTCCTTGTTCGCCAGAGCGACGTCCCGGCCAGCTTCTATTGCCGCCAGGGTCGGCTTGAGTCCCGCCGCACCGGAAATGGCTGAAACAACGATATCGGATGACAGACATGAGGCAACTTCCTCAACGCCTTTTTGGTCATAAAGGATTGGAATCTTTTTTTTAAACCCCATGATTTTACGCAAGTTCGCGGCATCTTCCCTGGTGCTGACAGCAGCGATCTCCGGGTTAAATTTTGCAATCTGCCGCGCGAGAAGCTTCACATTGCGTCCGGCCGCAAGCGCCGTTACTTTGAATGCCTTTGGATTCTTTTCAATAACATCCAGCGTGCTGACACCGATGGAACCCGTTGATCCTAAAATGGTAATGTTTTTCATCAGCCAATCACAAAAATCCGGTAATAATAAACAAAGGGCCCCAGAAAGATCAGACTGTCCATCCGGTCCATCAGCCCGCCATGCCCCGGCAGTAGCGAACTGGCATCTTTTTTCCCATAATTCCTTTTGATGACGGACTCACAGAGGTCTCCCAGTTGCCCGATGATGCTGCCCGCAAAACCGAGCACCAGAAAGTGGTAAACGCTGATATGGGGAAACAGGAAAAACCCAAGCAGACAGGCGGCTGCAGTTCCGCCAAGAATGAGGCCAATGGCACCTTCCACGGTTTTACCGGGGCTGACCAGCGGAATCAGCTTTCTTTTCCCGAAAAACTTGCCCACATAAAGAGCAACGGTATCCCCGACGATTCCAATCACCAGAACAAGCATAATCCATTCAATTCCGCTGTCCAGTTTTCGAAGCATGATAAAGTGCGATGTCAACAGCGGAATGTAAAGCATTCCAAAAAGCACTTTATTCACAGAAGACATGTCAAAGCTGTTTTCGCTGATTTTCCATAGAAAAACAATGAACACGGCCATGACCGCAAAAGCCAGAAGAGCGGTTAACCATTGCCCATGACCAAACATTACGGTGAGGGGAATAAGGACGGCAAGAATCAGGCCCTCCGTTTTTTCTTTCAGGAAACCAGGGCCGAAAACGATACTGTTGTATTCCCACATGCCAATGATGATAATCAGCATAATCGCGGCGGCAAACAATTCCGGGGATCCTAAAAAAATAATCAGGAGCAAAACGACTGCCAGAACAATGCCGGTTAGCCATCTTTGCAGATTCGAGTTTTTTATCGCCATTTTTTTGTTTCCTGGATAAAAACTATTTCCTGCTGATTTGATTACTCGTTAATCCGAAACGACGCTCTCTGCGCTGGTACACAGCAATGGCCTTCAACAAATCATCTTTTTTAAAATCAGGCCACAGCACATCCGTAAAATACAGTTCAGCATAAGCAAGCTGCCAGAGCAGGAAATTGCTGATGCGATATTCCCCGCTGGTCCGGATCAGGAGATCAGGATCAGGCATGCCACCTGTATATAAATAATGTCCGACCAGATCCTGATTAATGTCGTCGATCTCAAGTTTTCCTTTTCGATTGTCCGAAATCATCTTTTGAATGGCAAGCACAATTTCATTACGGCTGCCGTAGCTCAACGCCAGAGTCAGGACCATCTTGTCATTTCGCTCCGTGAGTTTCTTTACATCCAGAAGCTTTTTTTTCACCGGCGGATACAGCCGGTCTATGTCACCGATTGAATTCAGCCGGATTTGCTGTTTCTGAAGAGTCGGCGTTTCCTTTTCGAGATAATCTTCCAGCAGTGACATCAGGGCGTCAACCTCCTCGTCGGGCCTCCCCCAGTTTTCGGAAGAGAATGCAAAAAGCGTCAGATATTGAATCCCGATTTCACGGCAGGCCGTCACCACCGTCCTGACGGCCTGAGCACCCTTTTTGTGGCCTCGAATCCTGCCCATGGTGTGCTGTTTTGCCCAGCGACCGTTACCATCCATGATGATGGCGATATGCTGCGGCAGTTTGTTTTGATCAATCTTGAACATTTTCTTTTCTTCTGTCCTTAAAAACAAATGGGGAGCTTTTGACTCCCCATTAAAATATTTTTCTGCTTCCGAGTGTTTATATCTCCATAATTTCTTTTTCTTTGGTCGCCAAAATTTTATCCGTCTTTTCGATATAGCGGTCGAGTAATTTTTTAACTTCGTCCTGAGCGGTGAAAAGTTCGTCCTCAGACATTTTATTATTCTTTTTTAAATCCTTTAAGGCTTCGTTACTGTCACGCCGTTCGTTGCGCAATTTGACCTTGCCTTCTTCCGCCATTTTTTTAACAACTTTAACAAGTTCTTTGCGCCTTTCTTCCGTTAACTGGGGAATGGACAGGCGAATCACCTTGCCGTCGGTGGACGGCATTAACCCCAGATCAGACTTTTGTATAGCTTTTTCGATTGCACCGATGGCCGTCGCATCCCATGGCGCAATCACGATAAGCCTGCTTTCAGGTACGGAAAGGGTGGCTACCTGGGCAATCGGAGTGGGAGTTCCATAATAATCAACCTTGATGCCATCAAGCAACGACACAGACGCACGACCCGTTCTCACCCTGCTGAATGATTTCTCCAGAGAAGATATTGTTTTTTCCATCTCATCCTTGAACTTCGAAAAAATCTGGTCTTTCATCATCATTCTCCTACGTAAGTTCCAATTCTTTTACCGCAAACAACGCTCCGGATATTGCCCTTTTTTTGCAGATTGAAGACAACGATGGGCAACGAGTTATCGCGACAAAGGGTAATCGCAGTTGAATCCATTACTTTAAGGTTTTTAGTCAACACATCAATATAACTTATTTTTTTAAACATAACGGCGGATCTGTTTTTTACAGGATCCGCATTGTACACACCATCAACCTTCGTGGCTTTCATGATAACATCAGCCTGAATTTCCATCGCTCTCAGTGACGCTGCCGTATCCGTGGAAAAATAGGGATTTCCCGTTCCACCGGCAAATATGACAATTCTGCCCTTTTCCAAATGACGGACCGCTTTGCGCTGAATAAACGGTTCCGCAATTTCCCTCATCTCAATGGAGGACTGAACGCGTGTCGCGAGACCGCGCATCTCCAGTGCACTTTGAAGAGCAAGACTGTTGATCACCGTTGCCAGCATGCCCATATAGTCGGCGGTTGTCCTGTCCATCCCTTTCGCGCTGGCTTCAATGCCACGAAAGATATTGCCGCCGCCGATGACAATTCCGATTTGAATTTTCAGATCGGAAAGGGACTTTATTTCATCTGCAATGTAATTTGCAACATCCGGATCTACACCGGTGGATTGCTTTCCCAGGAGAGCTTCACCGCTCAGTTTCAGGAGAATTCTTTTGAATGCAGCCTTTTTCTTTTCACTCATTACTGCTTCATTTCCTCACCGAGCTGAAAACGGGCAAAGCGCCTGATAACGATATTTTCACCTGTTTTAGCGATCATATTGCTGACCAGGGTTCCCACACTGATATCCTGGTTTTTAACAAACTTCTGATCGACAAGGCAAACATCTTCATAATATTTCTTAAGTTTTCCTTCGATGATTTTATACCAGATTTTCTCAGGTTTCTTCTCTTCGCG
>JBDKUG010000120.1:0-3622 GCA_039679815.1 Smithella sp.
TAATAATTAATGATTGAATTTTGTGTCTTTGACCAGGGGTGATATATCCCATTGTGATGGTGATGCCGTTTTCGTGTAACGGGCAGCTTGTAGTTCAGCATTTTCATGGCTTCCAGAACGATCAGAAGATCACCTTCGACTATATCGTCGCCATCGGTTACAGGCACCTGGCTCACCAGTCCCCTGATGGTTGCGCGGATGTCGCCCGAGCGGGCCAGAGCCTCGATTTCCTTTTTTTCCCCGTAGCTGAAACCGCCGCGCTTGAGCCGGACACCGGGCGGCAGAACCCAGGTTTTACCAAATTGGTCAGGTAGTACCCTTGAGGCGTTGAATGGAGCAATCCCTTGTGCCGAGGTGCATGACATTGCCATATACATCTGCTAGAATCTTCACCTCAATAGTCCGGGGGTGAATACATTGATATTTCAGAGTAGTTTGCCGAGGCCAGGAAGTTATGGCAGATTTTTTCAGATGTTTATGTTATCAGTTATCCGTCCGTACGGAAACCGCGGCATGAATGAAAGACTCTTTTTTAAGGATTGTCTATGAATAAAAGAACAATTGCTCCCGGGGCAGACTACCGCTCGAAAGTGATCAGCACCGACCAGGTGCTGGAGAAACTGAAGCCCGGTCAGAAGATATTTGCGACAAGCGGTGTTGCGGCTCCAGGGAAACTCCTGTCGGCCATCGCGCAATCCGACGCGAACAACATACGCGACCTGGAAATCATTCAGCTCATCACACTTGGAAAGTATCTGTCCTCTCCGAATGAGAGCCGGCAATACCGCTTAAAGACGTTCAATATCGGTGAAAGCATCAGCAAGGAGATCGCCGACGGCAAGGTCGATTTTATTCCCGCCAATCTCATGGAACTGCCTTACATTTTCTTAAGCGGCGCGGTTGCGGTTGATGTGGCAATCATTCTGACATCCCCGCCCGATGACAAAGGTTTTGTTTCCCTGGGCGTTGCGGTCGATGTGGCCAATATTGTAATCAAGCAGGCTTCTCTCGTCATTGCTGAAATCAATCCCGCCATGCCGGTCACCCACGGCGAGACCGTGATACATCTGAGCAGTGTCGACTTTATTGTCGAAAGCGATATGCCTCTGATTGAACGGGAAAATAAGCCCTATGACGAAATCATGGACCGGATCGGCTGGAACATCTCCAACCTGATTGAGGACGGCGCAACCGTGGCCCTCCATGTCGGAAGGATTTTCAACGCCATTGCCGATCATCTGAAACAGAAGAAAAATCTGGGGATCCTGACGCATGTCGTTTCCGACTGGGCCATTGATCTGATCCAGTCGGGAGCAATTTCCCTGGACCGCAGCCGTTATACCGGCGGACTCATCACCACGTGCTATTGTTACGGAAGCCGTGCCCTGTATGACTATGTCCACCGCAATCCGATTTTCGAATTCTATCCGATTGCTCGGCTGAGTAATCCTTTTGTTGTGCGGAGGATAAAAAGCCTTATCGGTATTATGAATGTCAAGAAAATTGACATCTCCGGCGAGCTGGTCATTTTTCATTCAGGCGACAATCTCCTGACGGGTTATGAAAGCAAACTGGGCTTTGCCATGGCTGCGACCATTTCCAAAAAAGGCAAAGCGATTGTGGCGCTCAACTCCGTGGACAAGGAGGGCCGCAGCAACATTGTTATCCGGCATGCATGGGAGACCGACAACACTCACAGCACCCTGGGAGTGGTCAAATACATCGTCACGGAATACGGTGTGGCCAATCTTTTCGGCAAATCCATTCGAGAGCGTGCTCTTGCCATGATTGACATTGCCCATCCGGATCATCGTGAAAGTCTTCTGGAGCAGGCCAAGGCGCTGAATTATGTTTACGCGGATCAAATATATGTTGCCCGCCATGCCGCCAAATACCCGGCGATGCTGGAGACGCGCAAATCCCTGAAAGATGGTCTGGAAGTCAAGATTCGCCCGATTAAACCGTCCGACGAAGACATGATGCGTCAGCTTTTTTACAATTTTTCCGACGAATCAAAATATTTTCGGTATTTTGCCAATAAGCCCGTCATGCCCCACAAAGAAATGCAGAAATATGTCAATATTGATTATCATGAAACATTGTCAATTGTCGCCATCGTGGAAAAGGGCCGTAACGAAAGAATTATCGCGGAGGCCCGGTATGCTTACGGAAAACGGGAAGGTGCCCATGAAATTGCTTTTATTGTTGACGAGGAATTTCAGGGAAAAGGCGTTGCTACGTTTATGATGAATTATCTGGTCAAAATTGCCAGAGACCGCGGGATTGGGGAGTTTATCGCCTATGTTCTTCCGCGCAATGATGCCATGCTGAAAGTCTTTGAGAAAGCGAAGGTCGAAATCACCCGCACTTACGATTCCGATGCGCTTTTTCTGCACTTCAATCTTGCGGCGCCTCAGGCCGAAAGACCCGCTTAACGGGCCAGCCATGATCAACAGATGATGATTTCCGTCAACCGATAAATTCCATACACGATTCAGGGACGGCCGCCTGCAGGCCATGTGCCAGACGCATGTTTTTTGAAAACACAAAGGGGTAAATCATTCTTGCCATAACGTCTCAATTATGAAATACTCGCCCCGATTTTTAAAAAACAGTCAATCGCCGCAGGCTTTTGAATTGTAAAAATGTCATTGAAATGACGTCACACTATCGAGAACAAGGAGGTAGCAATATTATGTCAAACGCAGTCATTGTTAACGGTGTGCGCACCGCGGTCGGAGGCTTCGGCGGTTCTTTGAAAGATGTTCCCGCGAAGGATTTGGGCGCTCTTGTGATTCGCGAAACGTTAGTCAAAGCAGGACTGAAACCGGCGTTGCCGGCCCATGCCAAAAATGACGCGCCGGATACGGCAAAGAACGAGGGACTCTCTCCGATTGAACAGCAGTATTGCAAGTGGGCAGACAATCTCAGGGACATTGCCGTGGATGAAGTCATCATCGGCAACGTCATCGGAGCGGGACAGGGTCAGAATGTCGGGCGTCAGGCCATGATTCGCGCGGGTTTGCCCAAGGAAACGACTGCGTTCACCATTAATAAAGTCTGCGCCTCCGGCATGAAAGCCATCGCGCTTGCCGCGGCCAGCATTAAAGCAGGTGACAATGAGGTTGTCATTGCCGGCGGCATGGAAAACATGAGCGATGTTCCGATCGGTCTGCCCAAAGCCCGCTGGGGTTATCGCATGGATATGCCTTTCGGTAAAACCGTTGATCTGATGGTCTTTGACGCGTTGTATGAGATCTTCTACGGTTACCACATGGGGATTACCGCCGAAAACATTGCCGCCCGCTACAGCATTTCCCGCGAGGAGCAGGACAAGTTGAGCCTCGAGAGCCACACACGCGCCCGCAACGCCATTAAAAATGGCCTTCTGAAAGATGAAATCGTTCCGGTCTCCATTCCGCAGAAAAAAGGCAATCCCATTGTTTTTGATACGGACGAGCGACCGATGGATACCAGCATGGAAAAACTGGCCAAATTGAACACGGCCTTCAAGAAGGACGGTACGGTAACGGCCGGCAACGCCTCCGGCATCAACGACGCGGCGGCGGCCCTGCTGATCATGAGCGAAGAAAAAGCCAAACAGATGGGTTTAAAACCTCTG
>JBDKUG010000136.1:0-5063 GCA_039679815.1 Smithella sp.
GGAACGGTCCGTTCTTTCCTGCGCATCCTGGAAGGCCTCCAGTTTGCCTGACAAAGGCGTCCAGTCAATAGAGCTTCGCTTCAATTGCCAGATGAGCAGCCCGACAATGATCAGGAGGATTACCAAAATGATGTATAAAATAATTTCCATTCAATCCATCAAAAAAAGGGGTTGGAATAATGTTTGCCGAATATAGCGGCCATAAGTTTCACGTGTCAAGAAAAATCGGGAGCTGCGAAATAATGTTTTAACAGGCTTCCTGTATAAATGACCTCTTGACAAAAAACCCCTGTATGCGTATTATACCCCCATGGGGTATACAAATGAATCCTGAAAAGAAAAAAATTATCGCCCGCTTAAAACGGATTGAAGGACAGGTGCGGGGCTTGCAGCGCTTAATTGAAGCAGACGCCCCCTGCGTTGATGTTTTAACCCAGGTGTCGGCCGTAACGGCAGCCATGAAAAAAACTGGCGGGGCGATCATTTCAACCCATATGAAAACGTGTCTTGGCAAATCTTCCGGAAATCACGAAAAAAAGCGTGATGAGTTTTACAATGCGCTGTCCAGATTTATTGACCTTTCGTGATCCATACAGGGAGGCCTGTCATGAACAAAAAGAATAATTTTAATCTGACCCGGCGGTCGTTTCTGAAGCTAAGCGGAGGCGCGGCAGCTTTGGCTGGTTTGAGCCTGCCAAAGGGGGTCGATGCGGCGACAGACCGGCAATTATCAACGCTGATTGATTTGAGTCTGTGCGACGGCTGCGAAAATCTGAAGGTTCCCGCCTGTGTAGCCGCGTGCAAAACCATCAATAAGGATAAAATTCCGCCGGTTGTGGACAACATCCCCGAACCCTGGCCGCGTAAAACCATTGAAGACTGGTCAAAGAAGAAAGAGGTCTTCAACCGTCTGACACCTTACAATTTCATTTACATCCACAAAGCGCAGATCGACGGGAAAACCATTTTTGTTCCGCGCCGCTGCATGCATTGCGACAACCCGGCCTGTGCAACCATCTGCCCCTTTTCAGCCAATCATAAAGAAAAAAACGGTGCAGTGGTGATTGAGCAGACCCAGTGCTTCGGCGGGGCCAAATGCAAGGATGTCTGCCCCTGGGAAATCCCCCAGCGCCAGTCCGGCGTGGGAATTTACCTGCATGTTCTGCCGGGTTTCATGGGCAACGGCGTGATGTACAAATGCGACCTTTGCAATGAACGTTTAAAGGAAGGGAAACTGCCCGGTTGCATCGAGGCATGCCCGCGCAAAGCGATGCTCATCGGACCTAAGAGAGAAATTGAAAAAGCAGCTGATGAACGCGCGCGTGCGATGAACGGTTTTATTTACGGCAAAACGGAAAACGGCGGGACATCCACCCTTTATGTTTCGCCCGTGTCTTTCGCACAGATCAATAAAACTATGCTGAAAAAACCGGGGCAACCGGAGATGAGACCGGGTGTGAAACGGCGAATGGCTTCCACCGATCCTCTCGGGAAAGCGGTCCTGGCAGCGCCTGCCCTGGGTGTCATTGCTGCGGGTGCACTCAACTGGATCTCCCGCCGTAAAGAACAGCTGAAAAAGGAGGAGGAACACAATGATTGAAAAAATCCTCGCTCATAAAAATCTCGTTGTCCGGCACAGCAAGTTTGAGCTGATGGAACACTGGGCCATCGCGATTTCCGGGCTCGTCCTGCTCTTTACCGGCATCTTCGAACTGCCCATTGCCAAGCGCTATTACATTATCACTGTTCCGGGCCTGGGCTGGTCGGCTGATTTTATCACCTCATTATACCTGCATTACATGGCAGCCTTTATTTTCTCGGCTGCGGGGATATTCCACCTGGTCTATCACGGACTGCGGGGCGAAAAAGGAATACTTCCACAAAAAGGTGACGTGGCGGCATCGATTATCGTTATGAAAAGTCTCATCGGTATCGGCAAGGAGCCGCCCATGCACAAATACCTGCCTGAACAGCGGCTGGCCTATGCCGGCATGGCTTTCATCATGTTGATGCTGATCCTTTCCGGACTGGTCAAAACCTATAAGAATATCTACGCGCCGGATATGTCCCATACGGTGCTTTTATGGGCCACGTGGATCCACAATATCTGTTTTGTTTTATTCTTCCTGACTTTTCTTACGCACATGGCGGCCATTGCACTCCGGCCCAACTGGCCGATGGTGCGCGGCATCTTTACGGGGAAAGTGCGCCTGGATTATGCCCGTCACCGCCATTCCCTGTGGCTCGAAGAGATCGAAGGGGAGCACACCAGACCCGCGGCAGTTTCAGACGAAACAATACCATCTGCAAAGACCGATCAGGCAGAGGTTGGACAATCCATCCATCTGCCGGAAACACAGCATCCTTCAGGGGAGAAGACGGAAGACATAAATTCGCCCACAAAGGATCAAGAAAAACCCCCTCAAACGGAGACATAAAACTTCCGGATATATTGGTAAAGAGCGAGAAATGATCGGCAGGCTTGGTTAACGATAAATCTCACCGGGTTGTTGCCCAAACAATATCCTTTTGAGTGGCCATTGAGAGTGTTTTGTTCAATAAATCTTGGCGAAACGAAAGATCAGCAATGACAACTGTTTGAACTGAAAGCGAGTTTCGTCATTGCCTGAAGTGAGCCTTAGATTCATACAAAACACTCTCAGGTAAGCGAAAAAAGTATTTGGGCAACAGGCCGTCACGATTGTTGCAGATAAAAACCGATATCAACTTCAACTCAAAATTATCTTTCACAGAAAATTATCTGTTACAATTAAATTCTTGACATACAAGATCTCTTTTTCTATACTCACAGGTAATATCAATAATTTGCAATCAAAAGTTGGAGAGTTTTAATGAGTTTTACCACAACCAGGCGCTCTTTTCTCAAAGCCTCGCTTCTTGCAGGCGCGGCCTTGCTCCTTCCCGAAAAGGCACCGGCAAGTCCATTCAGCGACACCAAGCCATCCGGCACACTCCGACTTTTCAACACCCATACCTATGAAACCATTAACACCACATACCGCAACAGGCATGGTCATTACAACTTTGAGTCCATCAGAAAGCTGAACTGGATTTTGCGCTGCCATCATACCAATGAGCAATATCCAATTGACATCAGGACTCTTGAGTATCTTGATCTGGTCAATACCAGGCTCGGGGGCAACCATGAAATTCATGTCATCTCCGGTTACCGTTCGCCGGAATACAACAATTACCTCCTGAACACCGGGCACAGGGTTGGAAGACACAGCTTGCACGTGGAAGGCCGCGCCATCGACATCCGCATTCCAGGCATCGACCTTTCCGATATTCACGGCACCGCGCTCTCGCTGCACATGGGAGGAGTTGGTTATTATCCAAGAGCAGATTTCGTCCACATTGATTCAGGAGCATTCCGCACTTGGTAGATTTCCCCCGTAAAACACGCATTCCTGAACTTCCCGCATCACACCACATCCAAATGTTCTGTTGCGCGCTTGTTTTCACACTTTTTCCATTTTATGCACTGGCGATAGACGAATCTTTGTCCGAGAGACGCCAACTATGTGATCTGTCGGCATTGGAAAATGCCATTGATCATTATCTGCAAATCACCAGCGAGGGCGGCTGGCCTCAGATTCCATCAGGCCCGGCCCTGAATGAAGGAGACCGGAATGATCGTGTCTCTTTACTGAAAAAACGCCTAATTGCAAGTGGAGATCTTGAGCCGGCTGAACCACCGGAGCAAATGGATGCCGTTGACGGAATGCTCAAGGTGGCTGTGCCCGGGTCCCAGCCACGTCTTGACCCGATAGTCAATGGTCTCGCATCGAACCAAAATGAACGTCAACCTTTGCCAAAACAAAGCCTTTCCACAAAAACTGATCCGGCCGGACCGGCCAATCAGGATGATGTTTTTGACGGAATGCTCAAGGAGGCTGTACAGAGGTTCCAGACACGCCATGGCCTCACAGCCAATGGCATTGTGGGGGTCGAAACGTTAAGAGAACTCAATATAACAACCAGCGAGCGCATCAAACAGCTTGCTGCAACCATTGAATACTGCAGGAAGCTGCCGCCTCTTCAGGAAAATCGCTATATTCTGATAAACATCCCAGACTTCAACCTCCATCTTATTGAAGATGGCAAACCTGTGTTAAGCATGCCTGTCATTGTGGGGAAAGCAACCCATCAAACTCCTGAGTTCAACGGACTCATCACAAACCTGATTATCAACCCGAGCTGGTCAGTCCCATACAGCATCGCCTCCAAGGAACTTCTACCGAAGCTTAAAAGAAATCCGGGATATTTGAGCCGGTCCCGCATGCGGGTATATCGATCAAACCAACGGATTGCCCCCAGCGCAATTAACTGGGCCAGTTATTCCACGAAGAATTTCCCTCTCCTGTTGCGCCAGGATCCAGGACCGGGGAATTCACTTGGCCGTATAAAATTCATGTTTACCAACCCCCATGATATTTATTTGCATGACACCCCAACCAAAAAGTTGTTCCAAAAGTTCCCGCGCGCCTTCAGTCACGGATGTATAAGGGTTCAAGCTCCTATTGATCTGGCTGTTTACTTGATGCAGGACACTCCCATGGGTTCTGAAGAAGCCATTAAATCAGCCATCTCCAAGGGAAAAACACAGAGCCTGGACATTCCCTCACCTATTCCTATTAATATCGTATACGTAACCGCCTGGGTTGATTCGGAAGGGATTGTGCAATTCCGCCCCGACATCTACAATCGTAGACTTCCAAGTGCAGGAGAGATTGTCGCTAAAAATAATGTCGCAGCCAAAACAACAGACACCGCTAAAACGGATCATAAAAAAGAAGCGGCAGAATTGGCAGAAACGCATACACCAACGGAGGCTGCTGTCAAAACAATACCTCCTGTAAAAATACCCTCTGTGGCTTCCGCTCCAGTGCAATCAAAAGCATTGATAAAAACAACAGCTCCGGCGAAAGTACCTGTGGCGGCTCCCCCTGTCGTGCAGGCAAAACCAGTAGCAAAAACACCCGCGGCAGTGAAGTCTGCTGTTCAGACAGCAACTTCGGTAAAGGCACCCGTAGCGGCTC
>JBDKUG010000021.1:0-3242 GCA_039679815.1 Smithella sp.
CGTCCCAGTAGTTCCATCTTCTCCGCCCGCTGCAGACGCTCCTGCATGCTCCTCTGGTACTCCTCCGCCAGCTTCCGCTCGGTGATGTCACGGTCCGTACCTTGAAAACCTTTCAAGGTTCCGTTACTGTCGACAACACATAACGGGATATGAATATAGCAATTCTCCGACAGGCCGTTCTTCTTTGCCGTCAAGCATGCCGCCAACGATGATGAAAAGCAGCGGAATGAATAATTGAAGTTTCACCTGGTAATCCTCACACCCGTTTAAGCATCTTTTTTGATCCCACTCAGGCGGGACGAGCCTTAATTCTCCGATGTTTGCTGCGAGGTGGTTGATTAAATCTTGACAAATTTTAAAAATAATGTGAATGGATGTTCATAAATTGAATGGTCGTTCATAAAATTCGGTCCTGGACGAAATCATGGAGAAGCAGCAGAGAAAAAAGCGTGAGTTCAATATACGCCGCGCCGCAATTTTGTCGGAAGCGGAAAAATTATTTTCAGAAAAAGGTTTTCATAATGTTACCGTTGCTGAAATTGCCATGGCCTCTGGTTTTTCCGCCGGGTATCTGTATCAGTTTTTCAAGGGAAAGGAACATCTCTATACAACCATGATCAGTGAGAAGCTGACCTTTATGTATCAATCCATCGAACAGAAAGTCGCTTCGGTAAAAGATCTGCATGGCAAGTTAGCGGCCATCATTGTTGCACAGTTGCAATTTGTTGAAGAAAATGCTGCTTTTTGCAGAATTTTTCTTCGCGGAGAAAACGAACTGTCGCCTTTGACGATGGATTCCTTGCGTCAAAAACTCAAAAACGATTATTTTAAACATTTATCTTTTATTGAAAATATACTGAAGGCCGGCATTAAAAATGGTATATTGCGTGACCTTCCGCTTCTTGAAATGGCGGCTGCTTTGTCACATTTGATCCGCGCGGCTTCCATCGACTGGATGATCATGCCGACAAAAGAAACGCTTGTTGCAAAAAAAGATTTTATTCTTGATATATTTTTAAACGGGGTGAAGAGACATGACGAATAAAAGCCGGTGCATAGGGGTATGCGCAGTTGTTGCCTTCCTGTTTTTCCCTCTTTCCATCAGGGCAGCTGAACCTTTAACGCTTGATGATAGTGTCGCAATCGCGCTGAAAAACAGCCTGATCATCAATATTGCCAGGGAAGGTGCAAAGGGCGCTCAGGCAAAAAAGCGGGAGGCAATGACCGGGTTTCTGCCCAAGTTCAAGACCTCATACAATTATACGCGCCTCAATGAAGAACCGGGTTTCTACTTTCCCGGTATTGCGGGCACCATTTCCATTCCCGCAAGCTACATGATCGCCGGAACGATCAATAATCATAACTGGATTATTGAAGCAAGTCAGCCGCTGTTTACCGGCGGAGGAATTCTGGCCAATTATCAGGCCAGCAAGGCAGGTGAAGATATCGCCCTGGTTGAAGAAACGGCAAAATCCCTGGATGTGGTTCTGGACGTCAAAGTTGCATATTACAATATTTTACGGGCGCAGAGGTTGAGGGAAACCGCGCGCCAGTCGGTGGAAATGCTCAATGCTCACCGCGATGTTGCGCATAATTTCTTCATGGTTGGCCTGATTCCTAAAAATGATCTGCTGCAATCCGAGGTGCAGCTGGCCAACGGGAAACAGACGCTGGTGAAAGCGCAAAATGCCGTGTCATTAACCAAATCAAGCTTAAACACGCTGTTAAAACGGAATTTGCTGTCACCGCTTACGGTCGTCGATATTCTGGATTATAAACCTGTCAATCAATCGTATGAGGAATGTCTGGAGAACGCCAGGCAGCTTCGACCGGAGCTTAAGATCACGGAGCTAAAGGCCCGTCAGGCAGGCTATATGGTCCGACAGGCGCAAAGTGAGTTTTTTCCGGCGGTCAGCCTTGTGGGTAATTACGCGCGGTTCGGCGACACGATGTCCCTTTCCGGGACAGAGTATAAAAAAAGAGAAAGCTGGCAAGTGATGGCAGTGGCCAGTTGGAGTTTCTGGGAGTGGGGTAAAACAAAATTTCGGGTTGACGCCGGAAGGGCTTTGGAAAACCAGGCCATTGATCAGACCAAAGAGTTAAACGACCAGATTGCGCTGGAGATCAAAAACGCTCACCTGATCCTGCAGGAGTCGGAAAGCCAGATTGCTGTTTCGCAGAAAGTGATTGAGCAGGCCCAGGAGAATTTCCGTATTTCCGAAGCCCGGTACAAGGAAAGAGTGGCGCGGTCGACGGAAGTGCTGGACGCTCAAACGCTGCTTACCAAGGCAAAATCGGAATATGCCAATGCACTGGCTGATTACAATATTGCTTACGCCCGTCTGCAAAGAGCAATGGGCGTCATCGACCGGTAGTTGATGGTTTTGATTCAGGAGAAAAGGTGTGCGAATGAAAAAAGGACTGCTGATTCTGGGGGCATTTCTTGCCGTTGCTGCCCTGTTCGTGCCTTATGCAACGGCCCGGGAATACACCTTGAGCGACTTGTATCAACAGGCGCTGGATAATTCTGAAAAAATCAAATATGCCGAGGAAAATCTCTTTATCGCTGAAATGGGAAGGTACAAGGCTCTGTCGTTGTTGATTCCCAAGGTGACGGCGTTTGGCACGTACAATCGTTTTTCAGGAGACAAGTTCAGCGTTTCCGGTGTAATGATTCAACCTGAACAATCGGGAACGTGGGGAATTCGCGCGGACCAGGCGTTTTCTTTGAGTGCGCGTGAACTGGATGCTTTGATCATCGCCGGGCAAACGGTCACCAAAAGCGAATTCGATCTTGATGCCGCAAAATCGGATTTTATTCTGATGGTGGCTACCTATTATTATGATGTTCTCAAAGCGAAAAAAGCGCTTGAAATTGCCGCGGCGAACGTCGAAAGGCTCACTCAATACCGAAATTCCGCCGCTAAAAAAGTGAAAGTCGGCGAGCTGACCAAAACGTCGCTTTTACGGGCTGATGGAGAATTATCGGGGGCACGCGCCGATTATCTGCGTGCAACGAATGCCCTGGTGCTGGCTCGTGCCGTCCTGATTCGACTAACGGGGATCGAGGAAAACTTTCGGCTGAAGCATCAGGAACGTTCATTTCCGGATCCCGATTCATTTGAAGATTTGCGGATAACAGTTGCAGACGCAAGAGCCGATCTGAAAAAGTTATGAAATGCAGACAAAAATAGCCCGGCAGAATATTAAATATGTGCGCGGGTCCTATCTGGATCTGGAAA
>JBDKUG010000388.1:0-4535 GCA_039679815.1 Smithella sp.
GGCAATGATGGCTTCTCTTATGACGACGATCAGTTGGACAAAGTTTGTGTGATTGGTGTAAGAATAGACACAATATCTGGGAAGAGATCAGATTGAGTGACAGGGTAACATCATTATTTTGATAGCATCTGCCATGAAGGAGGATAGCAATGATTCAAAATAAAATTGTTATACGATACGCCGACAAACGCATCCAGAAAGGCATTACCACTGATTTTTCACCGGGTAAGGAGAATTTTCATGTAACGCCTGTCGGATCCAGACCCGGAGACAAACCGCTGGATGTACGAATCAATGAGTTAAAGGCCGTTTTTTTTGTAAAAGATTTCGGTGGCAATCCGGATTATGAGGACAGGAAAGACTTCGAAGAAGGCAAGGCTGTTATCGGCCGTAAGATCAGAGTGCTTTTCAAAGATGGTGAAGTGATCGTTGGCACCACTATGGGCTACCAGCCGGATCGGCCTGGTTTCTTTGTCATTCCGGTGGACGCACGATCCAATATCGAACGATGTTTTGTGGTGACCCGGGCGACCAGTGATGTTAAGTTGATGTAACGGATGTCATCAAAAGGAAATTTCGACAGTATGTCCGCACCGCAAATCATTCTGGACTTGATTGATCGCTTTGAGCGAAACAAGGAAGCCTACAAATCCGGTTCTTATAACGAAACCCAGGTGCGCCGGGAATTTATAGATCCCTTCTTTGACGCCCTGGGCTGGGACATCAATAATATATCCGGCAACGCCGAAACCTATAAGGACGTCATCCACGAAGACGCCGTAAAAGTTAGCGGCATCACCAAGGCACCGGATTATTCCTTCCGCATAGGCGGGCAACGCAAGTTTTTCGTCGAAGCCAAACAGCCGTCCATCAATATTAAAGATGCTCCGGCCCCTGCCTTTCAGGTCAGGCGCTACGCCTGGTCGGCCAAGCTGCCGCTTTCCATCGTCACCGACTTTGACGAGTTTGCCGTTTACGACTGCCGCATTAAGCCGGATCAGGCCGACAGGTCTGACAAAGCCCGCATCAAATACTACACCTATAAACAATATGCCGAAAAATGGGACGAAATCGCATCCGTCTTTTCCAAAGACGCCATTCTCAAGGGCTCGTTTGATAAATATGCCGAATCCAACAAGGCCAAGCGAGGAACGGCGGAAGTGGACAGCGCGTTTCTGGCGGAAATTGAAAGCTGGCGAGAAAGCTTGGCCCGAAACATCGCGCTTCGCAATACCCTGAGTGTGCGAGAGCTAAACGATTCCGTCCAGCGCATCATCGACCGGATTATCTTTTTACGTATTGCCGAAGACCGTGGTATTGAAGACTAAGGCGCTCTGCGCGGTATCTGCAATGGCAACAATACCTATGGCCGTCTGCGGGAACTTTTTGAAAAAGCCGACGACCGTTACAACTCCGGCCTTTTTCATTTCCGCCCCGAAAAAGGCGAGACGGAACCGCCCGACCGGCTGACGCCCAATCTTGTTATTGACGATAAGCCGCTCAAAGACATTCTCAAGACGCTCTACTATCCGGATTCGCCCTACGAGTTTGCCGTCCTGCCGTAACGATTCTATTAATATGATGAGGCTGAGGTCTGTTTTAGATAACACGTACCAAAATCATTTTATTAAAGCTGTCAAACACATGCTGAACACTGGCAGAGCCGTTCTTGTCAAAAAACGTAATCTTCCATCTTACCCCGGAAGAAATCGCCATTGTCGAAGGGGATTTGTAGGGATTGACGCATGAACCTTAGGTTATCCCCGATCAATCCTCAAATAACGGCGTGTTTGGGGAACACGCCCTACACGACACATCAAATTATCTCAAATTATCTTGACACACTTTCAGTGTTTCTATAAAGTAGCCTTCAGTTAACGCAAAAGTAGAAGCAGATGTAACGACTCCCCGTCACATCAGTAGTAGCGTGGTGATCCTATGGACATGAAGCGCGATTACTATGAAGACATCGAGCTTTTCAAAAGCGGTACGGTTCTCGTATGGACCATCGTTTTTCTGCTTTTTCTTTTTACCTTACCCCTGTATCTGCCTTCTTATAATATTTACCTGGTCAACATCATTCTGGTTAACGTTATTCTGGCCGTTGGCCTCAATGTTCTTGTGGGTTACACCGGCCAGATTTCCCTGGGGCATGCCGGGTTTTTCGCCGTGGGTGCGTATGGCACTTCCCTGATTATGATGCACCTGCATTTTCCCTTCCCGGCCGCCATTATCATTGCCGCGCTGATCGCGGCTTTTCTGGGCTTTATTATCGGCCTTCCTGCGCTGCGCCTTGAAGGGCCCTATCTTGCCATCGCTACTCTGGGCTTCGGCCTCACCATCATGCACATCATCGGCCGCTGGGAGATCTTCGGAGGCAGAATGGGAATTACAGCGCCGCCCCTGGATTTGGGGATTCCGAATTCCTCCTTGAGTTTTGTCATTAAAGGGGATGTTCAAATCTACTATCTCATTTTGATTATGACGGTCTTGCTCGTTATCGGAGCGCGCAATCTCATGAAAACACGCGTGGGAAGAGCGTTCATGTCCATTCGCGACGACGATATCGCCGCCGAAGTCATGGGTGTGAATCTGACGATCTTCAAAACCATGTCTTTCGCTGTAAGTGCTTTTTATGCCGGAATTGCCGGTGGTCTTTATGGTTTTGTTGTCAGCTTTTTCGACCCCTTCTCCTTTAATTTGATTCTTTCCATTATCTTTCTGGTGATGGTGGTTGTCGGCGGCCTGGGGTCTGTTCTTGGCGCGATCATGGGGGCCGTCCTGATCACCTACCTTCAGTACGACCTTTTGAAAAACGTGGAAAACCTGCCTTATCTCGGCGGGCTTTTGGTGGCCATATCCAAACAGTGGTTTACCGTCATCGGACTGGCCAACTTCGGCGGCATTGCCCTGGGGCTCATCATGATTGCCATTGTGATTTTTGAGCCGCTGGGAATGTTCGGCATCTGGATCCGGATCAAGAAATATTGGAAGACCTGGCCGTTTTAAAAGCCAAAATGGAGTCTTTGCATGTTTGAAATGCTGCTGATTGAAGGTCTGGCCATCGGGGCCTGTTACGGCCTGTTCGGTGTCGCCGTTGCCATTATCTACAAAACGTCCGACGTGGTTAATTTTGCCCAGGGTGAAATGGGCATGATGTCTACGTTTGTTGCTTACCATATCATGACCGCCTATGGATGGCCTTTCTATGTTGCTTTTCCCGCAACGCTCATTTTTGCCATTGGGCTGGGCATGGCCATCGAATTCTGCTTTTTACGCCCGGCCAAGGAACCGACGGTTTTGGGTCTGCTCATTCTGACACTGGGCGCGGAAATGCTGCTCATGGGACTGGCCGGGTGGAAATGGGGCGCGGAGCAAAAGGATTTTCCATTTCTCCTTTCCGTCCATGACACGATTGAGATTTTCCCCGGCTTTGCGTTAAACGAATGGACGATCGGTGTTTTCGTACTGACCACTGTTGTCATGGTTCTGCTTTTCCTGTTTTTCCGCTATTCCAAGCTGGGAATTGCCATGCGGGCGACGCAGCAAAATGAAAACGCCGCCAAGATCATGGGCATCAAGGTCGAGCGTGTTTTTTCGATCACCTGGGGTATGAGTTCGCTCATCGGCGCGCTGGCGGCCATGTTTTTCGCGGCCCGCTCGGTACTCGATCCCAACTTTATGATGGAACCCTTCATGCGTGCTTTCGCAGCGGCCGTGCTGGGTGGACTGACCAGCATTCCCGGTGTGGTCATCGGCGGATTGATCCTGGGCATCATCGAAAACTTTTTCGGTTATGCCTGGCCGGAATGGAAACCGATCGTGGCCTTTGTTGTCATTATTCTTATTATTACCGTCAGGCCCAGCGGATTGTTCACCAAACACTATGTGAAAAAAGTTTAAGGTTTTTAATCGCTGTCCATATTGGACGGATGGGTTGATGGATCCGGGAGATTTTTCATGAGCGGGAAGAAAATCAAAATCATCCTTTGTGCCGTTGTGGCGATCATGATCGCCGGCCTGCTGATTTGGGATGTTCCCCGCAACAAAGTTGAAATGCTGTTGGAAAAGAGCGATATTGAAAAGGTTGCCAATAATTATTTAAAGGCCGAAAAGGAGGGCGATCTGAAGCAGGTGTACACCCTTCTTGCCCCTTCCTCTGCTTACAGGAAAACGCATAGCTATGATCAGTTTCTGAATGATATCGTCAACAATCCCCCCGTGAAGATCAATACGTACCGGATTGTGAATATCTATCGACTGCGGGATAACGACATGAGGAAAGACTATCCCGACGTGGACAAGTTCGTTCAGGTCGAGGTGGACGTGACGTTTGAGCACTCGGGGGAGAATAGCGTCTTTAATTACAGTTTCACTTTTCTGAAAGAAAAAGGGAACTGGTACAAGGGATAGAATGAAAAAGATCATGGGGGAAAGGCACAGTCAATCATTTACCGTTTGAACAAAAGGAGGGGTTATGAAAAAAGTTCTTGTTGCAGTTATGATTTTATGTGCGGCCTTTTTGATTCCAATGG
>JBDKUG010000354.1:0-2911 GCA_039679815.1 Smithella sp.
CAGCCGCCCGACACCCGCATCCAGGGCAAGGTCTACCGCCTGCTCGATAGTGGAATGCCCCCAGCCTTGTCTTTTTGAATATTCCTCAATGTCGTACTCCGCATCATGAAACAGTACATCAGCGCCGCGGCAGAATTTCACATAATCCTGACGGTCCATCCCTCCTTCGTGGCGGAAGGCCAGTTCATTATCTGTAAGAAAGACAAAAACTTTGCCGTTTTCTGAAAATTTGTAACCCATGCCCTGATTCGGGTGGGAAAGGGCAATCTGCGTGATGCTGATATCGCCCAGCGTGTAGATGCCTCCGCAGGAATCCGCATAGATCACGTCGGCATGAACATCATCATAGTTAATCGGGAAATACGGCGCGGACATCACGCGAGCGAGCATGTCCCGGATGGAATGCTGCGCAAAATCACAGCCCCAGACAGCAATGTTTGTTTTGTGATTATACAGCGGCTTGAAAAAAGGAAACCCCATGATATGGTCCCAGTGCGCATGCGTCAGGATCAGCGTGAAATCGCGATGTCCCTCGGCAAGCAGAGCATTACCCGCTTCACGGATTCCCGAACCGGCATCAACCAGCAGAACATCATCACTGCTATTGCGAATTTCCAGGCAGGTTGTGTTTCCGCCATAGCGCAGATAATGTTTTCCCGAGGTTGGTATGGATCCTCTGCATCCCCAGCAGCGTATGATCATAGAACGTCCTTTTGCCTATAATCATACAGAATTTTTATTTTTTATCAAGTACGATATAAAGCTTGCTATTGCATGAATAATTATTATTTTAGACAGAAATAATCCATTGAAGGAGGGGCTTCTTGTGAAAACAATCAAAATAAAAGGCATGAGCTGCCAGCATTGCGTCATGGCAGTTACCAAAGCGCTCAACGCTATTGATGGAATCGAAAACGTCAAGGTTGATTTGAAAACAGAAACGGCCTCCTATGACGAGACCCGGCCTGTGGACATGGCTGTGGTCACGGAGGCAATTAAAAAGGCGGGATACGACGTTGCCGGATAAAGTGCAGATCCATATTCAGGGAATGACTTGTGCCGCCTGCGTGCGGCGGGTGGAAAACGCGCTGAAAGAGGTGGAGGGCGTCGTTGATGTCAGCGTCAACCTTGCAACCGCCAGGGCTACCGTCACCCATCTGCCCGGCTGGGGAGGCGTTTCCGCGCTGGCCGGAGCCGTAACCGAACAGGGTTACGAATTCCTGGGGGAGCTTACGGATGAATCAGCCGATCCCGTCGAAAAGGCCCGTGCGCGGGAGATGAAAGAACTTACCGTAAAAGTGATCTGCGGTGCGCTGCTGAGCGTGATCATTTTTTTCGGTTCCATGCAGCACTGGTTTGGTTTCCTGCGAGGCATTCCGCATCAGGCCATGCTCTTTGCCCTCTTTGTACTGACGGCACCCGCCGTGTTCTGGGTGGGCAGCCGTTTTTTTGCGGGTGCCCTCAAAGCAGCAAAGCAAATGACGTCCGACATGAATACACTGGTCGCTGTCGGCGCTTTTTCAGCCTATGCCTACTCGGCCGCGGTAACCTTCTTCCCCCGTTTCTTTGAAAGCGCTGGCGTTGCGCCGCATGTTTATTACGATGGCGCCGCAATGATCATTACTCTGATCCTGGTGGGCAGGCTTCTGGAAGCAAGGGCGACGGGGAAAACGTCCGGCGCAATCAAAAAACTGATCGGCCTTAAACCCAAAACCGCCCATGTATTGCACGATGATTCTGAAGTCGAGACACCCGTGGAAAATCTGCAGATCGGCGACAGGATTCTGGTGAAGCCCGGTGAAAAAGTCCCCGTAGACGGAATGGTGCTGACCGGGCAATCTACCCTGGATGAATCCATGCTGACCGGTGAAAGCATGCCGGTATCCAAAGAACCGGGGCAGAATGTATTTGCCGCCACCATCAATCAGACAGGCAGCTTCACCATGCAGGCAACCGGCGTGGGGTCGGACACCATGCTGGCACACATTATCCGCATGGTGGAGGAAGCACAGGGATCCAAAGCACCCATCCAGCGTATCGCAGACAGGGTCGCGTCCGTATTTGTTCCGGTTGTTTTCGGCATCGCCGCCGTCACCTTTGCCGTCTGGTACTTTCTTCCGGAAAGCGGCAGCTTCAGCCGGGCTTTGATTAATTTCGTTTCGGTGCTCGTCATTGCCTGCCCCTGCGCCCTGGGGTTGGCCACGCCGACAGCGATCATGGTTGGCACGGGCCTGGGCGCGCAGAGCGGCATTCTCATCAAAGGCGGCGAGGCGCTGGAAAAAATCCATAAGCTCTCCGTTATTGTGTTTGACAAAACCGGTACGCTGACACGCGGCGAACCGGAAGTGGTTCGTATTGTGGGCGCTGATGGATCCGATGAAAAGCAGGTCCTGTCCGTGGCCGCCGCGCTCGAGAAATCATCGGAACACCCGCTGGCAAAAGCCATCTTAAGAAGGGCCGCGAACGAACAGACGCCTGTGACCGCGGCGGAAAATTTCCTGGCACTGTCGGGCATGGGCGCCACCGCGTTCATTGACGGCCAGCCGTGTTTGATTGGCAATCGATTTCTCATGAATGACCAGGGCGTTTCCATTGACCTTATGGAAAACACGGCCGCGGAACTGGCACGGGAAGGAAGGACCGTTGTTTATGTCGCACGGGACAAGAAAGTGATCGGCCTGATCGCACTGGCGGATGTGCCGAAGACATCGGCGAAGCAGGCCGTGCAGCGCCTGAAGCACAGAGGATTGAAAGTCGCGATGGTGACGGGTGATAATGCCGGCACGGCAGCAGGAATCGCATCTGAGATCGGTATCGACCGGGTGATGGCTGAAGTTCTGCCCGGAAGCAAAGCGGATGAGATAAGAAAGCTGCAGAATGAAGGTGAAGTCGTGGCCATGGTGGGCGACGG
>JBDKUG010000212.1:0-7944 GCA_039679815.1 Smithella sp.
GAGGGAATTGACGCAAATACTTCTTTGCTCTGAAATCCACGGTGCGTCCGGTAGAAACGTTCAGGTTCAGTTTATCCAAAGACGTCTTAAATGACTGGATTTGCTTTAGGATTGAAGAAGCCGCTTCTTCGAAACCAAGATGGATAAAAACATCGCGGTCATCCGGATTTACAATCTGGTCATAAGCTATCTTTAGCTTTCTGGCCTGATTGAAATCAACGCTATCGGATGTTGAAATCACGGCATCTTGAGGTTTCTCGTTTTCTCGGATGGCGGAATAGATGATATTTTCTTGAAGCACATTATCATCGGCAAAAGCTTTGTTGCGTGATGCAAATACGTGAATTCGCCTGAGGCTTAACATCTTCAAAAATGCCTCACGGAATTTCTTAAAATATGGCCCGTTACAAAAACTACGCGGGGTAATTGCAACAATCTGCCCTTTCGGTTCCAGCAAGCGCACGGATAACCAAACAAAAGCAGCATAGAGATTTGCCACTTCCAGTCCCGCGGAATAAAGCATGTTTCTGGTATCTGTATCACCATTTATTTTCTTGTAAGGTGGATTGAGAATGGCATGTGTAAATTTCTTGCCTGAAGTAATAAAGAGAGATTCTTCCGTCTCGGATATCGCCGAAGCTATAAAATCTTCTTCTTTTATGATTCCAGTAAAGGGTACTTTGTGCTCGTTAGATAGCATTCGGCACTTGTCCATTGTTTCTTGAAGACAAGGCAAAATGGCGCGGTCAGTTTCGTAGGCAACAACCTCTATGGAACAAGGCAATTTTTTCTGAGAAAACAATTTATTGACTAAAGCAGCAAATAAAACACCAGCTCCCGCTCCGGGGTCCAGTATCCTGACTTCTTTAGTAAAAGGGTTAAACAATGAGGACATGAAATCTGCGATGGAAACAGGCGTAAGGAATTGACCGATCTGTAAGCGCTCTTCCCTGCTGGTTGCAGCATTAAATGACAGGCGAACATGATCAAAATTGTTTAAAGTTTCAAGCGTCATTATTCATGCTCTCCATTGATATGTTCGACAGTTAAAGTAAACCCCGCAAAAAGAACTGGATTTCCGACTGGATCGGGAATTACCAAAGCGTTATCAGTATTTGTCTTACTTCGCCAATAACTTCTCCAGTGCTGGAAAGACTTTGCTTAAATTTTCCGGTTCGGTGCCGCCGGCCTGGGCCATGTCGGGACGGCCGCCGCCTTTGCCGCCGACGATGGGGGCCAGTTCCTTGATGATATTGCCGGCGTGGTATTTTCCGGCCAGGTCCTTTGTGACCATGCACAGGAGCATGGCTTTGTCATTTGTCCTGCTGCCCAGAAGAATGATGCCGGACGCCATTTTGTCGCGCAGTTTGTCGCCGAAGTCGCGCAGGGTTTTAGCGTCGGAAATATTCACTTCCTCCGCCAGCACCTTCACACCGGCAATTTCCCTTACATGGCTCATCAAGTCTCCTGAATCCTTCGCGGCAAGCTTGCCTTTCAGACCTTCGATTTCTTTTTCGAGTTCTCTAACGTTCCGGAGCAGTTTTTCGGCCCGGTCATATACTTCGAAGTGCCCGGCCTTGAACAGGCCCGCCGCCTGTTTTAATTCCTCCTCGGCTTTTTGAATGTGCAAAACGGCTTCCCGGCCGGTGACGGCTTCGATTCTGCGCACGCCTGCGGCAATGGCCGATTCATGAACAATTTTCAAAAGTCCGATATCTCCGGTTCGCTCCACGTGCGTTCCACCGCAAAGTTCCATGCTCATTTCGCCCATCTTTACAATGCGCACGGTCGTGCCATATTTTTCGTCAAACACCGCTGTGGCGCCTGTCTTAAGGGCGTCTTCCAGTGTGCATACTTCGGTCTGAACCGTCAGGTTTTTACGGATCATATCGTTGGCAATGGTTTCCACGCGCCGAAGTTCTTCATCGCTGATTTTGGAAAAGTGGGTAAAGTCAAAACGCAGACGCTCGGCGTTGACCAGTGATCCGGACTGTTTGATATGATCCCCCAGCACGGCTTTGAGCGCCGCCTGAAGAATGTGCGTACCGGAGTGATTGGCGGCAATGGCTTTTCGTCTTTCCAGATCGACTGTTAACTTTGCTGTTGCGCCGATTTTTATTTGGCCGCTTTTTACCATGCCCTTATGAACGATGAAGTTCTCGACGGGCTTTTTCGTATTTTCAACGGTAAAGGTGAAATCGTTTCCTTCCAGGTATCCTGTGTCTCCCGCCTGCCCGCCAGATTCGCCGTAAAAAGGCGTGGAATCCAGGACAATTTCGGCCTGTTGCCCAACGTGTGCAATTTCTGCCGGTTTACCATCCACAAAAATGGCGGTCACTTTTGCTTTGTCCCGGGTCACTCCTTCGTACCCGCAGAACTCGCTCAGAATTCCCGAGCTTGATACTTTCAGGTAACATTCCGCCACGGCCTCTTCGCCGCTGCCTTTCCAGGCACCGCGCGCCCGTTCGCGCTGCAGTTCCATCTGGGCTTCAAAACCCGCCGTATCAAGGGTTAAATTGTCTTTTTTAACGATGTCCGCCGTCAAATCGGTCGGGAATCCGAAAGTGTCATAGAGCTTGAAAATCAGTGAACCCGGCAAAACCGATTTGCCATCATCTTTGAGCGCTGCTGTTTCCTCCTGTAAAACGCGGAGCCCCGCGTCCAGCGTCTCCATGAAGCGCTGCTCTTCGTTGAGGATGACTTTGGTAATGTAGGAGGCCTTGTCGGCCAGATCCGGATACGTGTATTTCATCATATCGATGACGACCATCGCCGCCTCATTCAGGAACGGTTTGTTGATGCCGAGCATCTTCCCGTGGCGGGCGGCGCGGCGCAGGATACGGCGCAGTACATAGCCGCGGCCTTCGTTTGACGGCATGATTCCGTCACCGATTAAAAATGTGACAGCACGGCTGTGATCCGCAATGACGCGGATGGAGATATCATGATCAGCATTTTTGCCGTAGATTTTGCCGGATGTTTTTTCGACAAAACGGATGAGCGGCGCAAACAGATCGGTATCGTAGTTGCTTTTGACGCCCTGGATGACGGCGGCGAGGCGTTCCAGTCCCATGCCGGTATCGATGCTGGGTTTGGCTAACGGTGTGAGTTTGCCGGTTTCATCTCGGTCGTACTGTGTGAAAACGTTATTCCAGATTTCCAGGTGGCGGTCGCAGTCGCAATAAACATCGCATTCGGGACGGCCGCAACCGGTGCCTTCACCCTGATCGTAGAGGATTTCAGAGCAGGGACCGCAGGGGCCGGTTTCCCCCATCATCCAGAAATTGCTTTTTTCTCCCATGCGGACGATGCGTTCGCTGGGCACTTTCATTTTTTCGTGCCAGATTTTAAAAGCCTCGTCGTCGTTTTCAAAAATCGTCACCCATAGTTTATCTTTGGGCAGTTTGACCACGTCAATGAGATATTCCCACGCCCACGAAATCGCATCTTCCTTGAAATAATCGCCGAAGGAGAAATTGCCCAGCATTTCAAAGAAGGTGTGATGGCGCGCGGTAACTCCGACGTTTTCCAGGTCGTTGTGCTTGCCGCCGGCGCGTGCGCATTTCTGGCAGGAGACGGCCCGCGTATAACCCCGGTTCTCGAGACCCAGAAATGCATTCTTAAACTGCACCATTCCCGCGTTGGTGAAAAGGAGTGTGGGGTCATCCTTGGGAATCAGGGCTGAACTTGGAACCCGCGTGTGTCCCTTGCCTTCAAAAAATTTAATAAAGCTTTCCCGTATCGCATCGCCCGTTTTAACCATCTGTTTCTTCCTCCGCTGTCTTTCCCAGTTGATTTAAGATCAAGCCCGGAGGGAAACCACGTCCCATCAGGCTTTGAAATATTCTCTGTTTTTCTTTGACGTTATGCACCGCCGTATTCTTTCCGGCCGCCCGTTTTTTAATCAAAATGGCAATGGCGTTTTCTTCCGTCATTTCCTGCCGCGCCGAAGCCACGGCATCGTTGATCAATCGGGCTGGTATGCCTTTTTCCTGCAGGCTGGCGATGATTTTTCGATTGCCCCACAGTTTGTTTGCCGCGAGATTTCGCGCCCACTGCACAGCAAAAGACGCGTCATTGAGATACTTCAAATCGAGGAGTTTTTCCAGCGCTTCTTTTACGACAGCTGCGGGAAATCCCTTCTCCCGCAGCTTTTTTTCCAGCTCTTTTTCCGAATGCGGCCGCATCGATAAAAGACGATACGCTTTTTGTTTGGCTGCCGCGAGGTCTAGAGATTTCACACTATGCTTCCTGCTCTTTATCCACGATTCCCAGCTTTTCCCGGACATCTTTCTCTACAGCTGCAAGTACATCCGGATTATCTTTAAGGAAGACCCGCGAATTGTCGCGTCCCTGGCCCAGCCGGTCGCCCTTGTAGGAATACCAGGCTCCGCTTTTTTCAACAATGCCGTTTTCCGCAGCCAGGTCCAGCACATCGCCTTCGCGCGAGATGCCTTCGCCAAAAATGATGTCAAATTCCGCTTCCCGGAAAGGAGCGGCCAGTTTGTTTTTTACAACTTTCACCCTGGTTCGGAAGCCGATGACATCCTGGCCGTTTTTAATGGAAGTCATCTTGCGGATGTCAAGACGCTGGGATGAGTAGAATTTCAGCGCGTTGCCGCCGGTTGTGGTTTCGGGATTGCCGAAAAAGACGCCGATTTTCATGCGCAGCTGATTGATGAAAATAACGGTTGTCTTGGATTTGCTTATGCTGCCGGTGAGCTTGCGCAGTGCCTGCGACATGAGGCGTGCCTGCAGGCCCATCTGGGCATCGCCCATTTCCCCTTCAAGCTCCGCCTTGGGGACCAGCGCCGCCACGGAATCAACGACCAGCACGTCGAGCGCTCCGCTGCGTACCAGCGTTTCGGCGATTTCGAGGGCCTGTTCACCGGTGTCCGGCTGGGAGATCAGGAGTTCGTCGGTGTTGACGCCGATTTTTTTTGCGTAGGTCATGTCCAGGGCGTGCTCTGCGTCAATGTAAGCGGCGATGCCGTTTTTCTTTTGCGCCTCGGCGACGATGTGCAGCGCCAGCGTTGTTTTCCCACCGGATTCCGGCCCGTAAATCTCCACCACCCGGCCGCGTGGAACACCGAACGTCCCCAGTGCAATGTCGAGGCTCAGCGAGCCGGTGGAAATGGCCGGTACATCCGCCACGCGATCATGGCTGCCCAGTTTCATGATGGATCCCTTGCCGAACTGCCGTTCAATCTGCGTGATTGCCAAATCCACGGCTTTTGATCTGTCCATATCTGCACACATATTAAGATGACCTCCTTCACCCTTTAATTTGTAATTTATTTTTCAAATATTTCCTGGATTCCGGAGTGCTCTTCGTTTGTCCGGAATGACCAGATGGTAAAATCGTTACTGCGCCGTTACCCCGCCGTCGGGAATGCCGCCAGCTTTGTATAAATTGCCCCCTGGGGCGTCAGTTGGCTTTGAAACAAAATCAGTTCCCGGCAGACAAATTCTCCGGCGGTAAATGCACCCTGTTTGGCCAGGGCTTCGCCGATTCCCGATACTCCGCGTGGATCTTTGATCCGGGCCAGTGTTAAATGCGCCCGGAAAGGCCGGTCCTCTTTTGGAAACCCGAGAGCATCAAAATCGGTGTCCAGCTGTTTCTGAAGGACAGAGAGTTGCACGACATCGCCTGCCATGCCGCACCACAAAATCCGGGGTTTGCGGGCATCCGGAAACACGCCCGGTTTTTCCACCTTCAGATTCAGGGACAATCCCGAAGCTACCCGATTTTGCACAGCGGCGGAAATCTTATCCACGTCCTCCATCGAAACGTCGCCAAAGAACTTCAATGTGAGGTGCCGCCCCTCCGGTCTCGTCCAACTTATTTTGCCGCTCACTTCGCGCTTGAGTTTTTCCTGCAGGCGCGACATTGCCTGTAAAATATCTTCAGGAGGCTCAATGGCCAGAAAGGCGCGGATATTTTTTTCGGCATTCATCATCAGGCCTTGTCCTGTAAATAGTTTTTCAGCATCATCAGCGCCACCTCGGAGGACACCAGCTTATTTCTTTTGCGGTCCCAGCGGAACGCATGATGACGGCAAACCGTCCGGCTGCCATCGGCCAGTGCCACGTAAACCGTGCCGACCGGTTTTTCTTTGCTTCCGCCGGTCGGTCCGGCGATTCCGGTTGAGGAGAGGCCGATATCGGTTCCGGAAATTTTCCGGACGCCTTCGGCCATCAGACGCGCCGTCTCTTCGCTCACTGCGCCGTGCTTTTCAATGATATCGGCAGGAACATTCAGCATGCTGATTTTGGCTTCATTGCTGTAAGTTACAAGGCCGCGTTCAAAATAAACGGAGCTGCCGGAAACATCAGTGAGGCGATTGGCAATCAAACCTCCCGTGCAGGATTCCGCAACGGCTATGGTCAGTTTCTTTTTGGTCATCGCCTCAGCGATAATTTCTTCCAGTATCTGTTCACCGTAGGAAAAAATATAATCGGAAAGACGTGCCGTCACTTCAGCCTGTGCTTTTTGCAGATTTTTTTGCGCCTGCTCCCGTGAGTCGGACCGGGCAATCAGTACGATGTGGTTTTCCGGGAAAACGGGATAAAAACCGATACTCACGCCCAGCTCTTCAAAATTGACATCCGCCAGCTTTTTGTCCACGGTTCCCTCGCCCAGCCCGAATGTTTTAATGGTCTGTTTGAGTGTATGTCCGACGGGTTGCGGAAAATGTCGGCGCAATACCGGAATGACGCCTTCAGGCAGCATTCGTTGCGTTTCGGAAGGAACGCCGGGAATGACAAAAACCAGTTTGCCGCTCACCGGCAAAGCAAAGCCCGGTGCTGTGCCAATCGGGTTGGCGATGACTTCCGCGCCTTGCGGAAACACGGCTTGCTTGGCGTTATTTTCTATCCATTGAAAATTGTATTTGACAAATCTGTCTTTGATGCCCTGCAAAACGGCCGTATCCGTGAATAGCGGCAGATCAAAAGCCCGGGCAATTGCTGCCGTGGTAATGTCGTCAGCGGTCGGGCCCAGACCGCCGGTGCAGATCACCGCGTCGGTGAAAGTCAGCAGATCATGCAGACGGGTTTTAATGGCGGCAAAGTCATCGCCAACCGACATCATGATTTCAACCTGCCAGCCCTGCAGACTGATCTCGCGGGCAATAAACGATGAATTTGTATCAGCAGTGCGACCGCTCATCAATTCGTTGCCAATGGTCAATATTCCAATCTTCATAGAACACCTGTTAATGTGAATAAGAACAATACCAGTCCGCCGTAAACACCGGCGCCGAGATCATCGGCCACCACGCCCCATCCTCCGGGGAACTTTTGAAAACGGTTCAGCGGAAAGGGCTTCCAGATATCAAAAATCCGGAAAAGAACAAACGCCAGCAGAAGATGCAGGCCGGTAATGGCCACCGGCAGCATTGTGACCTGAAGGCCGGCGATTTCATCAATGACAATCCGTTGATCATCTGTTTTGCCGTACAGCTTTTCCGCCTGCCCGGCAACATAAACGGAGACAGCCGATATAGCAACCACATAAAGAAGCCGCAACGGCCAGGCCAGCGGGTAACTGAAAAGACAAATCACAAGGCCAACTAACGTGCCCACAGTGCCGGGCGCGACCGGTGACAGGCCGGCGCCGAAACCTGTTGCCAGAACTTGAATGACTTGGTCTTTTTGCGCGGATTTCACGGTGATCCTTTGTAATGTTATTTATTATCAATGAGTTAGGTTTTGGAAACCTATCCTCTTTTTTGTGGTGTGTCAAACGATTTCAACCGCATTCAAACCTTTTTGGAAGGCGATTGCGCCATTACTTTCATTAGAACGATCGTTCTATATCACATCCGTCAGGGAAGTCAAGCAATCTGTAAAACCGCAAATCAAAAATTGGCAGGCACAGGATTATGTGTTATTTAATTACGAGTAACGGAAGAAAGCAGGGAAAACATGACCATACCCATT
>JBDKUG010000214.1:0-7625 GCA_039679815.1 Smithella sp.
TGGTAAAAATCTTACCAAAAGCATCATAAAAAAGCGCCATGTCTTCTTCATTCACCTGTCTACGGAACGTTGTCCCGAGAAGTTCCTCTTTCGGATAACCCAGAAGACGGGATATCGCGTCGTTCACGTAAGTGTAGTTGCCGGCCAGGTCCACCTCGAAATACGCTTCATCCATCTCTTCCAGGATGGTCCGGTATTTCACCTCAGACTGACGCAGCGCTTCTTCCGCTTTCCTCCGTTCAGTTCTGTCCGTCAAAATCCCCCTGAATGCATACACCCGACCATTTGAGTCTTTCATGGGGGTTATGGATGTTTCAATATATCTTCTCTTGCCGGTTTTGGTGATAATCTCATATTCAACTTCTTTTTGAGACTCACCGGTTGTATAGACTTTGTTATAGTAATGAAACATCTTGTTCACGTTGGCTTCATCCATGACTGCACGATAGTTGTCAATCTTCATTGTTTCATCTCTGGTGTATTCATGAATTCTACACAAAGCATCATTGAAAAATATCAAATTCCCTTTCAGGTCGAGTTCAGCGTAACCTTCTTCAATATTTTCCAGAATCGAACGGTATTTCTCTTCACTTTTCAGCAATGATTTCTCCATGACTTTGCGCTCGGTAATATCCATAAAACTGCCGAGCACGGCCCTCTTTCCCTGGTATTCGACGGAAGCAACCATCTCCAGGGCCCACATAATAGCTCCGTTTTTCTTGATGAACCTGTATTCGTAAGGTTCAGGACTCTCCCGCTTCAGTGCCTTAATCGCATTTAGCCTGGTTTTCTCCCGGTCTTCCGGATGAATGTAATCAAGGGAATTGAGATTGATGAGCTCTTTGTCCGAATAACCCGAAAGCTTCTTGTACAGGGAGCTGACATAGACAAATTTCCCCTCCTGCAGGACATAAATTCCGACACCAACATTGGAGATGATATCTTCCGACAGGCGGGCAAAATCGTCTTTCTTCGAAGTCCCGCTTTTCTTTGATTTGGCGACCGGTTTGGATTTGTCTTTTAATTCCAGAATGGTCTTGGCTTTATTTTTTACAGGCATCCTTGATTTAACAGTTGGTTTTGTTTTTACGGCCATTACAGTTCAAACCTCCGCGGAGCTTTCTGATTATAGAATCAAACCCGGCCATGAGCAGTCTTGTTGCGTTGATAACGTTAACCGTTGCAATCATCTGTTTCAGTTTCATCCGACATGGACGGATGAAACTACGCCGTCATCTCAGGCAAATGATACCCCTTCTTCCGAAACAATCGTAAACAGGCGCTGGCAACAGCTTTGTCATAAAGGATCCCGCTGTTTTTTTCTATCTCCTCCAGGGCTGCGTCAATACCAAGGGCCGGACGGTAGGGACGATGGGATGCCATGGCCTCCACGACATCAGCGACAGCAAGAATCCGGGCTTCCATGAGGATCTCTTCATCTTTCAGTTTTCTGGGATAACCGGAACCGTCCATCCGCTCGTGATGCTGATAAACGATCTCCGCCAGCGGCCATGACGATTCCACCCCCATCAGCATCTCATGCCCTTTCTCGGCATGCTCTTTAATCAGAGAAAATTCGATGTTCGTCAGCTTTGAGGATTTCGTCAGCAGTGCCGCGGGAACGGAAAGTTTCCCGATGTCGTGAATCGAGCCGGCCATGCCGATACCATCGATTTTTTCCCTGGAGATTCCCATTTCGGCGGCAATGGCACAGGCGAGGTCCGCGGCCCGTATCTGGTGACCAGCCGTGTAGGGGTCCCTTGCCTCAACAGCGGCCGCAAGGACATGGATGGTGGTGCTCATCGCTTTACTCAGCCTGTCTAGTGTTTCGTGGAGTTCTTCCCGCGCTTTCTTATGTTCCGTGATATCCCGGTTCATGCCGTGAATCGCAACCAAAGCACCCTGTTCGTCCCTGACGCCGCTGACGATCGTTTCCGTCCAGCGGGTTGATCCGTCCTTATGGTAAAATTCCAGTTCCATCAAAATGTTTCGATTGGGATCGGCATGACCTTCTTTTTCCAGTTCAATCTCCCTTGCCAGGGTATTAAATATCCGTTCCAGGGACTCTGGCGTCAGCTGCTGCTCAACCGTCTGGAGCATGCGCTCCTCCTGGGTAAACCCGAGTACCGTCTGCACAGAAGGTGTGACATAGATGGTTTTTAAATCCATGTTTAAAATAAATACGATATCGGGGATCTTATCGGCAAGGAGCCTGTATTTTTTTTCGCTTTTCCGCAGCGCTTCATCGGACTGCTTTCGTCCGGTAATGTCCATAACGGAAATAACCCCGGCTTGCATTCCATTAAGGACAATGGTTTCACCGGAGAGATCAATCCATTTGACCGTACCGTCTTTTGCAACAATTCTGAATTCATAACGTTTGGTGACGGGAAGACCCTGCTGGCGTTTTTGCCCCCGCTCCATGACAATTTGTTTATCGTCCGGGTGGACAAAATCCCAGAATCTCATGGACAGGAGTTCCCGATTCGTGTAACCCGTGATCTCCGTCGCGGCTGAATTCGCATAGATCCATTTATCGTTTTGAAACATCAGGATGGCCGTTGGAGAAGACTCCGCGAGAATGCGGAATCTTTCTTCACTCTCCCGCAAAGACGATTCCGCCTTTTGTCGCTCGGTGATGTCGCGTGCAACGCAAACAATTCCTGCGGCTTTTCCGTCACGCTTAATCAGCGATCCGCCGATTTCAATGATCGTCATGGTCCCATCTTTTAGAATAAACTCATACATCGTCGGCGGCATATCTTCACCTTTGAATATCCGACTGATATGACTGATCGCCTTTTCCATGGACTGCGGCGTCAGGATGAATCCTAAATCGGCAACAGATTGGCCGATAAAATGCTCCGCCTTGTACCCCACGACTTTCTCAACACTCGGAGACATGCTGATGATCCTGAGGTCCATATCAAATGTGAAGATGACATCATTTATATTTTCAAAGCTCAGCCGGTAGTGCTCCTCCGCTTTTCGGAGCTCCTGATTTGCCTTCTCCAGCTCCGACATTTTCTTCTCAAGCTTGTTGAAAAGAATTTTGTTGTGACGCCGGAAGAATTCCATTTCCTCACCGAGGGGCTTTCGGGGTCCGGATTCAACCGTTTTCCTTTTCTCTAGAAGATCTATCAAAATTTTAATAAGCGTGGACGGTTTCTCCGGCTTGTTAATAAATCTGTCTGCCCCGAGATCCAGTGCGAATTTTTCTTCATGTGGTTCCGTATAGGTTGCCGTGTAGAAAACAAAGGGAATGTTTTTGAGTTTTTTATCCGATTTGCATTGACGGCATAAATCATAACCATCCATTACCGGCATCAGGATGTCCGAAACAATCAGGTCGGGAGCCTTATTTCGGGCAATCTCCAGTGCGGCTTTTCCGTTAGCTGCCTGACAGACGTCCCAGCCCTGGTGTTCCATCATGCTCTTCAGCATTGCTTGAATATCCGTGTTATCATCAACTATTAAGATTTTTGTCTTCATTGATCCCCCGCCTCAATGGTTTCTGCAATGTCAGATTTCACGTTCGTACAACCCGCATGCATTTTTTCTATGATGCCGTACATGATGGATACATTACGACAAAGGAATAAATATATCGCAGAATCTTCTTAAATTTGCGCCCAATTCATAAAAAAGTCAAGAAGTTGTCGTTCAGGCGTTTCTTATACAGATATCGATTTTAAAGACCGGGCCTTGAAAAATCAACTTCTTTTAACCTGCACCACACATCACATTCCACTTTCTTTCAATGAAATGTTCAGGCGAATGAACGAAATGTGGAAAAATCAATTGGATGATCGAGCCATCACGTTCCAAAACAAAAACCCTCTTGCAGTTGCTATCGATGTTGATTAATGATAGTTATTTGAAAAACAGAAATGATGCAGGAAGAAACTCTTTTACAACATCTCGAAGAACTGGCCGGGAAACTTGAAATTTTCGTCCGTGATGAAAACATCAGCATGGATGAAACATCCGTCACAGGCGGTCTCTGCCGCGTGGAGGGGCAGTATATTGTAATCCTGAATTCCAAGGCAAACGTGGAGGATAAAATTCAGGTGATGATCAAGGCCCTGCAGCAGTTTAACCTCGATGACATCTATATCAAACCGGCCGTACGCCAGTTATTGGAAAACCAGCAGTAAGCAGCGGCGTCAGTTTATCCGCTGCTTGGTACTCGATGCAGCAGATCTTGTTGAATGAATCAGGGATTGATCTCCATCACCAGTTCCCCGCTTTTTGACGGGTCATAACCGCCAAGTTCCCTGACCCTGTCACGAAATCTCTGAGAACGGATAGTATCGAGCACGGCCCGGATATTCGGATCATCCAGGAAATCAGAAGGGATCACCAGATCGTATTGTTCCGTGTCCATGGGAATAAAGTCCAGATCGAGGGCTTTCGCCGCCGCGTAAATAGCCATGCCGCAGTCAGCGGCACCGCTCAGCACATCGACAGCCACAGACATGTGAGTGAATTCTTCATGATCGTATCCTTTGATGGATTCGGGCTTTATACCCCGCCGCGCCAAGTTGTAATCCAGCAGGATGCGCGTGCCCGAACCCGCCTGCCTGTTCACGTATGAAACGTCACCGCGCGTGAGGTCCGTGATTCCCCTGATCCCCTTCGGATTGTTCTTTTGCACGATCAGGCCCTGCTCCCTGAGAACAAGGTGAAAAAGGCTTATCCTGACGCCTTTGAGGTATCGCTTGATGTAGGAAACATTATATTGACCCGTCTGGGTATCCAGAAGATGTGAACCCGCAAAATGACAGATTCCTTTTTTAATCGCGATCAGGCCGCCAAGACTTCCCACGTTCCCCGATGAAATCCTGATGTTCCTTCCCGTGGCCAGCCTGACTTCATCGGCAATGACATCGATCGTGATGTCATGACTGCCGATCACAACGATCGTGTTTTTAAGATCTTCTTCCTCCACAAGAAGCCCGGCTTCGGTTTCTTCATCCTGCCCAACACCTTCTAACGATGGTGGAATGCGGATAATACCCTCCGCCCGCGTAAGAGTGGTGATTGATCCTGCCGAACGGGGAAGCGGTGTTGCAATGCATCGCTCCCTCACCCTGCCAATGTTGACACGGACGAATTCCTCCGTGCCCAGTTTTGAAGGAATGGCCCTGGATGTTCTCACTTTAATGGAACGGTCCTTCGGAGTCATCAATCCCTGAAGGTTTAAAAGCAAGGGCATGGCGAACTGCTCAAAGGACAGGATCGCCGAAACCGGATATCCAGGAATCCCGATGACCGGTTTTCCATTGACCATTGCCAGTATCGTCGGCTTTCCCGGCATCATGGCAACACCGTGCACAAGCACTTCTCCAATTTGCGCCAGGATACCGGCCGTGTAGTCTTTGGAACCCGCCGATGATCCGGCGTTGATCAGGATCAGGTCGGTATCGGAATCCGCCGCGGTAAGGAGAACATTACGGATCGCATTTTCTTCGTCGGGAGTGATGTCCAAAATTCTCGGCTCCGCTTGCGCCTCGCGCACAAGTCCTGAAAGCGTGACGGAATTCGAGTCGATGATCCGGTTACTCCTCAACTGGCTGAAATCCGTGATGTCCCTGTGGCTGACGATTTCCGTTCCCGTAGGAATGATGATCACTTTTGGTTTCCTGCGGACCATCACTTTAAAGACACCAGCGGAGACAAGAGACCCCATGTCGTAGGAACGGATCACATGATTCTGCGGAAAAAGAAGCTGCGTGGCAACAATGTCTTCCCCTACCTTCCGGATGTTCTGCCAGGGATAGGCCGGCTGCATAATCTCAATACGCGACTCGTCCAGCTCATGGATTTTTTCCACCATGACAACGGCATTATATCCTTCCGGGAGGGCGTGTCCTGTATTGATCCACACGGCATCCTCGCCCGTTTTCAAAACGATCGGGTCCTGCTCGGTGGCCCCGTATGTTTTTTCAGACCTCACGGCAATGCCATCCATGGCGGCCGAGTGATAGGTTGGCGCGGAAACAACCGCGTAAACAGGCTCTGCCGTGACGCGTCCCAGCGCATCTTCCGTGTTAATTTGCTCCGGAATCGTTTTCTTTTCCCGCCATACCTGTGAAAAGATATCCCGGGCTTCGGGGAGCCCCTTCATGGCCAGATAGACATTCCTTTTCATTTATTCCTCATTTTCAAAGGGTCTGAAGAGCATCACAGAGACGGCCTGCCCTTTGTACAGACCTTCTGTGTTTCTGTCAATTTTCACCAGGCCGTCGGCTTCAACCAGGGTGGATATCAATCCGGATTTCCCGAAAACCGGTTCAGCAAAAAGCCTTCCATCCCTCTTGCGCAACTTAACCCGGATATAATCATCCCTGCCGCTTGCCGACTCGACGTTTCGTTCCAATTGGGCCTGCAGGAATTGATGGATGTCCCCTGAGGGAAGTACTTTCCCTGCAAGCCTCGCCAGGAACGGGTTCAAAAATATCTCTGCGACAACCATAGCCGAGGCGACGTGACCGGGAAGTCCGAACACGGCCTTGCTGCCGAGTCTGGCGATGATCGTGGGTTTTCCCGGGCTGATCGCGATGCCGTGAACCAGCAGCTCCATCCCTTCAAAAGACTCAAGGACTTTCACAGTCATATCCCTGGACCCCACTGAACTTCCTCCGGAGATCCACACGGTGTCGCAGTCCTCAAGGACCTTGCCGGCTTTTTTCCTCATTTCTTCAAAGTTGTCTTTGCACAAACCCATGTTGACGGGAACAGCGCCCGCCTGAAGGCAAAAAGCACTCAAGGTATAACTGTTGATGTCCCTTACCTGTCCGGGCCCTGGTTTCTGATCGATGGGGATGACCTCATCCCCGGTGGAGATAATGCCGACCTTTGGTTTTTTATACACGGATATATTCTGCATGCCAAGACCTGCCAGGAGGCCGATGTCCTGAGGTCTGAGGACTGTCCCTTTTTTAAAAATCACGGCCCCTTTTCTGAAATCGTCACCCTTTCCGATGACATTTTCCATGGGCGCCACCGTGCGGCTCACCTCAATGGTCTTTTCATCCACACCGTGACAGTATTCCAGCATGATCACCGCATCCGCACCGTCCGGTATCATGCCGCCTGTCGATATTCTCATGGCTTTCCCTGAAGCGACACTGCCTTCAGGTTCCCTGCCCATGATCACCTCACCGGCAAGTTCAAGGAAAGCCGGAAGACTGTCCGATGCTCCGAAAGTGTCCTTCGCCTGGACGGCATAACCATCCATTGAAGACCTCGAAAACCCCGGCATGTCTTCTTCGCAAACAATCTCACTGCTCAGGATACGGTTGAGGGCTTCAGAAATAGGGATGGTCTCCGTACCCGCAGGGCCAAAGCTTTTTAATATATCAAGAACCTCTTCGGGTGTCTTCACTTTGAAAAACAAGGAGCCCCTCCTTACCATAGAAAACGTTTTTGTTTTTTTAGGCTCGCCATCTGATGCATACGGGGCAGGCCATGCCCGCGTGCATCAAGCGCATCTCTGGCGATCCGCATTCCCACCCTAGAGACTGTGTCGTAATTAGAAAAAGTGTCATTCCGAACGCATGTGAGGAATCTTAATACACTGTATTTATTGAAAAGAAGATTTCTCGCTTCGCTTCGAAATG
>JBDKUG010000189.1:0-4454 GCA_039679815.1 Smithella sp.
TAAGCAGAGAGCGCGATATAAATCAATCCCGGATTTTCGACACTCAATTGACGGTAACCGATACCCCATCCGTCCATCTCACCCGGCACGAAGCTTTCGATAACCACCGCCGCTTTCTTAGCCAGCCTTGCGAAAATTTTTCTGTCTTCCGGATTGTTTTTAATATCGAGCGTCATGTATCGCTTGTTGCGTCCTTCGAACATGAAAGGAATGCCCACTCCCTGGACCGTGACGCCGAAGGGTGTAATCTGTCGGGCCGGATCGCCGTCGGGCGGCTCAATTTTAATGACCTCCGCTCCAAACTCGGCCAGGAAGCTCGCTGCGATGATGCCCGCGAAATTGGCGGAACTGACATCCAGCACCAGGATATCGTCGAGCACTTCCGGTTTCCCTTCGGCATTCATCATTTCGGCGAGCATCTTCCCGCGGTCGCCGCCTTTGCCCCCGTGTCGGGTATAGACCTCTTCCTTAACGCTCATCTCTTAACCTCTTTTCCGTAATTATAAATAGGATCCTCGCTCAAATTGTAATAAACAGGAGGTTTAAGCCCCGGCCGGTCATCAAATGTCCCGATAACTTTTTTCTTTTCCAGTTTCTTGATCTCCTCTTCCGATAGCCCCAGAAACTTTTTAAGCACAATCCGGTTGTGATAACCCAGGGGCCGGGCAAGCCACTTGGTGCGTGAGGGCGTCCCGGAGAGCTGTGCAGATGGACCGGCAATCGCCAGATTGCCGTAAACATCATCCTTGAAAAGAACCACACTTCCCCGTTTACGCCGCCACTCTTCATTAGCAATCATAAAATCATCCGCCACTTCCGCTGCAGGGAATCCCTTTTCATCAGCCAGTTTGACAATTTCCGCGCAGGACTTAGACAAGACCCAATCAACCGCCATCGCAGTCAGCGCCTTGGCGTTTTCCGGCTTTAACCTTTCCAGCGTACTTGCAAAACGCGGGTCTGAGGCCAATTCTTTCTTTCCCAATGCACCGGTAAAGTTTTTGAACTGTTCAGCAGTCGCGCAGGCCAGGGCCAGGAACTTGTCATCGGCTGTTTTAAAAATGGACGCCGGCATCATCGTCGGGTCTGTATTTCCCGTGCGCCCGATCGCTTTCTTCGTTACCGAATAATATGTATAATGATACAGCAAACGCATCAACCCTTCGGTTTGCGCCATATCAATATACTGCCCTTTGCCGGTTTTTTTCCTGTGATAAAGGGCCATTAATAAAGCCATGGCTCCGAAGTTGCCGGGTACGAAATCGCCGACGTAATCCGGCAGTTTATAATAGATGTCTGTGTCCGGATATCCATTCAGCGTAATAACGCCACTGGCGCCCTGGGCCAGCAGATCCCAGCCAGGGAAGTAGCGCATCGGACCAAACTGTCCGTAAGTTGAACAGCTCAAAAAAACGATTTTTGGATTGATTTTCGATATTTTTTCATAACCGATGCCCCAGGCGTCTGCCGTGCCGGGTGCAAAATTTTCAATAACGACATCGGCATCTTCAGCCATTTTATAGATCAACTCTTTGGATTCTTTCAACGCCAGGTTGACTGAAATAAAATATTTATTTTTGGTGATATTGTGCCAAATGGGATTGGAATGTTTCCAGTACTTCCCCCAGTAAGTGGCCGGTCGCCAGAGATCGCCGTAAAAAGGCAGTTCCAGTTTAATAACTTCCGCACCGTAATCAGCCAGGAGTCTCGCTGCAATTGGTCCGAAGATGACGTGGGAAAAATCCAGAACCCGGATGCCCTTAAGTGCTTCCGGTTTCTGACCTGCCTCTTCGGGATTGAAAAGTTTTGCCGTGTAGGAAAAATAATCTTCCATCGTCATCTCCCCAGATATGCCTTTTTCACCAGATTGTTCTTCATCAGATCTTTCCCGCTTCCCTCCAGAACGATTCTTCCTTCCTGAATAATGTAGCCTCTGTCGGCAAGCTGCAGCGCACGCAGAACGTTTTGCTCGGTGAGCAGAATGGTCAGGCCGGAAGCACGCAGTTTACCCAGTGTTTTGTAAACCTCATCCACGATCAGCGGGGCTAAACCAATCGAGGGTTCATCGACCATTAAGAGATGAGGTTTGGCCATAAGCCCCCGGCCGATTTTCAGCATCTGCTGCTCACCGCCGGAAAGCAGCCGCGCCGACATATTGGACCTTTCTTTTAGAATTGGAAAAAGGCTGTAAACATATTCCAGCGTTTGTTTCCTCTTGGGCCATGACGTTTTGCGATAAGCGCCCAGCATCAAATTTTCCTTAACGGTCATAAAAGGAAAACTCCTCATTCCTTCCGGAACCTGTACAATGCCGCGATTGACAATTTTATGCGACGGCAAACCCTGGATGGCTTCGTCACGGAAAATGATTCTGCCGCAAGAGCCGGTCATCATCCCCTGAATAACATTCAAAATTGTGCTTTTCCCCGTGCCATTAGACCCGAGAATGGTCACAATCTCCGATTGCCGGATATTGAAGCTGACGCCATGCAGCGCCGGAATGACGCCATAAGACGCACTCAGTTCATTGACTTCAAGCATATTCCCTCCAGCCTCTGCCCAGATACGCTTCAATTACATCGTCGTTATTGACGACTTCATCCGGTGTACCTTCCGCCAGCTTGGATCCGTAATTGATGGCCACAATCCGGTCGGCCGCTTCCATTAAAACCGCCATGACATGTTCTATCCAGAAAACGGTGACGCCGAATTCTTCTTTTGCTTTCCTGATCATCTTAATGGCGTTTTTAGCTTCGCCGGGGTTCAACCCCGCCATCACTTCCTCAATGAAGAGAAGCTGCGGCGTAGTCGCCAGGGCGCGTGCCAATTCCAGCATCCTCAGTTCATAAAATGTCAGATCGCGCGCCAGTATATTGCGCTTACTGAAGAGTCCCACAAATTCCAGATAGTGTGTCGCGTCGAACATCGCGTCCTGAAAACTCTGGTTGATTCTTTTTTTGCCGGAAATGGAGCTGGCCAGAACACTCGTCAGCGCCGTCAATTCAGGAAAGGGCCGCGGTATCTGATAGGTACGCGCAAGACCCATGTGCGCTCTCTGGTGCGGTTTCATATGGGTAATATCCACGCCGTTCAGTTCAATTTTGCCGGAGGTGGCAGGGAAGAAACCCGTTAGAGCATTGACCACGGTTGATTTACCGGCACCGTTGGGGCCGATAAACCCCAGCGTTTCCCCTTTATAAATTTCAAAGGAAACGTCGTTGACCGCAATAATCCCTCCAAACCGTTTGACCAGATTGCTCACTTTAAGTAATGGCGTCATGAATGCTTACCTCCGCACATGAATGGTTGGCAAATACTCACGATAGCGGCGCTTCCGGTAAAGGCCGAATATTCCTTCCGGAAGAATAAATAACAAAATCAGCAGAATAATGGGGAACAGCAGCGGCTGGATCGGCCCCATAAATCGAATCATCAGCATTTCCAAAAAGGCAATAAAATAGCCGCCGACCACGCAGCCGAAAACCTGGGCGCGGCCACCGATCATCAGTACCAGTAAAATCTTCAGCATAAAGGTCAGGGGTAAATATGTGATGCCGGAAAACGAACTGAAATAGTGAGCGTAAAACCATCCGATGATTCCGATCAGGGTCGATGCGGTAACAAATGCGATAATCTTTACCTTGTTAATATTGATGCCGATGGAATGGGCAACCTCTTCGTCATCGTTAATCGCCGCCATAATCAGTCCATAGCGGGATTTCAGGATTTTGTTGATGAACCACAGATAGGCAAACATGACTGCCGTGGAAAAATAACCTATAATTAAAAAATTGTTATTGGCATTACCTGTATCCAAAAGCGGTACAATGCCGAAGAGCCCCGTATCGCCTTTGAAAATATCAGTATAAATAAAGGTCACTTCCAGGAACACCAGCGGCAAAAGCAGCGTCAGGAGAACATAGTAAAGTCCTCGGGCCATGATGACCAGCGGGCTGAAGATAAGAGCCGCAATCATGGACATCAGAATGGCAAAAGGCAGTGTAGTTAAGGGTCCCCAGCCGTATGCGATGCTGAGCAGTGCCGCCGTGTAGCCCCCTACTCCAATGTAAAACTGGGGACCGAAATTCATGCGTCCGGTACCGATTGTCATCAGCGACAGAGGCATCGCGATAGAGGCATAGATGTTTGCCGATATCATCGTGTTGATCAGGCCGGGGCTGACAAAATAAGCAACAGCGGTGGCAATGACCAAAAACAGGGCCCAGAGCAATGTGTTTCGCCAGTAACGCGGCTCCAGTGTCCATTCCCACTTTCTGGTGCCAAACCGGATGATAATACAGTCCCGCTTTAATTCCGTTTCTACCATAACGATTCACTCCTTGCTAATCCCTGAGGTCGAATGACCAGAACAATCATGACAAGAATCAAGGCCGATAAATTCATGAAGCGAGGCTCTCCAATGACATTACAGACGATGGCGTGGGTAAGTCCGATTA
>JBDKUG010000257.1:0-3807 GCA_039679815.1 Smithella sp.
TCGAAATTCTCCGCGAGCTGAACCGAACGAACAACGGAAAGCTGCCAGCCCGATTCGTGAACAAAAAGACGGCTCAGGCGCGGGGATGGAACCCCGGAAAGGACATGTGGTCGATCGCCGCGCTTCGGGGCTTTAGCATCGGCGGCGATCTGTTTTGGAATTGGGAAGGAAGGCTGCCTCAGAAGAAATGGCGGGAAGCCGATCTGGATTACAAGGGAGGACGCAGGGGCCCGAAGCGCCTGGTCTTTTCCATAGATGGCGCTCGATACGTCACCGTGGACCACTACCGGACCTTTACGGAGGTGCTCCCATGCCGGTAAAACGATGCCTGCTGAACGGCCGCGCCATCGGCTCGCTTGACGACCTCTATGATCAGCTTACCCGAAAACTTTTACTGCCCGATCACTTCGGCCGCAACCTCGACGCGCTGTGGGACGTGCTTTCCGCGGATGTTGAAGGTCCGTTCAAGATCGTCTGGAAACACGGCGATGCTTCAAAGAAATTCATGGGCAGGGATTTTAACCGGGCCGTGAAACTGCTTCGGGACCTGGAAAAGGAAAGACACGATTTTCAACTGACCGTCGAGCTGTAAAAGTTTTTGCCGAAAGATGCCGCCCTTTGAATCCAGAAAACATTCCAACGCAAGATAAAGCCCGCATCACAGATTCGTTATGCTCAAAATGACGTGATCAGACCGTAACGCGGATTCTCACTTGCCTTTGAAAACAATTCTGAACCATTTGACGGTCGTATTAGTGATAGATTTGGCCTCCTCCATTCGCCTGTTTTCAGAATAGCCCATCGCGGACAAACCCTCTTCAATCCTGCTGGTCACGGCTTCCAGAACAAAATATTCCTGCGGAGGAAAATTCATCGTCTTCACCATCCGGTCGTCCAGAAAATACGCCGACAGGTCGTATGCGGCGCAGTATTCGAACTTCTTCTTATTCTTCGTCTTCAGGGCGCTTTTATAACAGCCGCTGACCCGACTGCGCATAAGGCTCATGCCGCTTTCTTGATAACTGCCCTTGAAATCCCGGACCGCTTTTTCAATATTCTCGTCGTCATCCCAACAATATGCAGGCATGGAGAGTATCAAACTCAAAGCGATGAAGCTCAGAAACAGCGCGATATTTTTTGCCAGTTGAAAACTCATGTCTGCTTATTTTCCTTCTGCGCAGTTTCCCATCGTCAGCTTCAGATTCCAGAGCGTCTTAATGTCTTTTGAATTGTATATCCGGTACTTAATTTTCAGCGGCAAACCATCCGGAGGAAGAATCTTCGAGTTCTTGATCCCCGTGTTTGTCAGCTTTTTGTCGGTTGTTGGCGGCTCTTCATTCCATGCCTGCATGAACGCCCTGGGGAAACCCTTTACAAATGCACTGGCAATCCCGGCCGGACTGTAAACCACCATCAGATTGTCACGGTACTTCCTGCATTGATCCACCGGCATGCCGTTGACGTGAACCTGAGCGCGAACATCATCGATGGTTGAAGCTTCCATATCATTGGCAATATAATATCGGTCATTGGTTAGACGGCCGGACTCGATACGATAATTTCCCCCTACCAGCCAGGTCTCCGATGAGTCGTCCTGCTCGGAGAGATTCTTGAGAATTTCATTGTAGGCCCTGCTGTAGAAGGGATTTACCGTAACGCGGGCCTTCAGAATCACATCCACCTGAGTAGCGCCGATGCGCTTGATCTCGTAGCCTTCATAAATGACGCCATATTTCTCATGAACCGGACGGCCGGCCAGAATCCTCATCATGTCCATAAGTTTCCGGATCTGGTCTTGCCGCTGGGTCACGTTGTTGTAATCGCGCAGGACATCCTCGTAAGTGATCAGCTTGACATTATCGCGAACAATCCTTTCAATTTTTTCCTCCGCAAGGCTGACATCCAGCGTGACGAGGACGAGGTCATCAATCTTTGATGTCTTAATCATCCGGTATTTCTTCACATGGCCCAGCGAGGCGGCGACGATCTGATCTTTCCGCAGTTGATAATTTTCAACATCCGTCACCCCATAGACCAAAGCGCCGGTATACATTTCGACGGCTTCCCGCAAACCGTTATTGATGGCTTCCTCTTTTGTCGAACCCGATCCTGTGACCATCACCGCCCAGGAGTTGGCCGCTATCAGAAGAACTATGATGATCAGGACTATTTTTTTCATTAAAGCCTCCTACCATGCCTTCGCACCCAGAATACACGAACCAATCCTGGATGTAAATCTAAATTATCTTTTATAATCAAATAGATGTAATCTGTTTTATATGGAAATAAATAATTTCTATATGAATATTTTGCGGCGGCGAGAGTCGGCCGATGAAATCTTACCGAGGCAAAAATATTTTTCATCATTTTTTGTTTTTCATTTCCGGCCGTTTATTTCACAAAGCGAACAATATCAAAAACATAAGCAACGTTTCTTGATATTCAGCGACTTTCATATAGAAATTGTAATTTACATATGAAAAGCGCTATAAGGCATTGATATTATTGATAAAATATCTTGACAAACGCCTGGAGTCTGCATAATATGTCAGTCAAAGGGAGGTTGAAACGGCCATGTCGATCATTACGAGAGAAACGAAGACTTTATTACTGGTACTGGCGCTCGCCGTGCTGTTTGCCTGGCTGATCTTCGGCCCGGAGATTTTACAATACATGGGTGGTCCGGTTTTATTCTCCAGATAAAGGACAGAATCATGACTTTTAAAAGGATCGTCATCGCCATAGCCGTGATTGCCACGCTGACCGCGGGCTATTATCTGCTGAACTGGACTGTTGTCATTTATTAAGGAGTAAAAAAATGGACAGTCTGCACCTGCATATAGACAACGAAAGCAATGATTTGTGGGTCTTTTTTTCCGACAATGGATGGTCCACCATCGGAGGGCCTTTCCTTTACCGTTTCGACAGCCAAAGCCTTAAATATAAAGGGGATATTCGCCTTTTCAACAACAAGGGGAAACCTGTCACCAGTCATCATGAGCCACTGTTTGTAACCCGCGATCAAAGTGGAAACTTCATTCTGGCCACCGATCTGGCCTACCTGATCGGCGTGGATTCGCGGGGAAAATGCACTTATCGAAAACGACTGATGCGACATGATTGCAGATGGACATCCCGCAACACGGAGCGCAAGAAGTTGTATTTTATCAGAGACATAAAAAAACATGGTGATTATCGGGACCGCCTGGATTACCGGGAAAAAAGAATCCACAGTCTTTGCCTGATGTCCATGGCCTATTCGGTGTCCAGCGATCTGCTCTTTGTCGGCCAGGGTTGCCACTGCTGCAGTAACGACATTCTCGTTTACAATGGCCAGTACCAGTATCTTTACCATTTCAGGTCGCCCGTGGGGCCGGAAGACATGGCCGCCCGCGATGGTCTTTTGTATCTGGCCGACTCTTTTCACGCTCTCATCCATGTTTTCACTTACGAAGGCAAGTGGCTGCGCTCTCTGGACGTTTTGCTGAAAAACAGAATTCAGGGAGTGATTGATCCTGCAATTGACATGTTCCAGCAGCAATGGAACACCGACGGCCTTCTCCACGTGGAAGATGAAGACCAGGTCGCTTCTCTTTGCGTCATCGGCGAAGAGAAGCTGGCCTGCGGGCTGGAGAAGGGGCTGATCCGAATTCTGGATAAGGAAGGAAATCACCTTTTTGACATCCAGCCCCCTGCGCCCGGATTTTATCCCAAAAGCATGGTCGCCGATTCGTCGGAAAATCTTTTTGTCTATTATACAGGCGACCGTTACTTCAACAAGCCCAGGGGCCTCTATCGCTATGGCGC
>JBDKUG010000057.1:0-13866 GCA_039679815.1 Smithella sp.
ACTCGATGTGCTCAAGGCCGTTCTTGTCGCACCCATAACGCGCATCAGCATTTTTTTCGGGAAAGTGCTGGGCGGATGCACCGACGTCCTTTTGCAGGTGGCAATCCTCTTTGCCTTTTCTTTTCTATTTCCCTCGATAAATCCGTGGGGCATTCCCCTGGCCTTCCTGTTGTTGCTTGTCACATCGATTGCTCTGGTTTCGCTGGGACTGGCTCTGGGTTCGCTCCTGGAGAGTCTGGAAGGCTTTCAGGTCATTTCAGCCTTTCTGATATTTCCGCTTTTTTTCTTATCCGGCGCCCTCTTTCCCGTGGATGAAAGGCTGCCCTCCTGGCTGCATGGACTGGTCAAAATCAATCCCCTCAGTTACACGGTTGACGGTGTGCGCGGCGCACTTCTGGGAATCAACACGTATCCATTTTACGTGGATCTCGGCATCCTCATCTTTTTTGCCGCGGTCATGCTTTTTTGTGGAAGCCTTCTTTTCAGCAGGATGAAATAATGATCCATTACACCAAGCCAATGACGGCATCTTCGGAACTTTATTTTTGAAGTCCCGGATAGAATCATAAGGTGCATGTACGTCATCAAATTATGCAGAGATACATGTGAAGCCGACGTTGCCTGGGAAATTACGCTCATTGCCAATATCAGCCGCAAACCGGTCGTCAAGCTTCATCCAGAAAGGATACTTGTCAAAAGAGGAAGTGTTTATACGATAGCGACACAGCGCCTCGCTGCTTAATTCTGTATTTAAACACTATAATAAATTACGCTGATAATTTCAAAAACCTGTGCTAACGTAATAACAAACACATTATTATAATAATTGAACAGGAAGATAAATAATTTATGGATAAAATTGTTGGAATAGATATCGGTTCGGTTGCACTTTCCATTGCGCTGATTGATCAAAAAGGAGCTGTCGTCGAGTCATTCTACCGGTTCCACCAGGGCGCCATTGCCGACACCCTGCATTCGATGTTGAGCAGTATTGACATTAACCTGGTCGGCGGTATTGCCATGACGCAGTCCGGACCGGATATCCTGAAGGACGCAGAGCGTTTCGACACGCAAATTGCCATGATCGCAGCGGTTAAAAAATATCATGATCAGGTCGGCAGCATTTTATTTGTCGGCGGTGAGAATTTCGGTCTGATCACTTTCAACAAACAGGGCGACTACGAGCGATTCCGGTCAAACTCGTCCTGTGCTGCCGGCACCGGCAGCTTTCTGGATCAGCAGGCGAAACGGCTCAACCTCAAAAGCATCGAAACACTCAGTACCGTTGCGTTTTGCAATCAGATCAATACACCGAAGATCGCCACGCGTTGCGCCGTGTTTGCCAAAACCGATCTCATTCACGCCCAGCAGGAAGGTTATTCTATAGGACAAATCAGCGACGGTCTTTGCGAAGGCCTGGCTAAAAACGTTATCGACACCCTGATTCCCGATTCGAACATTCATCCACCGCTGATTCTGGCAGGCGGCGTTTCCATGAACTCCGCCGTTGTCAAACATTTCCGCAACCTCCTCCAGACCGAGCCCGTTGTTGGAGAACACAGCCATCTTTATGGCGCGATCGGTGCCGCTTTGCTTTACATGGAACAGACAGCTCCGACACCGCTTGCCGCAAAGAACTGGGACGACCTTTTTGTGCAGGAAAACAGGGAAAAGATTTACGGTTACCCGCCGCTGCGATTGACGCTTTCGGATTATCCCGATTTTTCCACCGACTCCAGCTATCTTTACAAACCCGTCAATAACGCCGCCGAAATTGAAGTGGACATATACCGTCCGCTGCAAAAAAAAGAGAAGGTTTACCTGGGCATCGACATCGGCTCCACCAGCACCAAGGCAGTCTTAATCAACCGCCAAAACGATGTGCTGGCAGGCCTATACACCCAGACGTCAGGCCAGCCTCTCAGAGCCGTCCAGGGACTTTTTGAAGCCCTTGATCACATCGCTGAAAATCAGGCCTGCGAATTTGTTTTCGATGGAGTCGGCACCACCGGATCAGGCCGCAAATTCATCGGCCGTATTATCAATGCCGATCTGATTATTGACGAAATAACCGCTCACGCGCGCGCGGCTTTTGAGCTCAACAACGAAACGGACACCATCATAGAAATCGGCGGTCAGGACGCCAAATTCACAACTTTGCAAAACGGGATGGTCACCTCTTCCGTCATGAACAATGTCTGCGCCGCCGGTACCGGCAGCTTCATTGAGGAGCAGGCCGTAAAACTCAGCGTGAGCCTTACCGACTATGCCGGACGCGCGATAAACACCCCGTCACCCGTTTCCAGCGACCGCTGCACCGTTTTCATGGAACGCGACATCAACAATTATCTGACAGAAGGATATTCCATCGATGAGGTGCTGGCAAGCGTTTTGCATTCTGTATGCGAAAATTATCTGTCCAAAGTCGCAGTAGAAGCCGCCATCGGACAAAGCATCTGTTTTCAAGGCGCCACCGCACGTAACCGGGCGCTGGTTGCCGCCTTCGAACACCGCTTGAATAAACCCATTTTTGTATCCAAATTCTGCCACCTGACCGGCGCTTTAGGGAGCGCGCTGATCCTGGCGGAAAACGCTGTTCAAAAATCCGCTTTCCGCGGCCTTGCCCTATGTCACGAAAATATACCGGTGGAAAATGAAGTGTGCGAACTGTGCCATAACAACTGCAAGATCAACAAGGTCACCGTTCAGGGAGATACTGTCGCCTTCGGATTTCTGTGCGGGCGGGATTACGATACTAAACACTACGTCGGTTCAACCAAAAAACAATACGACCTGATCAGGGAACGAAGTCTGGTTTTCCCGCTGCCGAAAAAACCCGCTGTTTTCAAGAAGAAAGTGACCATCGGCATCCCCAACGCCCTGTATTTGGCCGAAGAGATGCCTTTATGGAAGTATTTCTTTGCCACACTCGGCGTAGAAACCGTCACGTCCGAAAACCTTAGGAACGCCGTCAAATCCGGCAAGAAACTGACCGGCGCTGAATTTTGTGCACCGGTAAACGCCTTTTTCGGTCATGTGCAGTATCTGGTAGACAAGTGCGATTACATCTTCCTGCCTTTTTATCTGGAAGCCCCCAAACAAAAAGACGAGGATTTCCGCTACTACTGCTATTATACACAGTTTGCGGCCTCCCTTGCGGCGGGTATGAAAAGCATGCGCCTGAAAAACAAAACCATCATGCCGGTGATTGACCATCACTCCTTCCAGTCACGTATTGAGCTCTTTTCCATCCTGAAATCTATTCTGAACACCGGCTACTGGGAAATTTACAACGCTTACGAAGCGGCGCTGGCCTTTTACAATGAGGGCCGTGCCAATCTTCTCAATGTCTATGAAAGAGAAAAACCCGCGGGCGATGAAATCAGCGTGGCTCTTCTGGGCAGACCTTACGCCATTATGCAGAAATCAATGAATAAGGGGATCCCGGATATCTTCAGCACGCTCGGCATTAAAAACTTTTATCAGGACATGCTGCCTGCGGAACAGGAGGATTTATCCGAAATCGAACCGCTTCTTAAGAGAATGCATTGGAATTATGCCGCGCGGATCCTGAAAGCCGCGCTCTATATCGCCCGTTCGCCCGGTTTGTATCCGGTTTATGTAACGTCATTCAAATGCAGCCCTGATTCCTTCACACTGGATTATTTTAAGCGGATTATGGACAAATACGGCAAGCCTTATTTGATTCTCGAACTCGACGAGCACGACTCCAACGTCGGTTATGAAACCCGCATTGAAGCGGCCGTGCGTTCCTTTAACAACCACCATAAACACATAGACCTGCGATTGGTTTCCTCCCGTCTGTTGCCGCTGAATTCCGCAAGCACATGCAGAATCAAGAACAAGACCTTTCTTTTCCCCTGTTTTGACCCCATCAATTCCAAACTCCTGGAAGCGGTGTTTATCCGGGAAGGGGTTGACGCGAGGATGGTGCCACTCACAGAAAAAGTAATTCAGCGCGGCCTGCGCACCAACAGCGGCCAATGTCTGCCCGTCAATTTAATCGCGCAGAGCTACATGGACTATATTGAAGAAAATCTACTGGATCCATCCCAGACCGTCGGCTGGATTTTCGACAGCCACGTCGCTTGCAATATCCGGCTTTATCCGCAATTGATCAAAGGCATCATGGAAGCCGCAGGCCGCGGCATGGAACAAGTGGAGGTGTATGTCGGAAAAATATCTCTGGGGGATATATCCATGCAGGCCTCCATTGAGGCCTACTTCGCGCATATGTTCGGCGGCATGCTGCGCAAGATCGGCTGCAGGATCAGACCCTATGAAAAAGAAAAAGGAATGACGGATAAAGTAATTGTCCAGTCAATCAATATTCTCTACAATACCCTTCTCGGAGGCAGGAGCAAGGATGACGACCTTGCGCGTGTCATCAGCCTGTTCAAAAAGATAGAAACGATCCCCGGCCAGCGTCCGAAGGTCGCCATTTTCGGCGACATGTACGCACGAGATAATGATGTCTTCAATCAGGATCTGATTCACTGCATCGAACAGTACGGCGGTGAAGTCATCACGACACCATTTAATGAGTTTGTCAAACTCGTCGCCAGTCCTTACATGCGGCGGTGGTTTCTGGAAGGTGATTTCATGGACGTCCTGGTCACCAAAACGCTCATCACTCTGGTCAACCAGCTGGAGAAAAGCTATTATAAAATGTTTAATGAGCTGCTCAACGAACCGGCCATGGATAGCGACATCGACTATAAAAAAATCTACGAACACTTTGACATCACCGTCCAGCATTACGGAGAATCGGCCGACAACCTGCTCAAGATTGCTGCGCTGATGCAGCATTATCCTGACATCTCGCTTTTTGTGCAGACGAATCCGGCCTTCTGCTGCGCCGGCCTGGTCACCGAAGCGATGGCCTCACGCATTGAGGAATACACGGGAGTTCCCGTTGTCACCCTCAACTACGATGGCACCGGTAAGAATATCAACTCCAGGGTGAGTCCTTACATAAAATTTCCTCGCAGGAAATCGGAAAAGGTTATCGCCCGGGCCGGAGAAAGATAAACAACAGGGAACAAGGTTGATACATCTATGACGTCACGCACAAAACCGGCAAACCTGATCTATGACGTTGATGAAAGCCCGAAAATCGGCGCTCTTATCCTGCTTGGTTTTCAACATATTTTTCTGCTTGCCATCGCGTTTGTTTTTCCCGTATTGATTATTGACAGCATTGGCGGCACCGAAAATGATGCGCGGCATCTCATTTCCATGGCCATGCTCGTCACAGGCATCGCAACGATCCTTCAGGGACTGAATAAAGGCCCCGTCGGCTCCGGGTATCTGTGCCCTCTTCTCAACGGCCCGGCCTTTCTCTCCGCTTCCATCATGGCAGGCAAGGCCGGCGGGCTTCCGCTTATTTTCGGCATGACTTTTGTCGCCGGCCTGTTTGAAGCATTTTTCTCCCGCGTGGCCGTCAGAATGCGCGCCTTTTTTCCCGCCGAAGTAACCGGAACCATCGTGACTATGGTAGGCATCGAGGTGATCCCCTTTTCCATGAAAAAATTCGTTGGCATGGACGCGACCCATTTAACCCCTGATTCGATAGAATCAGCCGTTGCCCTGGTGACGCTTGCGGCCATGATCGGCCTGACGGTCTGGGGGAAAGGAAAAATCCGCCTCTTCTCGGTGCTCATCGGCATGCTTATCGGCTACACGCTTTCTTTTTTTCTGGGTATTATCGGATCGGAACAGTTCAGTCACTTCAAGGAATCTGCGTGGTTTTCTTTACCCGCGCCCGGTTCATACGGTCTGTCCTTCAGCACGGCTCTTATTATTCCCTTCGTCGTGGCAGCCCTCTCTTCCGCCCTGAAAACGATGGGAGATCTCACCACCTGTCAGAAAATAAACGACGCGGCCTGAAAACGCCCCGACATGAAATCCATCAGCAAGGGCATCCTCGCGTGCGCATCCGGCAACCTGATGTCGGGACTGGCAGGCGCACTTGGCCAGTCTCCATCATCCAGCAATATCGGCCTTTCCATTGCTACGGGAGCCACGAGCCGGACCATCGCCTATGCAACGGGGGGCATCCTGATTGCGCTTGCCTTCATGCCGAAGATTGCGGCAGTTTTCGTCATCATGCCAACGCCGGTTATGGGCGCCAGCCTGATCTTCGCCGTCAGTTTCATGGTGCTTGCCGGGATTCAGATCATGCTCTCGCGCATGATCGACTCCAGAAAAACCTTCGTCATCGGCATGTCCATCATCTTTGGACTGAGCGTAGACCTGATCCCCGGAATCTTTAACGGTCTGCCCGGAGTGATCAAACCGTTCTTCCAGTCTTCCCTCTCCGTCGCTACTCTGTGCGCAATCATCCTGAACATGTTCATGAGAATCGGAATCGCTAAAACCGCTTATCTTGCGCTTGTTCCCGGCGTTGACTCATCGGAAAAAATATTTGATTTCATGCATAAGCAGGGCGGCCTGTGGGGCGCCATGCCAGACGTGATCGACCGCGCCGCCGCCGCCATTAACGAAACATTCGAGGCTGCCGAAGTAAAATCGGCTGCCGATGGTCCGCTGCAGGTTGCCGTTTCGTTCGACGAATTCAACCTGGATGTTGAAATAACCTACCTGGGGATGCGGATGGTCATTCCGGACATCAAACCCTCGGAAGAAGAAATCATGGTATCTCCCGAAGGCCTTGCCAAACTTTCACTGTTTCTTATTCATGAAAACGCTGACAGGGTGGAATCACATGTTAAGAATGGACAATGCCGAATCCTGCTGCACTACAATCATTAAATTTTCATTTATTTGCCAGACTCCGACCAGCACTCACTCCATGCTGAAGAGGAAGCACCTTCCGCTTTGCACATGGCATTGCAGTTTGCAAATTCCGCGGCACAAAGTCTGTTATCCGCCGTATAATTATAGCATGGCTGTTGTTTTTCACCGCAGCAACTATAGCATTTATTGATTCGTGCCAGACGTTCTTTTTCCGCTGTTACAGATGCCTTATCGTCCTTGGTGACTGCCTTTTTTTCTTCATCTGTCGCCGCATCATTTACGGATTCATTAAAGCTCTCCCCCACCTCACATTTCATGCCCGTTTGGGGGGAAGAAGTGATGAACTGATTGCCATGACGATCAACGCACTTATAAATTTCCCCCGCCTGGGCAAAGCTTATAAAAGCAAGAAAAACACTCAGAGTAATGAATAAGACCTTCCTCATTTTTTCCTCCTTCTTTAAATCAATCAAACCTGTTTAATTATATCACTTTCCTGACTATTTATATAGTGCAGTTGTCAGAATTATTATTATTCAATCTCAACCCCTGTCACCCACATTAGTTCACACGAGTTGGCGCCACTGTCTTCCCGGGTGAGTGATGAACGCCAGCTCCCTCCGTCGGAAGCCTTGACATTGATAAGATAGCCCTCAAGCCTGACAATTTCACCTTTGCGCACCTTGAACAGACTTGATCTGATACTGTCATCCGCCGGAGCAAGATGCGTATTGGCTGAATTGCGCACAATGAGTGCAGGATCGATTGGCGGAGCATCCCTCCAACTGTAATGATACCAGCGATTGCTTTGATTGATATTAAGTTTTTCCGTTATGGCATTGTCAGACATCGGCCCCCAGCCCAGTGCAAAATCCACAGGAGAGAGCTCTGCCCAGTGCCCGCTGCGGTAACGTTCGACGGACAGCACCTTCGCACGAATCTTATAATGTGCAAGAGGTTGAATTTCAAAGCCCGGCCTTTGTATCGTAGTTGCATCAGTGATTTCCTGTATCGGCTGCTCTGCCACAGGCCCGATCTTGTCAATCCGTTTCTGCTCCAGCTTGCTATACATGCAATAACCGACGCAAACGAGCAGCAGCATAATGATTATAATCATTGATAGCGGCAGCTTTGCTTTTTGGGCAGATAATGCTGAAGTGCCCTGACGGTATTTTGATGGACTGAAGTCTTCAGGGGTCAGCTTGGCAATAATGACACCGCAGTGAATGCATTCAAGCTTATCGTCTTCCTGGTTTGTTCCGCATTTGGGACAAATCATCGTTCAGCCTCCAGCCTTGAAAAAGCTTATATACTCCGGCGAAGAATACACATTGGTTAACAATATTATTTGTTACTTTCTGACATAGATTAAGACAAATGAATAGAGCAAGAAAATAATCTGAAATGATAAAAAATTTTGACAGGAGACAGGTCAACCTTTTTCAGGAATCTTTTCATTCCGTTAGAAAACCATTAGAAAAACCCCTCAAAATACAGAAAAGGGATTAGCAGATTTTGCTAACCCCTTGTAATTATTTGGTAGCGGGGGTAGGATTTGAACCTACGACCTTTGGGTTATGAGCCCAACGAGCTACCAAGCTGCTCCACCCCGCGTCAGGTTGCTGTCTAAAAAGAAAACCTATAGATCATTATTACCTGTGTTTGTCAAGGTGATAATTGAACGCCGTTATGAATCTCGGTTTAGAAAATGAAAACCGCGGCTGCGACAACAGTCGTGTACCAGTTGTTCTTGACGATGGTAGACTGCGTAATGTTGCGCGTGCTGACGATTTTGCCGCTGATTTTGAATATTTCCTTTTTCTCGTCCCAGCTTTCATCAATATCAAAATCAATGCCCAGAGTCGAAGCCAGCATGGCGGCGGCCAGATCTTCCGAATAATCACCGGTTTCTTTTTCCGTCCTTCCAAAAGCATGATGTTCACTGATATAACCGTAGGCTTTTTTATCGGCGGGAATAGCCAATCCGACCGACGAAGCCAGCAGACGGCGCGGTTCGTTGCTGCAGCATCGGCTCATCACGCAAAACGTGATGGCGCCTGTCTGCAATTCTTTCAGTCCCTGCGTTTTGGAAATTAATTTACAGCCCGGCGGGAAGATACTGGATACCTGGACCAAATTGCACTTTTCGATACCGGCGTCACGCAGGGCCAGTTCAAACGAATGCAACTCTTCCTTATGCGTGCCCACACCCTTGGTTAAAAAAATTTTTTTGGGAACATTCGGATTCAATTTGTTATCTCCATTCAGCGCTTATTTTGTCATATAACCCATTAATCGATAGATCAGTTTGGCTGCCATGAAATCCGGCGCCACAAGGCCGGGCAGCGGCGCCAACTCAACCACATCAAATCCACGGATATTGCATTTACCGGCAACCAGGCGCAACAGACTCAGAACATCTCTCCAGTAAAGGCCGCCCGGTTCAGGTGTTCCGGTCGCGGGCATGATGGACGGATCGAAAACATCCAGATCAATCGAGATGTAAACATCACCACGCAAATCCTTACAGACGGTCTGTGCCCAGTTTTTATGATCAAACACATGATCTGCCGAATAGGATTTGACACGGCTTTTCGGCAGATAGTCGCCTTCTTCCCTGCTCATGCTGCGGATGCCCACCTGAACCAGCGAACAGCAATCAACAATCTGTCTGGCCACACAGGCATGATTATAAGGAGTCCCCTGATAACTGTCCCGCAAATCCGCGTGTGCGTCCAGCTGGAGAACGGTCAGTTCCGGGTATTTTGAGGCAACAGCCTGAACAGCACCCAGGGAAATACTGTGCTCACCGCCCAGCATGACCGGTATCTTTCCGGCATTGACAAACCGGCCGATTTTTTTTCTTACAGCGGAAACCATGTACCTGGGGCCTCGCGCGTCGACTTCCACCGGCGACGCAGTGTGAATCCCCGCCAGATAAGTGTCTTTTTTCAGTTCTTCATCATAAAGCTCCATGTTGGTCGAAGCTTCGATAATGGCTGCCGGTCCGCGCCGGCTGCCCGGCTGATACGTAGAGGTCAGATCGTAGGGCACCGGAATGACCACAAATTGAGCGTCGCGCAGTGAACACTCGGGATATATGCCACCAAAATTCATGATTCCCCTCTTTTTATGATGTCTGGTTCCTGGTTATCCGTTTTGCGGCATATCGGGAAACGCCTCAGAAAAACTCCCGAAAAGCATCAAATGGCTCGTTTTTTACAAAAAGTGCGGTTTTCTAGCATAAAGCTGAAAAGATGTCCAGTTTTTCATCAAAAAGCGTCAGACAATCAGCAGGGAGGCTGGTAATAGCTTAAAAAGAATTTTCTGCTTTCATAGTACAGAAATGAGTAGTGTTTGATCCAGTCGCCCAGAGTGACAAATGTCTTTTTTCTTCCCTCCACCTCGAAATAACGCAGGACCGGTTTATGACAATGCCCCAGGATCACTGCATCATAATTCTCACGCAATTTCACCGTCGCCAGGGAAAGCATCTTTTCGACCAGATAATCATTGTTATCATCATTCACCTGCTTGCTCACATTGGATGTCCCGGCAGCAATTGTCCACAGCAGCGAAGCAGGAATAAAACGCTGGACATGATAGAATGCGCGGCTGCGCAGAATTTTGCGGAACATCATATACACGCGGTCGGAATGGTCCGCTGTATCACCATGAGCAACGAGCATCCGAAGCCTGTCCATTTCGACAGTTGCCCATTCCTCGAATACTTCCATGCCCAGTATATCCTGAAAATATTCCTTCATGAAAAAATCATGATTTCCTTCGCACATATGGATGCGGACACCGGTTTTCTGCAAATCCAACAGTCTACTGATAACCAAGCGGAATTCAGGATGTATATGATCGCTCCGGCAAAACCAGAAATCAAAAAAATCACCGACAATATAGAGGTGGTCAATCGGTGTTTTTTCCCGTCCCAGTTCCCGGGCTTCAACCAGCGACCGGATCTTCCCTTCCCTGAGATCCTCAATAAACTGCATAAACCGGACATATCGCTCGTCGGCAGAGTGTTTCAAATGGGCATCGGATATGAAAACAGCTTTCATGATTCTCTCTTTTTCGGTCTGAACATGGTTGTTCTTTAGCAGAATATCGCGTGCGAAACCATTATTTATTTTGTTGAATCTGTCAAACAGAAAACATCAATTGATTCTTGTTTTGTCCGGCGTTTTTTGGTAGTTTTTCCGCACGGTGTTTCAGAATTTAAAGAAAGCTGATAAGGTGCAGGATAAAAAATGAGCAATCATCGAGCGTCTATTGAGCGCGCCAAGGAAGTTTTGAAAATTGAAGCGCAAAGCATTTTAAACCTGGTGGATAAAATCGACCGGAATTTTTCCCGCGCGGTCAACATGATTTACCAGTGCAAAGGACGGGTGATTATCACGGGGATCGGAAAATCCGGATTAATCGGGCGGAAAATCGTCGCCACCCTGACCAGCACGGGAACGCAGGCGCTCTTTCTGCACCCGGTGGAAGGCATTCACGGTGATCTGGGTATTGTGACAAAGGAAGATATCCTGCTGGCTATCTCCAACAGCGGTGAAACCCACGAGTTGATGCCCATCATCAGTTCTGTAAAGCACATTGGCGCGCCGATCATTTGCTTTACCGGTGTGCTTACTTCGACACTTGCCAAAAACAGCGACATGGTCATTGATGTTTCCGTGGAAAAAGAAGCCTGTCCTTTCGGTCTTGCGCCGACATCCAGCTCCACCGCGGCACTGGCCATGGGAGACGCCCTGGCCATCGCTCTTATTGACAAACGTAAATTCCGCGAAAAAGACTTTTACAAATTTCATCCGGGCGGCTCCCTGGGAGAAAGGCTTCGGGCAACGGTTCGGGATGTCATGGTTATAGGCGACAGAATCCCGCTGGTCCAGGCAGGAACACCCGCCCTGAAGGCCATCGAGGTCATTGACCGCATGAACGTCGGATTTGTGCTGGTAACGGATAAAAAAAATCATCTGCTGGGCATTCTGACAGACGGTGACTTACGCCGGCTGATCAGCAAAGGCTTATCCTTTGAAGGTCTTGCCATCAACGATATTATGACAGCCAACCCCAAAACCATAGGTGAAAATGCATCGCTGGCGGAAACGGTCGAGTTCATGCAAAAAATCGAAATCACCGCTCTGGCCGTGGTGAACGCAAAGAAGAAACTCATCGGCTATGTCCATCTGCATGACATCTTTGGCCGGGGCGGCTCGGTTAATATTTCCATCACTTGAGCAGGTACAGATTAATGGCTTTATATGAATTCGAAGGCAAAAAACCGCAGATCCCATCCGATTCTTTCGTTCATCCGAAAGCTGTTTTGATTGGCGATGTCCGCATAGGCCATGAATGTCTGATCGCCCCGGGTGTATCCATCCGCGCAGATTTTGGCCCGGTCATCATTGGCGACCGTTCCAGCGTCCAGGACAATGCGGTTATCCACGTTTATCCCGGTTCTCAGTCCATTGTCGAAAATGACGTTACCGTCGCCCACGGAGTGATCCTTCACGATGTTCATATCAAGGACCGCTGCATGATCGGCATCGGCGCCATTGTGCTTTTCAACGTGATTTGCGAAGAAGATGTTTTTGTCTCGGCAGGCTCGCTGGTCCCCAGAGGTATGCACATTCCCGACGGCAAGGTTGTGGCGGGTAATCCGGCCAAAATCACCCGCGACGTTACTGAAAAAGACAGGCTGGCGGCCAAAGACGGCATCGAAGCCTACCGCTATCTTTGCCGGCAATATCTGGCAACCATGAGAAGCATCACATAATCGTCACTCATGATGATTGTTTTTTCTTTGCCTTAATCAGCAAAACCGCTGATAAAGCTCGAGGCATGATGAACGCGTCAAGCCAGGCAATGCCTGCATATAATTTATTGACCAATTGAAAAAGTTTAACGACTACACCGTCTGGATTTTTTTGTTTTTCTTTAACATCGCCCTTGCCTTTCCAACGGTCAAGACAGGACGCGCAAATTGTAACAACCATCATGGTTATTTTTTCCAAGGGTCCAAGCACTTTTCTGACGTACTCGGTGCGAAATCCGGCCTCATCCAGAAGGGATATCATTTCGGAGAGTTCATAGCGGCGATAATGATTGACGTAACGGTCATCGTGGGAGAAATAAAAATGACGGTGGGGAAACGTTACAATCAGTGTACCGTCCGGCTTGATCACTCTGGCGATTTCCATAAGAGCTTTTCTGTCATCTTCAAGGTGCTCGAAAACCTCGGAGGAAATTACATGCGAAAAACAACGATCATCAAAGGGCAGCTTCATGGCATCGGCAACCACATATTGCCCCTTTCCATGTATCTTCTTAAGCATGTCGAGCGCTGAAGCAGACAGGTCTGTATAGACGACATTCTCCCATGATGTCAGCACGGGAGAAATACCGCTGCCGATTTCCAGAACGATTTCTTTTTTCTCGGAACGCATAACTTTTTCAACGGCACGTTTTCGTAAAAGATAATTGTACAGGTAATTTTTTAAGGTAACATATCTGTCGTTCTCGAAAAAATCCTGGAAACGGTTTACGTTTACGGATGTCATGAATGTCTCTCCGGAAACAGCGGTGTTCTTAGAAATCCGGTTTTGGACATACGATATTTCAGTGCCGTTTTGAGACATCCCAGCCCGTACTCCACGCTCCGTCGGAAATTGATGGAAGACGCCTCTGCAAAGTACTTTGTCGGACAACTGACTTCTGCAATGGTATATCCATACCAGATAACCTGGGCGAGCATCTGATTGTCGAAAACAAAATCGTCTGAATTGGAAGCCAGGGGTAATTTTTCAATCAGTTCACGGGAAAAAGCGCGATACCCAGTATGATATTCTGACAGCTTTGCACCCAGCATCACATTTTCAACGAGGGTCAGAAAACGGTTGGAAATATATTTCCAGAACGGCATCCCGCTTCTTACCGCATGCCCGCCCAGAATTCTCGACCCGAGAACACAGTGATAAAGTCCGTTCCCGATCATGGAGGCCATGGCGGGGATCAGCATCGGTGTGTATTGATAATCGGGATGAACCATGATGACGATGTCTGCTCCCTCCT
>JBDKUG010000329.1:0-1787 GCA_039679815.1 Smithella sp.
ATACTTTCATTGACAATGACCTGCATTTTGCAAATGCTATAACCTATATTGAACATAACCACATAAAACACGAACTTCCCTCTATAGATTTTTCTCTTGTGAAAGATGCTCTTACTCCATCAGAAAAAGCGTTCGCTCCGATATATGTGGAAACCGGCTTCGACATTGTGATTGGTAACCCGCCGTATATCCAACTTCAAAAGGCATTTGATGCGAAACGCAAATATGCCGACCTTTACAAGAATCAAAACCTTAAAACATTCGACCGTACCGGTGATATTTACTGCCTGTTCTATGAAAAAGGGATAACCCTTCTTTGCGATGGTGGACATCTTTCCCTTATCACTTCGAACAAATGGATGCGTGCCGGCTATGGTGAAAAACTCAGACAATTTTTTAACAGTTATAATCCAAAAATACTCATAGACCTTGGACCAGGCGTATTCGAGAATGCCACCGTTGATACGAATATCCTGATTATACAAAAAGCAAAAAACCAGCATTGGCTGCATGCCGTTACCATAAACGAAAAGAAAAAAAACAATATTGACTTTTCAACGCTGCTTGAACAAAACGGCGTTATACTGCAAAATCTTTCCGGCGACGCATGGTTTATAGGAAGTGATGCAGAGCAACGGCTAAAAGAAAAAATCGAGCGAATCGGCAAACCTCTCAAAGAATGGGATGTAAATATTTATCGAGGAATATTAACCGGGCTCAACGAAGCCTTCATCATTAATGATGCCAGGCGTAAGGAGATTTTAGACAATTGTAAAGATGAAGATGAGCGACGCCGCACAGAAGCAATTATCAAGCCCATCCTGCGTGGGCGGGATATAAAACGATACCACTACGAGTGGGCAGGCTTGTGGGTGATAATAATTCCGGCTGGCTGGACAAACGAAAATAGAAACAAACAAAATCCAGAAAAATTTATTTATGAGCAATTTCCATCTTTAATGAATCATTTAAAGCAATTTGAAACAAAAGCAAAAAAGCGTGATGATCAGGGCGATTATTGGTGGGAATTACGTGCTTGTGCCTACTACCCCGAATTTGAGAAGGAGAAGGTGGTGTATTCTGAAATTGTTAGAAGTCCGCAATTTTATTATGATACTGACAAATTTTATATAGAAGCGACTAGTTTTTTAATGACTGGTGAAAACATTAAATATATTTGTGGTTTATTAAATTCCAACCCAGTTAATTATTTTTTTAGAATTTATTATTCAGGTGGTGGTTTAGGTAAAGAAGGATATAGATATAAAAAAGCATTTTTGGAAAATCTTCCCATTCCACCCATCACCCCTGCCACCGAGCCAATTGTTTCTCAAATCGAGTCTCTTGTAGATACAATCCTTGCTGCGAAAAAGGATAACCCGCAGGCAGATACCAGCACATGGGAAAAGGAAATTGATAGGTTGGTATATCAATTATATGAACTGACGGAGGAGGAGATAGCGATTGTGGAAAATAAAAAATAGTAGTATAAATGGATAATGAAAAACCTACCGGCTTTATTCCGCCGCATGGCGGCTACCAAAAACTAATGTCGTATCAAATGGCTGAGATAGTGTACGATGCCACCGTACATTTTTGCGATAAATATATAAATATTCGTTCCCGTACACACGACCAGATGGTACAGGCCGCCAGAAGCGGCAAACAAAACATTGCCGAAGGATGCATGGCATCAGGCATTTCAAAAGAAACTGAAATAAAACTTATTGGTGTTGCAAGGGCCAGCCTCGAGGAACTGCTTATTGACTATCATGATTTCATTCGGG
>JBDKUG010000197.1:0-14217 GCA_039679815.1 Smithella sp.
CACAAAGGAGGCAACATGAAGGAAGAAGTACGAATCATGGATCCAGGCGCCGAATTGTATACGCCTGAAGGTTGCTTCATCAACGAGCTTTCAAATATCGATGCAGATCCGGAAGCCTCTATTGCGCGGGCTCGTGTCGAGCCGGGGAAAACTACAAGATGGCACCGCGTCACAGGAAGGACGGAACGATACGTAATACTTTCCGGCGAAGGAAAGGTGGAAGTTGGCAATCTCCCCCCGCAGTTCGTCGGCCCTGGCGACGTGGTGCTCATTCCACCCGACTGTCGCCAGCGCATCACAAATGTGAGCAGCACGGACCTTTTCATTCTGGCCATCTGTACACCACGATTTATCCCCGAGGCCTATGAAGACATCGACCCCACTCCGATGCCGCCCGAAAATGCGACCTGAACCCTGGATCACTGAGTCCTCCATTTGAAGCCGGTTATCTGTGTGATATGGATCTTGCAAGGCGCAAACCATCATCCCTGGTAAAAAAATGATAGCGGACAAGATTACCTTGACACACATGTTCTCGTTTTCTATACTTAGTTTTACACAATGATGCGTTGAAAGGTGGAATCGGGTGAAGAATTTAGTAATTTTATCAGGTGGGTTTGACCCCATTCACATGGGTCATGTATATATGCTTGAGGCCGCATCCTTAATCGGGGAAATTGTTATTTGCCTGAACAGCGATGACTGGCTGACCCGGAAAAAAGGGAAACCTTTCATGTTCTGGATAGAACGGGCAACCATCATAGGCAACATGAAGTATGTCATCGACGTATTACCGATGAATGATGACGATGACACGGCCTGTGACGGCATTAAAAGCGCACACAGCAAGTATAAAAAGCAATATGATTGGATCTATTTTGGCAATGGCGGCGACAGAAACCCTATTACAACACCGGGTAAAGAGCAGGAAGTATGTGAAAAACTGGGGATAAGATTGCTCTGGGAATTAGGCGGCAAAACAAAAGTTCAATCCTCAAACTGGTTTTTGGATAAATAGATTCAATGATTAAAAGGCGTTAATGCTTTTTTCCCACAAACCATTTCTCTTCTATGCCTCGGGCTGTGGAAGCCTGAATATCAGCCACAAATCCGGCTTCGGACATAAGCCCGGCAATTTCTTTCTCCTGACGGAAGACGTATTTTGTGTTTGTGAGTTTTAGACGTGTCATTTCGATCCAGCGCTTCCAGGGAACTTTTTGATCCGATGGAACAGTTGCGCGAATCAGGAGCGTTCCACCCGCTTCCAGTTTCTCATAGATCCGCCTTAAAACTAAAAGCAATTCTTTATCATTAATGTAATGAAGCATATCCAGCATGGTAACATAATCGACGCTGCCGTCCACGGAAGGCAGGTCCGGCGCCAAGCCTGCCTGCACAAACCCGCGCTGCCCGATAGCACGGTTGGCAATCAGCACTCTTTCTTCATCCGGTTCCAGACCAAACACCCTGGCCTGCGGATAAATTTCCAGCAGCCAGGTGGCCGGAATACCATAGCCGCAACCGATATCGATGATCCGACGCGGATTTTTCACATACTGATGAAGCTCGCCAAACATCGGGTCCATCATCATTTTAAACCAGGCAAAAATCCGCGGATAACCCGGCAAATGCCGGTAGCGCAACATCGTCCGGCGCAGATGTTCTTTAGAACCAATCACGAATACGCCAGCAGGATATTGCACAGGAGCAAATATTTTCTCCATCAAAACCGGCAAAATAAAATAGGCTCCGATCAGAGAATAGCCGACACCTAAAAAAGAAACAATTCCAATGCTCTTTAAAAGCGTGTGGCTGGCAAACATCAACACACCAAACCCGATTAAGGTGGTAAAAGCCGCCAGAAATATCGCCAGCTTGATGGTGTGCATGGCCGGATGTTTTTCGTCAATGTAGCGTTGGTAATGGCAGACATAATAGACCGAATAATCATCCCCCATGCCCATAATCACAATCCAGAGCATAATACCGGGAATATCCAGGGGGTGGCCGATAAGCTTCAACGTACCAAGCGTTGCGACCAGTGCAAAGACAATGGGAGCAAGCGCCGCAAGCGATAACCGCCAGTCCAGAAAAAATAGAAACGTTATCAGCACCAGGCCAATGCTGACAATGAGAGCTATTTCGAGAAAAATCTTTTTCAGGAATTCCGCCAATCTCTTATTAAACAAATCCGCGTCAAACAATTTGGCAAGGCCTGTGGCGGAGAGTCTGCCAAAGAAATCTTCAGCATTGTAATTTTTTCCGGCGGCAAGCAGGCTTAGCTGCGTATATCCCTCAGATGTTTTGGCGATACCCAGCATCTCAAAATGCTTCTCGGGTATCTCGAAAGTTCCCGGAGAGTTCTGATGAATGATTTTCCAGAAAGGCTCAAAAGCGCTTGGCGCAAAACCATTTTCCCGCGCCACTGCATCCAGATCATGTTTCAGTGCCTTCATGCGATCTTCATTCCAGAAACTGCGCCAGGCTTCAAAATTACTTTGAGCTGACGGCGCAGGCGGAAACAAAACAGAAGGTAGAAATACCGGGGCAAATTTATCTCTCTGCACATCAGCAGCCAGGATCGTCATCAATTGTTCATTTTTTTTCTGTAATTCTCCAACACTTGACCCTTCCAGCAAAACGTAGCATTTGCCGGAAAGATTCCCCCAGGTCTCCTGTAATTTTTGTTCGGACGTGATCGTATCGGGGCTTATGGAATTCATGGTCTGCAAATCGACGTTAAAAACGGGCCTGGCAAAAACCAGCATAATCAAACCAAAAACAATTGCGGCAATTAATTTCCATTTTGCCGGTGCAGCTATTTTTATGACAGCTTCCATCAGAAACCGGTTGGTCAACCGCTTGGAAGGCGGCAGGGATGGAAACACTTTGGGAAAAACGAAATGGACGAAAATGAGAGCAAAGGCCACGCCCAGAGCGGAAAAAACACCGATCTCAGCCAGAATTTTAAAATCGCTGATCAACAGCAACAGAAAGGCGCCGACGGTGGTCAATACCGCTATCAATTCCGACGTCCAAACCTCCCGGGCTACCTGCTTGCCATAGGTGGTATAGGGCTGATCCAGAAAAAGGAGATAGGCGATTCCCAGATCAACCGTGAAGGCCATGATTGCGCCGCCAAACCCCACCGCCAGCATCGACATGGATTTGAATAAAAAAGAGCAGACAAACAGAGCGGCAATCGCTCCCACGGTTGACGGCAACAGCGCCAGAAGCCCGATAAGGGGACGGGGAAAAACGAAAAGAAGCAGGAGCACGATTCCAAGGGTCGTCAGACTGATCGCCAACTGCATATCACGTTTGGCGACGGTTTCGTTGTCCAGCGCGGCACGGTAAGCGCCAACAGATGTCAGGGTATATTGATCTTTTAAATCCGTATTGGCTTTCAGTGCCTGCCGACAAGCATCCAAAAGTTTATCAATTTGAGCGGCTTTTACTGTATCCGTTCCCGATCCGGATATACGGGCAACAATCAGTACGTGTCTGCCGTCCGCGGAAAGCAGCTGCCCGGAATAAAACTGAGCTTTATTGGCCGGCAGCAGTGATGACATCTGCCCCAGAATAACGCCGGAGAAACCCAGGGGATCTTTAGCGATCATTTCACTGCGGCCAATTCCCTCCAACTGTTCCAGGCTCTGCCGGTTTTGTGCCATCGCCGCCCGAATTTTGTCAGGCGCCAGCAGCGGTTGAATTTTTTGCTCCAGGTCGGCCGCACTCAAAAGCGACGGCAGATTATTGTGGACATGCGCGATGAGTTCCGGGAAATTATTTGCCGCATCACTGATGCCGACTTTGGTAAACAAACCACTCTTATTCAATTTATCCGTAACGACAGATGCGGCTCTGACCAGCTTATCCCGATTATCGGATGCCTGCTCCAGATCAATAAAAATCTTGTCCTGAATGGGTAAATGACTGATCACCTGGCGCGCGGAATTCAGCACCGGATCATTCTGAGGCATTGATTCCAGAATATCGGTTTCTATTTTTAAATGATTGGTTTCCCAGAAAAACAACAGTCCAACAACCAGAGCCGTAATAATGACGATTGACCATTTTATGGAGTATTTTTGCGGCGACATGAAACCCTTTAGAATATCGATTGATTATTTTATTCTTTGTTGATTTTTAAACATATTTCCAGGGCACTGGCAAGTAGAAACCCGCCAGAAGGGTTCCCGTGCTTCTGAAGCACCGGCCGTAAAATCAGTGCCGTGAGAATATACGGGTAAAAATCAGGCGGCTAAATGTTTTTGAATTTCGTAGAAAATCAATGAAAGGGCGGAAATGGGAAACTCTTGATCCATCCGGACCGTAAAACACGCGGATCGGCTCTTCGATGATCGGGATGCCCCTTCTGTGCGCCAGGACAAGGATTTCCACCTCAAATTGAAAACGCCGTGCACGCACGTCGAGGCTCATGGATTCCGGCAGCGGATAAATTCTCATCCCGCTTTGAGAATCCGAAAGCCTTGGACCACCGGACATCCTGACCCAGAAGTTGGAAAACTTCCGGCCGAAACGGCTTGTCCACGGCACATGATCTTCCTGCAGCGCGGTCATGCCTTCGCGTGTTCCAATCACGATAGGACGTTTTTTTGCTGGAATAGCGCTGATCAATCTCAAGATATCTTCGGGATAATGCTGTCCATCCGCATCAATGGTAATCGCAAAATCGGCCACATGGGAAGCCGCCATGAAGCCGGTTAAAATCGCCGCGCCTTTGCCTTCGTTTTTCGAATGATGCAAAACAGTGATGCTTTTCATTTCCGCAAGGCGCTGGGGAGTTTCATCGGTTGATCCGTCATCCACTACAAATACAGGATACCCCAGATCCTGAGCCTGCCTGACAACCTGCACCACGGTTGCCGCATGGTTATAGACCGGGATGATGACAGCAAAACGGTTCCTGCTGTTTTTAGAGTTCTTCGTGTTCTTACTGGTCTTGCCGGCTTTCCTGTTCATGGTTAACCTGTTTTCAAAAACGCCACGCCCCATGTCCCCGGTCCCATGTGCGCACCGGACGTGAGCGACAAAGGCTGCAGGATGACGGCCGCCAGCGGATAGAGATTCTGAACTTTTTCCCGAAATTCGGCCACCTGTCCGGCATTGTCTGAATATTCCAGCAGGATCAGCGCGCGGGAGTCCCTGTTCAATGAAGCCTCCATTTTCTCCAGCGCGAGGTCAATCTGTTCATTGCGGTTTCTGACAAACGCAACTTTTTTCGCGCCTTCCGGCTGTGGTGAAATGACGGGTTTCTTTTTCAAAACATCGCCAAAGAAAGCGCCGGTTTTGGATAGCCTCCCACCCGCCGCCAGATACTGAAGCTTTTCCAGGAAAAGATACTCTTCGCATGTTGCAGACACTTCTTTTGCGAAGGCAAATGTTTTTTCCGCATCACCGGTGTGCCTGAAGTACAACTGTGTCGACAGAACGATCGCACCCAGCCTGCCGCACGCCGCGCCCGTATCGACAACCATCAGGCGATTGTCCGGATCATTCTCCTTTTTCCATTCCATCGCCACGCTGTAATTTCCCGTGAATGCGGAACCGACGCACAAATACAATACTTTTTCAAACCGGGCCATGGCACTGGCGTAGGACTGATGCCGCTCAAATACAGACGCTTGAGACGTGGAGACCTTAATCCCCGATTCCATGGCGCCGTAGAGTTCTCCCGGGGGGAAACAGGTTTCGGGCCGCGATTTATCGCCGACAGTCAGATAACTGTTCAAAAGAGTGAACCCATATTTTCTTGCGTCTTCACGGGTGAGAGAACCGGCGGCATCCGTCATGATGTGCAGCACGGAATCAGCGGGCGCATTCCTGAATTCCCGAATCTGCTCGGAGAGATTATCGTCCTCCCAGTTGATGACGGACCCCAGCGCGCTGATCTGCGCCTTAACCTTCTCCCTGTCGTCGGTATGCAGGTGAATCTTGTAAAGATCACCTTCCTGAATCATGACGACGTTTTCCTGTCCGCCTGTAATTTTCGCCAGATCATCGGGAGCCCCATCTGCTTTCACCACAAAGTCAATACAGTAGCCGTTTATCGCCGCTTCCTGAAATTCCGGAGAAATCCGCAGGCGGTCTTTGAACACGTCCGTCACCGGACGATAGGGACCGGCATATCCCGCCAGCGTATAGAAAAATCCCTCAAAAAAAATGTACATGCCGAGGGCACCCGCATCGACAACCCCCGCCTCCGTCAATTTCGGCAGCAGGTCCTGTGTTTCATACACAGCTTGCTCAAGGCAAGACACAAGTTTACCGACGCTCGTTTGATCGGGGATAAAATCCTGCTGACTGAGATTTTCTTCGAGAGCATCAAACACGGAAAGCATCGTCCCCAGTCTGGGATCGCTGACCGCTTTCCAGGCCCGGGCATTTCCCTCCTGTACAGCCGCCTTCAGATTCTTCGGGGAATCGACATCATAAAAAGCCGAAAAGAACTGTGATGCGATATTGCCGGAGTTGCCGCGTGCCGCCATCAGGAGCCGGCGGGCAAGTTTCTCATTGGGTTCACCGGCATAACGAAGCGGAGAAAGGCTGACAGACAGGTTTCGTCCCGTATCGCCGTCGGCTATGGGATATACGTTGATCGCGTCGAGCAGATCCGCCCAGGCCGCCACCCGCTCCACGCCGGCAACAAAAGATTTCTTCAGAAGATCATCCATGTTTAATATCCTAAAAGGTTGCGGATGTCCTGCGGAATGGAAAACAGGGTTTCCATCTCGGGAGTCTTCACTGCCACCTGTTCCGTGCGCCCCCGCGCACAAACACTGTTGTCGGCTGTCTTGCGGATTTCAAAATCCACAACCAGTTTGATATTAGCATCAACCAGGGTTGCCTTGCAGATAATTTCATCACGGTGCCTGAGTGGAAAAATATGTTTAGTGGATGTCCGGATGATGGGGAATATAATTTTTTCCCGGTCATAGTAGGAGTAAAGATCAACGCCATGATGCTCAAAAAGCGCCGCACGTGCGATTTCAAAATAGTTGAGATAATTACCGTGCCAGACGATCTGCATGGGATCAAGGTCAAAAAACGGCACGCTCATTCTCACTTCGAAACTTTTTTTGTCGGAGCTCATAGATTTCCCTGAAAAAAATCGGTGTATCGGATCACTACGCACATTCTTTCGATGTCTTCATCCAGCGGCCGGTCTTCAATCACCGGATCACTGGCCTGCCTGATATTGTGCAGCATTTCGGCCAGAAGTGGCCTTGCCTGGATGTTTTGACGGATGTCACAGGCCTGCGCCGCCGCCAGCAGATGAATGGAAACCACCCGTTCCGTGAGCGTACATACCCTTTCGGCGTCTCTGGCCGCAATGGTGCCCATGCTGACCTTGTCCTGGTTGTGCGATTCAGTTGAACGCGAGAAGGACGCAGCCGGCATCGTGCCTTTGAGCGCTTCGGCGGCCAGCGCCGATGACGAAATCGACATGGCCTTGAAGCCGTGATACAGACCTTCCCGTCCACCGTTGAGACGGACCAGATCGCCCGGCAGTCCCCGATTCTGTTTGGGATCGACCAGCAGCATGACCTGGCGGTCGCACATATCGGCTGCGGAAGCCAGCGCGGCTTTCAGCCCGTCCATGGCAAAGGCGATATGGCCGCCATAGAAATTGCCGCCCATCAGAACCTGCCCCGTGGCGGGATCGAAAATCGGATTGTCATTGGACGAGTTGGCTTCCAGTTCCACCCATTTTTTTATCCAGGAAAGCGCGTCAGCCAGCACCCCCAGCACCTGCGGCGCGCAGCGCAGCGAATAGGGGTCCTGCAGGGTTTCCAGTGAATCGTCTTCCAGTTGACAGGCAGACACTTTGGACAGCAGAAGACGGGCTATCTTTTTTGCGACATGCACCTGGCCCGGAAACGGCTTGGCCTCCGAAATCACCGGATGATAATGATGGGCATTGCCCTTCATCGCATGCACACTGAGCGCCGTGGCGGCAATCGCGGCATCGAGGATTCTCCATGCCCGTTCCACCGCAATCACGGCAATGCCCGTCATGGTCGTCGTGCCGTTCACCATCGAAAGCGGTTCTTTCGGCAGATACTTGTATGGTTTCAACCCCGCTTTCTTCATGGCTCTTGCGGCGGGGATAATGCCGTCTTCATAAAACACGTCACGCTCTCCCGCAAGCGCCGCGCCGATATAGGACATCGGGGTCAGATCACCCGAGGCGCCGACAGAACCTTCACCGGGCACGATGGGCGTAATGCCGGCGTTTAAAAAATCCGCCATTTGTTTCAGCAGATCAATCGACACGCCGGAGTATCCGCGCGCCAGGCAAATGATACGCGTAAGCATCGCGGCCCGCGTCTCTTCAATGCCGATCGGTTCGCCCGTGCCGCAACCGTGAAACCGTAAAATATTGACGCCGTTTTTCAAGGCGATTTTCATGCTGATCCGGTTGCCGCAGGATTTGCCGTATCCTGTATTGACACCGTATACCGCAACATCGTTCTGTATTGCGTCCATCAGCGCTTTTTGTGTCCGGCCCATCCGTTTGACAAATTCTTTTGACGTGCTGATCACGACCGGCATTCCATCTTTCGCAACGGCAAGAATATCTTCAAAACTGACATGGCTGCCATCGATAACCACTGCGGCCTTTCTGCCAATTTTCTTTATCATTTTCACCTCTCCTTTCGAAAACACGCTTTTTACGGGCGCACGCGCGGCTTGAAGGTGCCATCCGCCCTTTCTTTATCCATCACTCTTTTGAGCATTTTAAACATTTTATAGTTCTGCGGCTCTTCTTCGTAGAATTTATCCCAGGCGTAATAGTACATTTCCTGTAATTTTTCAGGGGACATTAATTTGGGTTGAAACACGACTTTGCCGCAGGTATAGTCATTCCAATCGCAGGAAAAAATCCGGCCTTCCTTATGTAAATCATCAAAGGTCCGGGTATGCGGAAAGGGCGTGAGCACCGTAAACTCAGCCATATCCAATTCAATTTCCAGCAGAAAATCCACCAGTCTTTTTATATAGTCTTCTGTATGATAATCCAGGCCAAGCAGAATGCTTCCTTCCACGCCGATGCCGTAATCATGATACCGTCTGATACGCTCTCGGATGAAATCGGATGAATCAAAAATCGCCTGATACACAAACCAGGCACCTGCCTGCGCCGCCAGATCCAGCACCTTTTCATCGTCTTCAATGGGATGGCAGCACCACTTCTTCTTCAGTGGAATCATTTCCCTGAACAATCCCATTTCCCAGTCCTTATCCTGCGCCAGGGAATTATCAACGATGAACAGGCGGTTATTTTCGATGCTCGACAATTCTTCGATGACCCTGTCGTAAGGACGGGGCCGAAAACTCCGGCCACCCAGAAATCTGACGGCGCACGGATAGCAGTTAAACCGGCAACCGCGCGAGGCGTGCACCAGATCGACCATCTGCACCCCGCGATAATTGTACATGTCGCGGTTTAAAATGCTGCGGCGTGCCGTGCCCACACTATCAATCGGCGGCTGATCCTGCATGAAGTTATAAACTTTTTGCAGCCGGCCCGCCTTGAAATCGGCAAAGACCTGTTCCATCCGGCCTTCGGCCTCTCCTAAAAACACGGCGTCGGCATGGAGCTCACTCTCTTTCGCATGCAGCATGGTGGCGATCCCGCCGCACATTACTTTAATGCCTCTGACGCGAAACGCGTCGGCGATTTCCCAGCCGCGTTTGACCTGCGCGGTCAGCATGATTGATATCCCGACAAAATCACAGCCCTCATCAAAGTTTATAGCGTCAACGTTTTCATCGATGAATTTCACATCCACATCGGCAGGCAGCGTGGCGGCCATAACAACCGGTCCGTGCGGCGGAAGCGTAAAACGCGTCTGGCGGTCCAGCTTTTCCCACTTTGGATAGATTAATAAAAATTTCATAATGCCTCTTTTTTCATCTCTGTGTTATTTCGTGACGGCTCTGGCGATAACCTGCCTCATGATTTCGTTGGAGCCGGCCAGAATGCGCGTGACACGGATGTCCCGCCATGCGCGTGCGATCGGATACTCTTCACAATAGCCATAGCCGCCAAAGAGTTGCAGGCAGCGGTCGGCAACCCTCCATGCCATTTCCGTAATCCAGAGCTTTGCCATGGAAACTTCAACGGACACAGAGTTTTTCTGCCAGTGCTCCAGAATCATTTTATCCACAAACGTCCGGCCGATTGTGACTTCCGCTGCCATTTCCGCCAGGACAAACTGGGTATTCTGCAGCTGGGTCAATTTTTTCCCAAAAACTTCGCGCTGCCTGCAATACCGGATCGTTTCTTCCAGCATGAATTCCGCAGCCGTCTGCGCACCGATGGTGCAGATCAGGCGTTCCTGCTGGAGATTGATCATCAGATTTTTAAATCCAGTGCTTTTTCCACCCAGACGGTTTTCCCTGGGAATCCGGCAATCGGCAAAAAAAAGTTGGGCCGTATCCTGTGACCGCCAGCCGATTTTATTGAGTCTCTTTCCCTTTTCAAAGCCGGGCGTTCCCGCTTCAACCAGGAACAAATCCACGGCTGCGTGCGGATTGCTTTCCCGGGGGTCTTTCGCCGCCACAATCACCAGGTCGCAATTGATGCCGTTGGATATGAATGTTTTCTGGCCATTGAGAATAAAGGAATCGCCATCCTCCAGTGCCGTGGTTTTAATGCCCGCAAGGTCACTGCCGGCCGCCGGCTCGCTCATGGCAATCGCCATGACGATATCCCCGCTGATACAGCCCGGCAGATATTTTTGCTTCTGTTCTTCGGTCGCCAGCTGCACCAGATAGGGAACCGCCACATCACCGTGCAGACGGGCGGAAAGTCCGTAAAAATTGGCCCTGGCCATCTCCTCAATCAAAATGGCGCTGTATAGAAAATCGGCACCCTGCCCTCCGTATTCGGCAGGCACGGACGTGCTCAAAAAACCGTTATCCCCCATTTTCTTCCAGGCCCAGCGCGGAACAATTCCGTCTTCTTCCCACTGCTCCACGTGGGGGACAATTTCTTTTTCCAGAAATTTCCGGAAAGACTCTCGAAAAATCCGATGCTCCTGGGTGTAGGGAATGAAATCCATTTATTGCCCTTCCACGCGTTTTTTCAAAATCCGTTTTAAAACCTTTCCGCTTTGATTGCGCGGAAATTCATCGACAATAAAGATCCGTTTGGGAACTTTGAAGTTGGCAATTTTCCCCGAAAGGGCATTGATGATGTCCGCTTCGGACATTTGCATTTCCCTGTTCGGGATAATAAAAGCGCCGACAACCTCCCCTCTCTTGGGATCGGGAATTCCCACTACGGCGGCTTCTTTGATGCCGGGCAGCGTCTGCAGCGCCCGCTCCACCTCCACGGGATATATATTTTCTCCGGACGAAATGATCATCTCCACTTTTCTCCCCACAATATAAACAAAACCGTCTTCGTCGCGTCGCCCCATGTCGCCGGTGCAAAACCAGCCGTCCCTGAAGACGGCTCTTGTTGCCGTCTCATTGTTCCAGTAGCAGGAAAATACATTCGGTCCCTGAACAAGGATTTCTCCCGGATCCGTCGCATGGATATCGTTGCCCTGATCGTCCACAATGCGCAGGTTCACATGAAACACTTCCTTACCCACCGAGCCTGCCTTGCGCACCGAATCTTCCAGGTCCAGCGAGGTCAGCCGTCCGGTTTCCGTAAGGGCGTAGCCCTGCACAAATCCAACGCCCTTTTCGTCCTGGTATTTCCGGATGACCGGAAGGGGTATCGGCGCACCGCCGGAAATAAAAAAATGCACGTGCGACAGGTCCGCATCACGCCATTCCGGCGCATCCGCTATCATCTGGTACATGACCGGCACGGCAAACATATAATTGATTTTTTCCCGGCAGATGGTTTTGAGTATTTCCGAGGCATTATAAAAACTGCTGATCATAATGCTGCCGCCGGCGTAAATGATCGGCGTCACGGAAGCCGCGAGCGCGCCGATATGAAACAGGGGCGCAACAACCAGTGATTTGTACGACCGGTCAACGCCGTATCCCAGAAGCGAATGAATCGCGCCGAACAGAATGTTCTGATGAGTCAGAACCGCTCCCTTGGGATCGCCCGTCGTGCCGGACGTGTACATGATAAACAGCGGATCGGACAGATCGGTTCCCGGACTTTTCAGCGGTTCGCTGATTTCAGAATCTTCAACATAATCGGCAAAGTCCGGATCATCCTCTGCACTCCCCTCACCCAGGCGGTAGCAGCGCAAAACGGGAATGCCGGCCGCCTTGATCTCGCCGACTTTCGCCGCAAACTCGGTTGAGTAGATCAACATTTCCGGCGCGCTGTCGCGGAGAATATACAACAGTTCGGGTACCGCCAGACGGAAATTGAGCGGCACCATGATCATACCGGTCCTGGCGCAGGCGAAGAATATTTCCAAAAATTCGCTGGAATTCGACATCAGAAGAGCGATGCGCATGCCTTTCACGATTCCCAGGTTTTCAAGCGCATGCGCGGTTTCGTTCACCCGCCTGTTGAACTGTTCATTATTATAGGACTTGCTTTTTTCCGTCAGAAACGGTTTGTCCGGCGCGACCATCGCCCGTTTACTGATCCATTCCCCGATATTCACAACATTTCCTCATTGACTTTTGCAATCACTGAAAACCAGATATACGTAAGTTCCGCCAAAAGATATCCCGGCCAGAACCGCGTGTTTCACCTCGACGTCCTTTTTCTCCCCCATCACAAAATTCATCGGTGCAATCGGTTTTGACAGCCCGACCGTGGGGGGCAGCCATCCTTTTTCCACAGATAAAGCAAGAGCGCAAGCCCGAATGCCGCCGCTTGAAAAACTCTCACCGAGGGCGCCTTTGACGGATGTCACATACGGCTTTTGCTCACAGGCATCAAACAGTTCGTCACAGGCCCGTGCTTCCACGGCATCCATCACTCTGTCTCCGTTGGCCGATGCCATGACCGCCGTGATATCCCCGGGGGCAACACCGGCATTATTCAACGCCCTCCGGAACGTCCTGAGGATACCTCCTGTATCCTTCGGCCATTCAGTGGGCAGCGTGGGCGAAGACCCCATGCCGGAACCGCTGATTTCGCAGTAGATTCGGGCGCCCCGATTCCTCGCTGAAGACAGTCTTTCCAGGCAAAGGATACCGCTGCCTTCACCTATAACATAACCGTTGCGCAGCATGTCAAAAGGACGCGCTCCCTCCTCCCCGCCCCTATCCGGCGACAGACCATGAAACTTCGTCATGGACTCATAATAAAATTTAGACAAAATATCCACTCCGCCTGCAAGCATGACATCCGCCGCGCCGCGCTTTATCTCTGAAACGGCGTACGCGATGGCAGTCTCAGCGGAAACGGCAAAATGCGTAACGGTAATATTGACGCCGCGAAATCCCAGCTCGATGGACGCATGACCCGCCGGCGCGTTCATCACGGTATTGGGAACGAGGATCGGGTTGACCGAAGATGGTCCTTCACCCATGAGCGCGCCCGCGACCTGAACCGTAACATCCGTCGCTCCGAACGACGTGCCCAGGACGATGCCGATACGGTCACGGTTTTCAGCGTTGATTGTCACCCCTGCATCGTCAAGCGCCATTCGTGCCGAAGCGGCCGTCATCAATGACGTCTTGTCCATCCTCCGCAGATTTTTGACGGAAATGAAATCCCGCGGGGTAAAATCACGGACTTCCGCCCCAAGGTGCGACGACACGGCGCCTGTATCAAACGATTTCACGGTGTCAATGGCACAGACACCTTCAAAAAGCCGCCGGGAAAATTCGTCCTTGCCCACCCCCAGCGGAGTAACGAGCCCCAGGCCCGTCACGACAATGCGCCGGCTGTCTGATCGGTCACGATCATTATCCATGGACCGCACCCTGCCCTTCGTATTTCCCGAAAATAACCGTGGTGTTGTTCCCGCCAAACGCAAAGGAATTGGACAAAACATGGCGCAGGTCAGCCGCACGGGCGCCTTCCGTCACATAATCCAGGTCACATTCGGGGTCACGTTCCTTAAAATGGATCGTCGGCGGAATAAAGCCATGCGACAACGCCAGCAGGCTGACAACGGCTTCCAGCGCACCCGCCGCATCCAGCGGATGGGCATGCATGGATTTTGTTGAACTCACCGGAATAGACCAGGCGCGCGGGCCGAATACTTCTTTAATGGCCCTGGTTTCCGTCACGTCATTGGCCGGCGT
>JBDKUG010000217.1:0-5790 GCA_039679815.1 Smithella sp.
AGCCACATCACGCTGCTCGGCAATGTCGTCCACCACCAGAACGGATTCCCCGTGTCCCCGGTATCGATCCAGGGGTATCTTCTGCTCGGGCAGGGCCATCCCCTCACGGGTCACCGGAAAATACAGCTACCGTCAGGACAACATAATCCCCCTCCTTGACCTTGTCATAGCCCTGGAGGCCCCGGTCCAGATACCGGTTCTGGGTCCGTATGGATACCACTCCCGCGCCGGGAATTGCTTCCACCGCATTGGACAGCAGGTTCATCAGCATTTTTTCCATGTGGATGGGAGAAGCCTTGATATTCAAAAGCTTCCTTTCGAAGTCTGTCCTGAAGGTCACCTGCGGATAATGTTTCTTCATCCCATCAAACACAGGTGTCTTGAGAAAACCGGCAATGACCGTGTTCAGATTGGTGACCTCGGCGGCCATGACACCCCGCCTGGCCAGCGTGAGCAGATCCTGAATGATGGCTGCTCCTTTTTGGGTGGACTGCATGATCTTCTCGGCATTGGATCTTGCCTGCTGTCCCTTGGGAAGCTCCATCAACAGCAGTTCGGAATAACCGGTCAGCGCTCCCAGAACATTGTTCAGGTCATGCGCCACCTTGCCAGCTATCCGTCCCAGTAGTTCCATCTTCTCCGCCCGCTGCAGACGCTCCTGCATGCTCCTCTGGTACTCCTCCGCCAGCTTCCGCTCGGTTATGTCGTTGTACAGGACCTGGAACAATGGATTGCCGCTCCACAGGACTTCCTTGCGGAAAACCCGCAGATGCCGGATGTCCCCGTCTCTTCTTACAATGCTGACCTCGTATTCGGATGGTACATACCGGCCTTTCGTCCATTTCTCTTTCCTGTCCTCGTGTTCAGCAAAACTCTCGGGTGTGTAGCGCTCCTTTGCAGGAATTGCTTCCAGCTCTTCCAGAGTTTTACAACCATAAATATCCAGAAGCGCCCGGTTGACATACATCATTTTTCCCGTTTCAGAAATAATGCGGGCTCCCAGTGGAGAATCTTCGAGAGAACGGCGGAAGTTTTCTTCTGCCTGCTTGAGTGCCGCTTCCATTTTTACACGTTCGGTGATTTCCAAAACCGAAATGATCCCCGCGGGACTTCCATTGAACATAATGGTTTCTCCCGAAAGGTCAACCCACTTGACGGTATTGTCTTTAGAGACAATTCTGAATTCATAACGCTTGGTGACAGGAATGCTCTGTTGACGTTTCTTGCCCCGTTCCATGACCGATTGCCTGTCGTCGGGATGGACGATATCCCAGAAATTCATGGACAGAAGTTCCTGGTTCGTGTAACCCATAATTTCCGTCGCGGCGGGATTCGCGTATATCCATTTATCATTTTGATAGAGCAGGATGGCTGTTGGAGAAGATTCCATTAGAATGCGGAACCTTTCTTCACTTTCCCGAAGGGCATCTTCTGCCTTTTTGCGCCTGGTGATGTTGCGGCCAATGCAGACAGCACCGGCAACCTTCCCGTCACGCAGGAACGGGGAGCCGCTGACTTCACCAACGATTCGGATTCCATCCTTTCCGATAAATTCATAAACAGAAGGCGGAAGGATTGATCCTTTGAATACCTGGCCCAGATGATGGATGGCCAGTTCCAGAGATTGAGGTGACAGGATGTATTCTAATTCAGAAAGAGGACGGCCGATGAAATCCTGCGCTTTGTATCCCAGGATTTTCTCCACGCTCGGAGACATGCTTAATATTTTAAAATTGGTATCAAATGAAAAAATAACATCTGCGATATTTTCAAAATTCAGGCGATACTTTTCCTCCAGTTCCTTGAACTCCTGGTTCGCCATTTCCAGATCGAGTATTTTCTTCTCAAGTTTGTGGAAAAGAATATCATTGTACCGCCGGAAGAAATCCATTTCTTCAATGAGGGGTCTTGCCGCCACGAAATTATCGGTTTTCTTTTCTTCCAGTAGTTTGATCAAGATATTAATCAGGGTTGATGGTTCCTCCGGCTTGATAATGAACCGGTCCGCCCCGAGCGCCAGAGCAAATTTTTCGTCCTTCGGTTCCGTGTAAGTGCCCGTATAAAAGACAAACGGGATATTTTTGAGTTTTTCGTCCGCTTTGCAGTGCTGGCATAAGGTATAACCATCCATCACCGGCATCAGGATATCCGAGACAATGAGGTCGGGCATATGAGCCCGCGCAATTTCCATGGCGGCGCTGCCGTTTGCCGCTTGATGAAGGTAGTGTCAACAATCTTTCGCACTTTTTGTATTAGCAGCCCATCAATCCAGTTATCGAGAAGCCGCGCGCTCTGCGAGTCACTAAAACTCCCGGAGCGCGTGGCGTTCATGCCATTTCCACCATGTTTTCTATTAATCTACCCATATTCAAATATCGTCGGGTTCCCCATTTTGTACCAGACACATGCCTGAGCCTGGCGGCAACCAGCATCAAGGCGGATTGCCCGTCCGGAAATGCCCCCACGACTCTTGTTCTGCGCCGGATTTCCCGCATGAGCCGCTCCAATGGATTATTGGTGCGCAACGAGCGCCAGTGCTGACTGGGAAACGCATAGTAGCTGAGCGTCTCTTTTGCCCCTTCCTCCACGATTTTGGCGGCGTTGGAAAGCTTCATGCTTTTGAGCTTTTTAGCTACCGCCGTGATCTTCTCTTCGGCTGCCTGGCGATCCTCCTGGGCATGAATCGCTTTGAGCATCGCCGCCACTTCTTTGACTCGCCCTTTCGGAACGGCGGTAAACACGTTCCGGTAAAAATGGACGACACATCGCTGCCATTGGGCCTCCGGGTAAAAATCAGCAAGCGATTCCACAAGCCCCAAACATTTGTCACTGACAAATAACCGAACCCCGGAAAGTCCACGGCTTTTCAAGTGCCGTAAGAATCTCGTCCAGCTCTCTTTATCTTCTTTAGCGCCTTCCTGAACCCCCAGAATATGACGGTATCCGTCCTGATCTACCCCGATAGCCACAAGAACGCTGATATTCTTAACTTCGCCGGCCCAACAGCGCTTCAGCCAGATTCCATCCATAAAGACGTAGATGTATTCCCCTTCAATGGGTGCGCTGATCCACTTCTCAATGCGCTCATAGACTTTCTTGTTCAGATTCGAAACGGTTCCGGGACTGACCCGTGTCCCCCACAGGGCTTCGGTGATGTCTTCCACCCGCCTCACAGAAACCCCGGCCAAATACATCTCAATTAACGCTTCTTCCACCGAACTCTCTCTACGCCGGTATCGTTCAATGATGGCGGTTTCGAAAGTAAGCGTCCGTAATTTGGGAACCTTTAACTGGACCTGGCCGGCTTTGGTGTCCAGTTTCCGCTTATAATGGCCTGCCCGTGTATCTTTACGTTCTTCTGACCGTTCATACCGGCTTGCCTGACACAGCTTGTCCGCTTCTGCGTCCAGTAATGCATTTAACGTCTCTTCCACGGTTCCTCGAACGACTTGATCAAGATGCCTGGTCAATTGCTCCTGTTCGATCCTTATAATCTGTCCCGTTTTTCCCTCTTTGCTTTCCTTTGCCGATTTGCTATTGTTCATCTGTAGCCCTCCTGACGGTATTTAGTTTTTGTCTTTGAACAACAAAACCTTTTACCAGATTGAGGGCTACTTCTCAAAATGTGCGAAAAATATTATACGTTATCTTCATGAACATTCCACCCCTGGTTTTCCATCAGGCTTTTCAGCAGGTATAAATTGTTTGAATTATCATCAACAATTAAGACGTTTGTTTTCACTTATTATCTAACCTCTATAGCATTACATAGAATGATTAATATTTATTAATACAAATAGATAACTATATTATTCAATATTAGTGTTACATTCCATTAATGTACTCAATGTTACAATATTATATTACACTCAAAACCGCAATTGAAACTTGCCTAAAACTACCATCACGGATTCAGATATCACAGCAAATGTTGAATTGTGAATTCAATTTCAACAGATTCACCTTATAAGGAGTAGAACCGAGTAGAGTAAAAAATTATTACCTGTTTGTTACGTATAGCACCTACAAGTCCTCAGTATGTTTATTCACGAGGCCTAAGAATTACCACTTGAAAGATTGAATTAGCTCATCCCACAAAACGAATACATAAATAGCGGCCCCTATTGGCACTATATACAAGATATTCACTCTAATGACAGTCACGATCGAATGGGTTGCCTCTGGAAAAGATTGCGTTTTGTTCATCTAACAACTTCCTGTATCTTACCAAAGTATATTCATCAGGGATCGCTGAAAGGCTACATCCCTTTTAATATTCTTCAAAGGATTTTTTTCCCCGCGTCGGTACCGCTTTTGACGATATACACATCAGTAATTTTTCCCACGATCGCCGACTTTGGCTTCAGGGTATCTTTAATCCCTCGCACCCATTCGACGTTCTGCCGGAAAATCTCATCGTCCGTGTGAATGGTAATGTCCGCCTTGATCTGGTAGCCGCCTTTTTCACCCCACCAGACCAGTGCGATTTTTGGGTTTCCCTTTAAATTCGCAAGCGTTTTTCCAAAATACTGATCGGAAATAAGCAGCGTTTCATCATCCAGAAACTTGAACGCTCCAATCGGCACCGCGTTGGGTGTGCCATCTGTAGAGGCAGTGGCGAGAAAAGCGATTTTTGTGCCCTGCAGGCTTTCTCTGATCTCTTCTGTGACCCGAACCATATTACTTTCCACCAGTCTTATTGCGTGATGGTTTTTCTATAACAGAATATGTTGATTCTGAAAACTCCCATGTTACACGACTGGAAGCTCCATGCGGCTTTCTTTTTCGGCCTGTTCATTAAGAATGATTTCCAGTGCCATGCGCGCGGCTTTGCCAACGAGCGTGGAGCATTGCTCTGCCATGCCGGCGGCAACGGCTGCTTTCAAATCTTCCATATCATAGAGATTGAAGAAGCGGCCGAATTGCCTGACCTGAATATCGTGGCAACGGCATGTTGAAAATTCCTGAACAAACCGTTCGTAGAATTTTTTTGTCAGAAGCAGCGCCCTTATCTGTTTTCCCATTCTGCCCAAATCTGCCTGTTTCCGGCCGAAGAAGTAACTTATGGCGAGAGTGCCACCGGACAGGGCTCCGCAGTGGCCGTCGCCGGAAAGCCCGACGCCGTCTGCAAATCCTGTGGCAGCGCGCACGACGTTCTCATCATTGATGCCAAGCACCTCAAAGATGGCAGCGAGAGAGCATTGCGCGCAGTTTCCGCCTTTGAGTTCGTATGACTTTGCCCGGTTATAGACCTCTTCCAGCATTGTCTGTTTTTCCATGAGAATATCATCCTTTCGTCACATGTATTTCGGGCCGGAATTTCGCCCATCTCCAGCTCTGCCATCCTTTGGAAGTTTGACGCGGATATTTTCTTCCTTAAATAAAATCGACAGGCAGCGGACGGTATATGCCGTGATGCCCGCCTGTCGCCTTTAACCGCGGTCAATCATGAGATGTCTCTTTTGTCGTGCGGTCGATTTCGCTGATCAGCGTTTGGGTCTGATCAGGAAGCAAACTCATTAAGCCCGTGTCTTTGCGGTAAATGACGTTCATATTCTGGTCGATGATCAGGTAAACCCGCTTCGACAGGGGCAGAAGCCAGTGGTCCGCGTCATAGAGCTTGGCGATCTTGCCTTTTTCATCGACGAGCAGGGTCATCTTGTGCAGCCCATGCTTGGCGATGAACTTGCGGTGTGATTCGGCCGAGTCCCGTGAAAGGCCGAGGATTTTGATCTTTTTTGATTCGTATTTCGCAATGTTTTGTTGAAACTCAACAAACTGGCGTATTCA
>JBDKUG010000193.1:0-17935 GCA_039679815.1 Smithella sp.
GGTGACAGCCACTGCCGAGTCGCCGATCTCAAGCCCTGCCGCAAATGCGTTGATGTTATTTTCCGAATCGATCACATAGACCTGCGGGACGGGAATGCCCGACGCAATGGCCATTTCTTCAACGACATTCATCAGACGGCGCTCGTCCTGATCATTTGTTTTGGAACTGATGTTTCGTCCGCCGAGCATTTCAGCCACTGCGCCGCCGCCTTTCTGTAAAGTGTTCATTTTGATCAGACTGGCGGCCAGGATGAAGCTGATAATCACCATAGCCATAAAAAGGAAGAAAGCCGGGTCGAAGAATGTGAAAGCGGACAGCTTTTGCTGGTATCTTTGAGCCGCCTCGTAATTGATCAGCGTGTGAGCCTGGGTGGTGAAATACAAATACCTCGCAAAACGGATGGCCATGGTCGTGACTAAAACAATAACAAACACAGCAAAAGCAAAAAGAATCATTTGATTCCGGCAGCTCTTACGGGCATCGCGCTGTCTGGCGAAGAAATTGGTCGAACGGTTAGCGGTCATGGATTAAACCATCGCGTTGTCTTGCGAAGCCTCAGGTGAAAGACACTTTAGGCGCTGTCCGCTCTTCGGCTTTTTCCACAGCTTCCAGGAGGGCCGCCGTTTTAAAATTAAAGGTGGATGATATTACGTTGTCGGGGAACTGTTCCCGGCTCGTGTTGTAAACGGTTACGGCGTCATTATAGGCCTGGCGCGCGAAGCTGATTTTGTTTTCCGTAGACGTCAGTTCTTCCATTAACTCGCTGATGGTTTTGTTGGCTTTTAAATCGGGATAAGATTCCACAACCGCGAGCAGTTTGGAAAGTAAACCGGAAAGAGCGCCTTCCGCCTGATTTAAGCCCGACATGGCTGCAGCGTTTCCGGGAGAATCCGCGGCAGCCTTGCTGGCGTCAAACGCCGTGTTTCGCGCTTTGATCACAGCCTCCAGGGTTCCGCGTTCATGCGCCAGATAACCTTTGGTTGCTTCCACCAGGTTGGGAATCAGGTCATATCGGCGTTTTAACTGGATGTCGATTTGGGTGTAGGCATTCAGGTAAAGATTGCGCAGCGCAATCAGCTTATTGTATATCCCGACGAAATAAAATGCGACGACAGCGATAATAACAACAAGAACGATAAATGGAATCATGGTTGCCCTCCTTGATTTCAGGCGCTCTGAAGCGCCGGTTAGACGGATCAAATACAGCTCGCGCAGTTCAGTTTTTATTTTTCTTCGTGTCGCAGGTAATCACCAGGTTGTCGCGATGAATCACTTCATCATAATCCTTGTGTCCCAGAGCGGAATAAATCTGCGATGTTTTCAAACCGAGAATGCTGCGGATGTCGCCCGAGGAGTAATTGACAAGCCCTTTACCGAGAAGATTGCCTTCGCTGTCAACGCAATTGACCGGATCACCCTTAGTGAACTCGCCTTCCACGGCGGTAATCCCCGAGGGCAGGAGGCTCTTGCCTTTATCCAGAATGGCTTTTTTTGCGCCGTCATCGATGATCAACCGCCCCCTTGGCCGCAGGGTGAAAGCGATCCAGTATTTCTTGCTGTTGAGATGAGAAACCTGCGGCAGAAAAAGAGTGCCTATGTCACGCCCCGCCATAATATCCGAAAGCACTTTTTTCCTTTTGCCCGGCGCGATAATGCAGGGGATGCCTATGGAAGTGACCTTCCGGGCCGCCAGAATCTTGCTTTTCATGCCGCCTGTGCCCACGGAAGAGGTTTCCGAAGTGGCGGCTGTTTCGATTTCATCGGTGATCTCCCGGACGAGACCAATGAGTTTTGCTTTTCTGGACAGCGCCGGATTGCAGTCGTAAAGCCCGTCGGTTGCCGTCAGATTGATGAACAGATCCGCCTCGATGACATTGGCGATCATCGCGGCCAGATTGTCGTTGTCGCCGAATTTGATTTCATCGACAGCTACAGAGTCATTTTCATTGATAATCGGCGTTACATGCCAGTCCATCAGCGTGGAGAGCGTATTGCGGATATTGAGGTATCTCTGACGGTCGGTCAAATCCGACAGGGTCAGCAGAATCTGCGCAACATAGAGGTTGTTTTTTTCGAATGCCTTGGAGTAGACACGCATGAGCCTGCCCTGTCCGACAGCCGCCGCAGCCTGCTTTTCAGGAATGCTCTTGAGTTTGCCTTCAATGTTCAAACGATGTTCGCCCGATGCGATGGCGCCGGATGTGACCAGGACGATCGAAAAACCGCGTCGCGTCAAGTCGCACATTTCCTGTGTCAGGGCTTCGATGATTTTCAAATCCAGGCCGTCTGTGCCGGTAAGGACCGCGGATCCGATTTTAATAAGGATTTTTTTGACGGATGCGATCGTTGTCAGGCGAATATCATTCATGGCTAATCAGGTTCAGTATGGGTTAAGAGGGTTACAATCTTTCCTAAAATGTCCTGCAACCCTTCACCGGTTGCAGCGGAAAACGGATAAAGTATTATCCCTTTTTTCGCGAATTGCGCAACTGATTTTTTGGCTTTTTCCCGCACCACGGGTAGATCAATTTTATTGAGCGCGACGACCTGTACTTTTTCAAGCAATTGCGGATTGTAGCTTTCCAGCTCCTGGTTGATGGCGGTATAATTTTTCCAGGCATTGGTATGGGGTTCTTCGGAAATGTCAATCAGATGCAGCAGCACGGTTGTCCGCTCCACATGCCGGAGGAACTGAATCCCCATTCCCAGGCCTTCATGCGCTCCGGCAACCAGTCCGGGAATATCCGCCACGACGAAGCTTCGGCTGTCCTTGTATTTTACCACACCCAGATGCGGTGTGAGCGTTGTGAAGGGATAATCGGCAATTTTGGGCCGGGCTGCCGAGACTCGCGAGATGAAGGTGGATTTTCCTGCGTTGGGAAAACCGATCAGACCAACATCGGCCAGCAGTTTGAGTTCCATCTGGAGTTGCCGTTCCTCGCCTTCCATGCCTTCCTGGGCGAAGCGAGGCGTCTGATGCGTGGACGTCTTGAAGTGAGCGTTGCCCTTGCCGCCGATGCCGCCTTTGGCCACAATGAAGGTTTGTCCCGGTTTGGACAGATCGGCCAGGATCTCGCCTGTTTCAAAATCCTTCACAACAGTTCCAGGCGGAACAATGACGATCAAGTCTTCCGCACTGCGTCCGGTGCGGTTATTGCCGGAGCCGTGTCCGCCGTTTTTGGCAAACTGATGCTGCTGATATTTCAGATCCAGCAGCGTATGATGGCTTCTGTCTGCACGAAAAATCACGTCACCGCCCTTGCCGCCGTCGCCACCGTCAGGTCCGCCCTTGGGAACAAACTTCTCCCGCCGGAAACTCACACAGCCTGCTCCGCCATGTCCGCCCTTCACATATATCTTTGCTTCGTCAACAAACTTCATTAGGAGAACGCCTTTTTCCTTGAACTATATATGACAGATGTTAAAAATTTTCTAGACAAAGTATGAAACGGCGTCAGCGAGTTACCCCCGCAGGGATATCTGATCGATACGTTGAGGAAGGCAACAGAGCTGACAACAAAGTCACGCAAAGGAGAGGAAATTTACATAAAAAATAAAAAGGCGCTTAGCAGGTAAGCGCCTTAAAATCCTGTATTCACCCGTCTGTTTTATGCGGCGTATACGCTGACTTTTTTCCGGGTTTTGTCCAGTCTTTCATATTTCACAACACCGTTGATGAGTGCGAAAAGGGTGTAATCCTTTCCCAAACCGACATTGTTGCCCGGATGAATCTTGGTGCCTACCTGCCGCACGATAATGGATCCCGCGTGAATTTTTTCACCGCCATATACTTTGACGCCGCGTCGCTGCGCATTGGAGTCTCTACCGTTGCGGGAGCTTCCCTGACCTTTTTTATGTGCCATGATGTCCTCCGCCTATATCGAAATCTTCTTTATTTTCATGCTGGTCAATTCCTGACGGTGCCCGGTCTTTTTACGGAATCCCTTGCGTCGCTTCATTTTGCCGATAATCACTTTGGGACCTTTTGTCTGGATCACAACTTCGCCGACTACTTTCGCGCCTTCCACAAAAGGTTTTCCGATTTTAACATTGCTGTCGTCAGAAACCATCAGAACTTCATCAAAAACAACCTCGGTTCCCTTGTCACCGGCCAGTTTTTCAACCAGCAGGACATCGCCTTCACTGACCTTGTGTTGTTTTGCTCCCGTTTTTATGATTGCATACATATACTTATCCTCGATTAATGTTAAGATTGAAGCTTATAGACAAATTATGCCTGTTTGTCAATGTATTTTAGTCATCTGATAAATATTTTTATCAGATGACATGGAATATTCTTAAGATATTGATATAATGTATATTATTAACTTTACCATGGATCAATGAAAGAATGACAGGCGTTACCGGATTTCCGGGCAGGCGCGGATTTTAGCCCCTGCATGATCCACCTGCGGGTGTCCGCCGGATCGATCACCGCGTCAATCTCCAGGTAAGAGGCCATGTTAATGGCCTTGCCCCTTTCGTAGAGCTGGGCGACAAGGAACTCGTAAAATTCTTCCCGTTTTTGGGGATCTTCAATAGCTGCGAGTTCTTTTTTGAATCCGGCCTTGACCGCGCCTTCCAGCCCCATTCCGCCGAATTCGCCGGTCGGCCAGGCCGCCGTGAAGAAAGACTCATGGAATCCCCCTCTGGCCATGGCCATGGCGCCCAGGCCGTATCCCCTGCGCAATATAATGGTGAAATAGGGAACCGTGAGGTGGGAACCGTTGACAAACATCCGGCAGACATGGCGCACCTGCGCGCGCTTTTCGATCTCCGGACCGACCATGAAGCCCGGTGTGTCGCATAATGACAAAATCGGCAGGCCATGGGCGTTGCAAATCTGCATTAATCGTGCGACCTTGTCCGCGCCTTCGGCTTCAATCGCGCCGGCCATGTGCATGGAGTTGTTGGCGATGACGCCAAAGGGCAGGCCCTCGATGCGAAGCAGTCCCGTTACCATGCTGGGCCCGAATTTCGGCCTGATCTCCAGAAATGAGTCTGTGTCCGCAATTGCTTTGATAACGGTCCGGACATTATAGGCCCGTTTGCGGCTCTCCGGGATCAGGCTGCGCAGTTTGAGCTGGTCATCTGCTTCCCATGACGTTGTTGACCCCTGAAAACAGGAAAGATATTTTTTGGCCAGCGAAACGGCTTCCGCATCGTCTGCTGCTTCAATATCCACCACACCGTTTTGCGTTTGCACATTCATCGGACCGACTTCCTCCGGTTTGAAAACACCCAGTCCGCCGCCTTCAATCATGACAGGGCCGCCCATACCGATGCTGGAATTCGCCGTGGCGATAATCACGTCGCAGCAGCCCAAGAGCGCAGCGTTTCCGGCAAAGCAATATCCTGACACAACACCAACGATCGGCACGGACCCGCTCAGAGAGGCAAATGCGCCAAACGTTGATAAATCCAGTCCCGCCACCATGACTCCCTGTGCGTCAACATCACCGGGCCTTCCGCCCCCGCCTTCAGCGAAGAAAACGAGGGGCAGACGCTGTTCATGAGCCAGATGCAGCATCCGGTCCATTTTTTTGTGGTTGAAAAAACCCTGGGTTCCGGCCAGAACCGTGTAATCATAGGACATCACCATGCAGCGGGCCTTGTCTTCGCTGAATAATGAGCCGTTGATGGATCCGATACCGGCGATAAGTCCGTCGGCCGGTGTTTTGCTGATGAGATCATCCACGGATCGTCTTCCGCGCTGCGCTGCGATGGCCAGAGCCCCGTATTCAATGAAACAGCCGGGATCACACAGGGCCTCCACGTTAGCACGCGCCATGCGCTGGTTCTTCTGCTGTCTTTTTGCCACTGCATCGGGGCGATTTTCATCCAGGCCGAAGGAGAGCCTGCGGATGACTTCAGCAAGGTCGGGGCGTATCGGTTTATTCTCTTCCTGCCCGGTTTGAACAGTTTGGGGTTTTGACCTGTCTTCGTTGTCTTTGGATGTTTTCATGTGAAGGATGCTCCTGGATATTTTCAAAATTAATCACACCGGCCCTTTCCGTTTTCGGGAAGGGCCTTTTTATAAGCGATAATAATAAATGTTATTTCTTATTCTATATTTATTTCCTTATTGAGATTGACAAAACAAACATCTTGAAAATATAGTAAATAAAAAAATTTATCTAACAATCGTTAGATAAGATACTCAAAGTTGTAAGTCAAGGATAAAAAATGACCGCAAAACAGGATAAGGCAAAAAAAAGAAAGCTGGAATCCGATTCCCGTCGGCAGATACTTGACGTGGCCCTCAAGTTGTTTGCCCACAAGGGATATGCCGCCGCCACAGTGCGTGAAATTGTTGATGCCTCGGGAATTACGGCACCCTCCCTTTATTATTATTTCGGGAACAAGGAAGGTCTCTATATGGAGTTGATGCAAACCCATTGCGCCCGTATCGACGAGGCGCTGGAATCGCATTTGCATACATCCTCCAGCGCTAAAGACAGGCTGAAAGATCTTGTTGATAAAATTTTTCTTCACGTCGCAAATGACAGGGATTTCTTCCGGCTTATGTTCACCATCTACTATGGCCCGTCTCAAGGCGCGCCCTTTTGTGATTTCATATCCTACCATGTGAAATTTCACGAAGCGATTAAGAAGATTATTGAAGAAGGGATCGGCTCCGGGGAATTTCGGACGGGCAACTCGGGGCACATGACCTGGGTGATTCGCGGCGTGGTCCAATTGGCTATGGAAGAACAGATCAAGGAAGACAGGAAAACTATCGACAGGCAGGCTTTGCAGAGGATGCTTGATCTTATTCTGGATCTTTTCAAACAGCCGCCTGATGACTCGAAAGAATGCAGGTAAGTCAGCCATAGTGAATCAGGGTGATCCGGGAACAAGGATCACCCGCTCTTGCCGCAGTGCTTCAATTTCTTCCCGGGCATAGCCGATTTCTTCCAGAATGGATATGGTGTCTTCTCCCAGTGCGGGCGACGGTCCGCACGGTTCGGCCCTGGTTGCAGAAAATTTGAGCGGTACGCCGATCTCCTTGATCCTGCCGCAGACGGGATGCACCTGTTCGCAAACCATTTGCCGTGCCTGCAGATGAGGGTCTGCTTCAACTTCTGAGATGTCCAGAACCGGTGTAATGCAGATGTCCAGTTTTTTTGCGGCGGCAGCCCACTCGTCCCTCGTCTTTGTCCGGAAAAGGGCCGCGATTTCTCTGCGCAGATTTTCAGCTTCTTCTCCCATCACCAGATGCTTGTCAATCCATTCCGTGCGACCGGCCATTTCACAAAAAGTCTTCCAGAACTTGCTTTCCAGCATACCCAGCGCCACATATTTATCATCAGCGCATGGATAAACACCGTAACAGGCCAGTCCCCCGGAAAGCGGAGCTTCCCCCGGCGCTAAATGGATTTTCGTGGCCTGATAATGTGCCATCTGCAGAGTCATTAGCGGAAGAACACTGTCCAGCATCGCTACGTCAACAAGCTGCCCCTTGCCGGTTTGTTCTCTTGCCCAGAGGGCGCAAAGACATGCAATCATGGACATATAAGCGCCTCCCGCCACATCCGCGAGCTGCGGTCCGGGAATGAGGGGGCCGGTTTCTCTGCTTCCGGCTGACGAGAGGATACCGGCATACCCGATATAATTAATGTCGTGTCCGGCGTCTTTTGCATAAGGGCCATTCTGGCCGTATCCGGTAATGGAAACGTAGATGATGCTTTCTTTAACATGCCTGGCCTGTTCATATCCGATGCCCAGTTCAGTAAGCACGCCCGGCCGAAACTGCTCAACGACAATATCCGCAGTTTTGACAAGCGACAAAAAAATGCCGACACCTTTTGGGGTTTTAAGATTTAAGGCCAGACTGCGTTTGGACCGGTTGACGGCAACAAAGCCCGCGGATTCGGATTCGATATAGGGAGGATAAAAACGCATGTAGTCGGGAGAGTTTACGTCCTCAATCTTGATGACATCGGCTCCCATATCGGCAAGCATCATCGTACCCAGCGGTCCGGGATAGAGACGGGTAAGATCAAGAATACGAACGCCCTGCAGAGGACCTTCATTCGGTTTTCTTTCCATCATTTGATGTCACCAGCCATGGCGGAGATTGTCCGGTTCTACGAGACTCCCCGCCATGGCTCTTTTTGTTTAAACCGCTTCGATTGTGGACGTCGGTTTAGATGTGATGTTGTAGGTGACGCTCACAACTTCAGGGATTTCTCTGGTAATCTTTGCCGCGATTTTTTCAAGGACATCAAAAGAAAGACGGGTAGGACTGGCCATGCGCGCGTCTTTGCTGTTCCAGCAGCGGATTTCAATCTGGTTACCGAAAACACGTTTGTTGTTGCGCATGCCGGTCACCCGGTCTTCATGCAGAATGGCCAGATACTGAAAGGCTTTTACATCTTTTAAAGCGGCTTCGGTGATGGCGGTTGCTTTTCTGACCAGCGCGATCCTGGCGGGCGTGACTTCGCCGATCACGCGGGCGGCCAGTGCCGGTCCCGGGAAGGGTATCCGTTCGAACATGCCGGCCGGCAGGCCCAGTCCCGCTCCAACCTTGCGTACGCCATCCTTGCGCAGCTCAATGAGCGGTTCCAGAATTTTATAACCGAAGGCTTTTTGGGGATCAATGCCCAGTTGTTCGAAGACATTGTGCTGTCTTTTAATTCCAGCGACGGTTTCATCCACATCTGTCAGGATGGTGCCCTGCAGGAGGTATTTTGCCTTGCTTTTCACCACCAGTTTGCCGAAAACATTTTTATAAAAGGTTTGCGTGATGGCCTCTCTTTTTTCTTCGGGATCCGTAAGGCCTTTCATGGCGGCAAAAAACGCCTTCGAGGCGTCCACCACTTCAACATTGATTCCCAGTTTTTTGAAGGCGGCAGCCACTTTAGCCGGTTCATTCTCGCGCATGATGCCGTTGTCGATCATGTAGGTTCTGAGACGATTGCCCAGGGCCCTGTGTCCCAGCGCGGTGACGACGCAGGAGTCCACGCCGCCGGACAGGGCGTTGACAGCCAGGCCGTCACCTACAGCCTGCCGTATGGCCTCGACTTTGTCATCAATAAATTTATCTACATTCATATTGCCTGCTTTAATTTCTTTCATCTTGATCATGAAGGCTCCTTTTATGATGGAATTATATGAAAAATGATTTAAACGATATTGACCGGGGTTTCAAGCAATAAAGGGGAAAAAGAGCAGAATGGCTGTCTTTATTTTAGATATTTGAATATTTTAGTTGTAAAATTGACAGGTTCGGTTTAAAAATCAGCGGCGTTGTGGTACAGCCGGTTAAATTATTTATTCTGAAGGGAGTTTGCTATGGAACCGATCAAAATCATGCCGTGTCTGGATATGAAGAACGGACGGGTGGTGAAGGGTGTTCATTTTGTTGATATTAAAGAAGCGGGTGATCCGGTGGAGAATGCCGCCTTTTATCAGGCCGAAGGTGCGGATGAGCTGGCCATGCTGGATATTGCGGCCACACTGGAAAACCGTAAAACGCGCCTGGAATGGGTCAGGAAGGTTGCGTCAGTAATCAGCATTCCGCTGACGGTCGGCGGAGGCATTTCCTCGATTGAGGATATCGAAATGGTGCTGGGCGCCGGAGCGAGCAATGTCTCCATGAACAGTGCCGCGGTGAAAAATCCTGACCTGGTTCGTGAGGCAGCGAAGAAATTCGGGTCGGATAAAATCACGGTAGCAATTGATGCGAAAAGAAACGCGGCCATGACTTCCGGATTTGAACTGGTGGTCTCTGGCGGTACGCTGCCCATCGCCAAAGACGCGGTGGCTTGGGCGAAAACCTGCCAGGAACTGGGTGCGGGTGTGATTCTACCCACCAGCATGGACGGAGATGGAACAAAGGCTGGTTATGATATTCCCTTTACCATGGCTATCTCTTCTGCAGTGACTCTCCCTGTGGTGGCTTCCGGCGGTGCGGGTAAACTGGAAGATTTTTATGAAGCGGTAGTCAAAGGCGGCGCCAGTGTTTTACTGGCCGCATCAGTCTTTCATTTCCGCATGCTTAAAATCAGGGACGTAAAAGATTATTTGCGGGGCAAGGGACTGACCGTTGCCTGATACCAAGTTGCATGTAGTTGCCAATTTCGGATTGGCAACTACATGCAACTCGGTATGAACAGCGAAGAACGGTTGCGGGCGGTCCTCATTATTAATGAGTGAATGAGACAGTGTGCAAAATAGGTTCATTTCCGATAGCTGACAGCTCGTAGCCCCAAAGGAAAATATCATGAGCAAAATAGGCGATCTCCTGTTTATGAGAAAACACCATGTTTGCCCCCGCTGGCTGTGCTTTACTTTTGATAACAGGATTCGCAGGCTTTTACAGGATCCCGATCGAATCATGAATTCCTTCATCCAGCCCGGCGATTTCTTTGAGTCATGCCGCTTTGTTAACAAAACAATCAACCACCTCGCAGCAAGCTACGGAGAATTAACACTCGTCCCGCGTGAGCGGGATTAAAGGCGACAGAGAAGAGAGCATCTCTTAAACCATGACCCATCGCCTGATTGTTTAATCCGGCATCTTGTAATGCTTTTCGCGGAACAGCTTGATACAGGCTTCGGCAGCCACGTTGTCATAGAGAATTCCCTTGTTTTTTTCAATTTCCTCCAGAGCTGCGTGTATTCCAACGGCCGGCCGGTAGGGACGATTGGATGAGATGGCTTCCACAACATCGGCAATGGCGATAATTTTTGATTCCAGCAGAAGCTCGTCTGCTTTCAGTTTGTTTGGATAACCCGAACCGTTGATACGTTCGTGGTGTTCCAGTACGATTCGGGCAATCGGCCATGGAAATTCAATGTCTTTCAGGATGCTGTATCCTGCTTCTGAATGGGTCCTGATCAATTCAAATTCCAGGCTGGAAAGACGGGTCGGCTTGGAGAGGATTTCAGACGGAACGGAAATCTTCCCCAGGTCATGGATCATGCCGGCCAGACGGATGCAGTCAATCTGGTCCCGGGAAAGCTTCATTTCCGTGGCGATGGAGCGGGCCAGATCGGAAACCCGCCGCTGATGTCCGGCCGTATAGGGATCTCTGGCTTCCACGGTAGCGGACATGGCATTGATGGTCGCACCCAGCGACTTGCGGAGGCTTTGCAAACTGGCCTGGCGTTCCTGCTCCAGCTTCTTTTTAGGTGTGACATCTTCCACGATGCCGTGATAAATCACACCGCCTTTATTGTCCTTAACCGCGGTTATGCTCATCTTTACCCAGATGAGGCTTTTATCCTTACGGTAAAGCTGCGTTTCGTAACTTTTAATGCTGCCGTCCCGGCGGAGAATATCACGCACCTTCAGCAATTCCTCGGGATTCACGGCAACCCGTTTGGCGATTTCGAGGATGCGACCGTGAACGTTTTGTGGTGAATCGTATCCAAGCATGGCGGCAAATGCGTTGTTCATGGATATTTTTTGAGTATCGGGCGATGCCTGAAAGATGCCTTCCTGCGCGTTTTCAACGATGGAACGGTATTTCTGTTCACTTTCCAGGATTTCATCTTCCATTCGTTTACGGTCGGTGATGTCCTGAATCGTACCGATCATGGTAATTGCATTGCCGTCCTGATCGTACGTGAGCTCGCCCTTGGCCTGGACCCAGCGTTCCTGTCCGTCATTTTGTCTGATAATTCTTAATGCAGTATCAAAGAGGCGTTTCCTGTGAATTTTAATTGTTTCGTACATAAATCGTTTTATGTCTTGTCGTTCGTCAGGATGGATGATGTTGAACCAGCCTTGCGGAGTTCTCTGATAGTTTTCATCAATCCCGAGGATGTTGTCGAGGACATGAGAGCTGATCCACCGGCCGGTCTTTGAATCGACTTGATAAGAGCCAAGTTGGGCAACTTCCTGAGATTTGAGCAAAAAGTATTGATTTTGCCTGAGTTCCTCCTCTGCATGCTTGCGTTCGGTGATATCGCGTACAATCCCCATGAAGCCTATTTTATTGCCGGCCGAATCCTTTCGAAGTGCAACGGACGCTTCAATAAATACGATGTTCCCGTCCTTTCTTATAACCTGCCAATCGAAGGCCTTGGTGGGTAATTCTGTCCGGTAAACTTTATTAAACGTTTCAAAAAGTTTTTTGGCATTTTCTTCATCAGTGTACTGCCGGTTGTTCATTCCCATCAGTTCTTTTCTGGAATATCCCCAGATCCGGCACATGGAATCATTGAAAAAGGTCAGGTTGCCGGCAAGATCCACTTCGTAATAGCCGTTTTCAATGCTATCCAGGATGGTTTTGTATTTTTCTTCTCTTTCACGAAGATCAGCCTCCATTTGCTTTCGTCTGGAGATGTCCAGAGAAATACCCCGGAAGCCGATGGGATTGCCTCTTGCATCATTGATGACGGATGCAGAAACCTCGCAATAATGTTTATCCCCGTTTTTTTTAACGTACTCGATCTCATATCTGGCAGGTTGTCCGGTCTTATAAATGTTCGCGTAGATGTCCTGGACCTTTTGTATCATAGAATCACTGGTATAGCGCCGGTAACTCATGCCGGTTACTTCTTTACGTGTATAGCCCAGTTTTAGGCAGTGGGCATCATTGACAAAAGCAACCCTGCCTTTCAGGTCAAGTTCAAAATAACCTTCTTCTATGTTTTCCATCAAAATTCGGTATCGCTCTTCTTCATTTTTTCGCGCGGTGACATCCCGCGATATTACTCGGCAACCGATCGGTTTGCCGTCACCATCCCGCATGAGAGCGCCCGAAATCTCTGTGTGCCTTATTGAGCCGTCTTTAGCGATCAATGAAACTTCAACATTTTTAAACGGGTTCCCTGTTTGATAAACCCCCTTGAAGAACTTGTTTGCTTTATGGCAAGATTCTTTATGGCAGCACTTCTGAAAGTTCATCCCGATTAATTTCGCTTTAGGATATCCAAGATAGTGAGCCAGCGAATCATTGACAAAAGCAAAGTTGCCGGCCAGATCAAGTTCAAAATATTCGTCGTCAATGTCTTCCAGGACCGTGCGGTATCTTTCATCTCTTTTTAGCATGGCCTCTTCTGCGGCTTTTCGGTCGGTGATGTCGCGCACAATTCCCCGGAAGCCGATTTTGTTGCCTTTACGATCTTTTCTTAACGTAATAGAGGTTTCTATAAATTTTGAATCACCTTTTTTCGTATAAAGCTCATACACGAATCCTTTTATGCCACGACCGGTTGTATAAACTTTATGGTAGATGCCGTACATTTCTTTTGCCGTTTTTTCACTAACATATTGCCGGTAGTTCAGGCCCATGATTTCTTTCTTGTTGCGGCCCGCAATGCGGCATAAAGAATCGTTAAAAAAAGTAATGGTGCCTGTCAGGTTTGATTCATAATAACCATCTTCAATATTATTCAGGATCGTTTGAAAGTTTTCTTCACTGTTGTGCAGAGCCGCCTTTAAGTTTTTGATGTCCTCGCGTGCTTTGCTGTCGGTAACAGGATTTTTCCCTTTTTGTGCAGGCTTGGATTTTTTTAGTGGCGAGACGGAATTTTTCAGGCTCTTTTTTTCAGGCGATGTTTTGGACTTCATGCATAGTCTCCATTTTGAAACTGCAGCCGATTCCTGCTGTCACGGATAAATCCCATTTCTGAACATCGTGATCCGCAAACAAAAATTACGGTGGATATCGGCATCAGCACAAGCCTTCTATAATCCATTGTATTCTTACGCAAAAATGATTTAAAGTCAAGGCTAGAGGAGGTGCATTGTGATGCTGGTGAAAAACAGGATGTGGTTGTGGACAGTCATAGTGTTCGTAATGCCTTTGAGTGCCGGAGCAGGTGAGTATGATACGGGTGTTCATGGAAAGGTCATTCTCCAGACGGATAAAATGAGCAACGGAGAACCGATTGATTATCTGGATAAGGATCATCCCAGGGTAACTGTCATGACGGTAGAGATCGCGCCGGGCAAAGGGACGGGTTGGCATAGTCATCCGATGGAGGTTTATGCTTACGTAATGTTCGGACGGCTGACCGTTGAAATGGAGGACGGAAAAACAACCGAGTTTAAAAAAGGGGATGCGATTATCGAAGTCGTCAATCTTAAACACAAGGGATTCAACAAGGGAAAAATTCCGGTCAAACTCGTTGTCTTTTATCTTGGCGCAGAAGATATGCCCAACGTGATCAAAACAGGCAACCCATAAACCTTGCACCTTCGGTCGCTGAGCCTGTCGAAGCGTTTTCTATTCCCCGATGATTTTCACGAGCGCTCTTTTTTTTCTGCCGCCGTCAAACTCACCGTAGAAAATCTGTTCCCAGGGACCGAAGTCGAGCTTGCCCCTGGTTACGGCGACGACCACTTCGCGTCCCATAATCTGTCTTTTCAGGTGCGCGTCGCCGTTGTCTTCGCCGGTGCGGTTGTGTCGGTAAAAGGACACTGGCGCGTGCGGCGCGAGTTTTTCCAGCCAGTCTTCATAATCCTGATGAAGGCCCGGCTCATCATCGTTGATAAAGACAGACGCCGTAATATGCATGGCATTGACCAGTACGAGGCCTTCCTGAATGTTGCTTTTCCTCAGGGCTTCATTCACTTTGCCGGTAATATTGATAAAAGCCCGCCTGCCGGGGACGTTAAACCATAGTTCTTCCCGATACGATTTCATAAAGTGAACCTCACGGTGGAAATGTAATTAACTTTACAAGCTTATTGCCTTATGCTATGCAGCAAAAAAATATGCAAGATTATCTTTTCCAGGAGTAGAAAAATATGTCCGGCCATTCAAAGTGGAGCACCATCAAAAGGAAAAAAGGGGCAATTGACGCCAAGCGCGGCAAGATCTTCACCAAAATTATCAAAGAAATCACTCTGGCGGCGCGTTTGGGTGGCGGTGACATTGAAGGCAACGCCCGATTGAGGCAGGCGGTCATGGCGGCCAAAGAAGAAAACATGCCCAAGGATAATATCGACAGGGCAATTAAAAAAGGAACAGGCGGCGGTGAGGGTGCAGCAGCTTATGAAGAAATCACTTATGAAGGCTACGGTCCGGGTGGCGCGGCAGTCATTGTCGATATCATGACGGATAATAAAAATCGGACCGTGGCGGAAATCCGTCACATTTTTTCCAAACATGGCGGCAATTTGGGTGAAAACGGATGTGTGTCATGGATGTTCGCGAAAAAAGGGAGTATCGTGATCGATAAAAAAGCCATCGGCGAAGATGAGCTCCTGGAGCTGGCGCTGGAAGCCGGGGCGGAAGATGTGAGGACGGAAGGCAGTGAGTTTGAAGTAATCACTGAGCCGGCGGCTTTTGAAGCAGTGAAAAAAGCCATTGACGAAAAGGGCATCAAACACCTGTCAGCATCCATCGGCAAAATCCCTTCCAATACCGTTAAACTGGATGCAGGCAAGGCGGAGTCCATGCTGAAAATGATGGAAAAGCTGGAAGACAACGATGATGTGCAGAACGTTTACTCCAATTTTGACATCGATGAAGATGTCATGGAAAAATTGAGTTAGGAAGCAAATCTGGTTTTTAACGAAAGCTGATATTTTGCGAATCCTAGGAATCGATCCCGGAAGCCATGTCACCGGTTATGGAGTGATTGATAAAAGCGGCAATTATCTGCGTCACGTTGTTCATGGTGAAATAAAGCCCCGCAAAGACTCGCTTTTGTCTGAAGTTCTGATGGATATTTCACGGAATCTCAGCGCCGTCATTGATGAAACAAACCCGCAGGCGGTCGGTTTGGAAAATATCTTCTATGGGAAAAACGTCCGCAGTCTGATCCGGCAGGCCCAGGTCAGGGGGGTGGTGATTTTGACCTGTGCCGAGAAAGCGATACCCGTTTTTGAATATTCGCCCCTGGAAGTGAAAAAGGCTGTTGTCGGTTACGGGCGGGCGGAAAAACGTCAGGTACAGATAATGGTGAAGGCCATCCTGAAGCTTGATGCCCTGCCGCCCGCGGACGCGGCAGACGCCCTTGCCGCGGCGATATGCCAGGCTAATTTTCAAAAGGAGCAGCCCCTCTGATGATCGCTCTGCTTTCCGGCAAAATTGCATACAAGGGGATTTCACATATTGTGGTGGATACACAGGGTGTTGGTTATCGCGTTTTTATTCCGCTCACCACGTTCTATGAACTTCCCGACGCGGGGCAGCCCATCACCCTGCACATTCACACCTCCGTCAAAGAGGATGCCATTAACCTGTTCGGTTTCTATACACTTCAGGAACGCGAGCTCTTCCAGTTGATGATTTCCGTCAGTGGCATCGGACCGAAAGTGGCTATGAATGTTCTTTCAGGTATATCCGCCACCGAACTGCTCGAAGCGATTTCGGGCGGCAATCTGACCAAACTGATCGCTATTCCGGGCATCGGCAGGAAAATGGCGGAGCGCTTAATTCTGGAGCTCAAGGATAAAGCCGTCAAAAAAATGGCGGCGGAACAGATCCCGATTATGGACGCGAAGCAAAAACGAAACGAGATAATCCGGGAAGATGTACTTTCCGCGCTGGTTAATCTGGGGTATAAAGTCAATGCTGCCAGGGATGCCCTGGATAAAGTTGCGCGCGAAGCAGAGGGAGAGCTGCCCATGGATCAGCTCTTGAAGAAAGCGCTAAAAATTCTTGCCGGCTGATGCCGGAGGGTTTCAGGTAGAGATTTATGGATGCCCATCTAAAAAATCCTTTAACCAATCCGGCTTGCGCTGAAGATGAAGGCTCGCTGGATATCAGTTTGCGTCCGCCTAATCTGGTCGATTATGTCGGCCAGGATAAGGTGAAAAGCAATCTGTCGATTTTTATCGAAGCGGCCAGAAAACGGCGCGAGTCGCTTGACCATGTTTTGCTTTACGGCCCACCGGGTCTGGGTAAAACCACTCTTGCCTATATTGTTGCCAGAGAACTCGGGGTGGATATCAAGGTGACTTCGGGGCCGGTGATTGAACGTCCCGGAGATCTGGCTGCAATTCTGACCAACATGCATGAACATGAGGTATTGTTTATTGATGAAATTCACCGGCTTTCCCACGTTGTGGAAGAAATTCTTTATCCGGCCATGGAGGATTTTCACATTGATATTTTAATTGGACAGGGGCCTTCGGCCCGGTCAATGAAACTGGACATCCCGAAGTTTACCCTGGTGGGAGCGACTACGCGTGCAGGGTCTCTCACGTCTCCTCTGCGGGACCGTTTCGGCATGCATTTTCGTCTGGAGTTCTATACGCCACAGGAGCTGGCCGTGATTATCAAGCGGTCTGCATCAATCCTGGGCGTCAAGCTGTCCGGTGACGGCCCGGAGGAGCTGGCCAGGCGTGCGAGGGGTACGCCGCGCATCGCCAACAGGCTGCTCAAGCGCGTCCGCGACTACGCGGAAGTAAAGGGTAACGGAACGATTGACGGAGAAATTGCCCGTCAGGCGCTCGATGCATTTGAAGTTGATCAGAAGGGGTTCGATCAAATGGACCGCAAACTGCTTCTGGCGCTGATTGAAAGATTCAACGGCGGACCGGTCGGCGTGGAGAGCCTGGCGGCGGCAATCGGCGAAGAGAGAGTCACGATTGAAGATGTTTACGAACCGTACCTGATCCAGGAGGGCTATCTGCAGAGAACCTCGAGGGGCAGGGTGGCCTGTCCCAGGGCTTACGAACATTTCGGTCTGAAAGCGTCGGGAGCTCAGAAGGAACTGTTTTAATTCCGCTCACGCGGGACGAGCGTTAATTCTCAGCAGCTTACTGCGGGGTGGTTGATTCCGGGGGGCATTAAATTCATGAATCTGCTGATGCATATTTGCTGCGGGCCATGCACGATTTATCCTCTCAAGGAATTAAGAACGCACGGTCATACCGTGACAGGCCTGTTCTACAATCCCAACATTCATCCCTATCAGGAACATTCGCGGCGCAAAGAAACCCTGCAGGAATATGCCGGGAAAATTCTGCTGAATGTTGTCTGGCCGGACGGCTATCCTATGGAGGAGTTTTTAAGCCAG
>JBDKUG010000186.1:0-11032 GCA_039679815.1 Smithella sp.
TCGCTTACCCCGCGCATTGTTTACCCCGCTCACGGTAAACCCATCACCGACCTGCCCAGGACCGCCGCGATGTATAGGGAGCAGTTCTCGCTGAGGCAGGAAAAAATACTTGCCATTCTGAAAAAAGGCGAATTCACGGTTTACAGCATTGCCCGCAGCCTTTTTCCGGAGATCAGCGGCAAACGCCTGCCGCTGGAAATCTTTCTTTCGGTATCCGAGGTTTTCACCCACCTGCAGGTACTGGAAAAAGACGGCATGGTTGCATCGCACGTCCGGCGGGGCAGACAGTACTACTCGCTAAGGGAGAACATAGGGACGCTGTTAACTTATTAACTTTATCAAATAAATTAGTATCAAGACCTTAGGGAAACAGAGGGTCGCCAAAGGCAGGTCTTATTTTGAAAGTAGCGAATGTGTGTTATGTCTTTTCAGTCCAGGATGGTTTTTGTTTTGATCACATAAACCTGCTGCGCCTGATCCGCGGGAAAGCCCAGAATGTGCTGGATGATGTCGATGGGACGGACAGAGCCGGTTTGGGCATGGCGCAGGGTCGTTGTCACCTTTTTTTCTCCGGCGTTCAATATTATTGCCTCGACAAAGGGGCGGATGTCGCGGGTGACTGTTTTCCCCTTGGATTGCCTGGAAATCGGGAATGACGTTGACGCCAGAAAATTTTCAATATGGCCTGTGATGTTTTTCAAATTCTCTTCGTCCGTCTCTGCAGGCAGCATCAAGTCGTAGGCAAAGCCGTGAAGTGACCGGGCCAGATCTTTTGCTACATAGGAAAGCAATTGTATATCTGTGATCTCCATACCCTCGGGCAGGGCGGCGTTGATTTCATTTTTCAGGTGCGGCAAGTCTCCCGGATACTCGGTGGCGGTGACGTCCATATATTCCTCAAGGCTGGCCATTCCCACCGACGTGGCGGTGGCAAACGATATTTTCGGATGCGGATGGAAACCAGCCGAGTAGCAAAGCGAAAGGGAACTGCGGCGAAGGGCGCGGGTGAGCGCCATGGCCAGTTCCAGATGCGATAAAAAGCGGGCGCGGCCGGATTTGGTAAAGCTTAAGCGATAGACTTTTTCAGGGGCCGCCGCTAACTTGTTTTTTCCCTGCGCCGCCGCTGGGCCAAGAGCTTTGTCCGAAAAGATATTTTTTGTGTCTGCAAAATCGCAGACGTCGCAATTCTGACAGGCGTCGTAGCGGCAATCCGGTGTGGCTTCCTGCGCGTCGGCTTTTTGTCTTTCCGAAAGCAGAAAGTCCCGGCTCACGCCGCAGTCGATGTTGTCCCACGGCAGAGGTTCTGTTGTTGCGTGCTCACGTAAATAGTCATCAATGTTGATCCCCGTTTCCCGGATGGCTTCCTGCCACAGATCAAATCGAAATATTTCGCTCCAGCCGTCAAAACGGCAGCCTTTCCGGTAAGCGCACAAAAGCAGGTCGCCGATTTTTTCATCGCCTCTGGAAAACAGTCCTTCCAGCAGGCTCATCCGGGCATCATGCCACTTGACGGTGAGATTGCGGTTATTCATTCTTTGGCGGATAAAGTTCTGCCGGTCATACGTTTCGTCCAGCGACAGCTGTTTTTCCCACTGAAAGGGCGTGTGCGGCTTGGGAGCAAAGGTTGAAAGGCTGATGGTGACCTGGCCGCGGTGACGGGCCGAGCGCAGCGCCTGATAACCCAGATCGATGATGCCGGCGAGATCGCTTTCTTCTTCGTGCGGCAGACCGATCATGAAGTACAGCTTGATGGATTTCCAGCCGGCGGCAAAGATTTTATCCACCGACTTCAGCAAATCGTCGGCGGTGTTGCCTTTGTTGATTACCTGCCGCATTTTGTCCGTTCCCGCCTCCGGCGCCAGGGTGAAACTGGTTTTGCGGGTGCGCCTGATTTCTTCAATCAGCGTCTCGCTCAACGACTCAACCCGCAGCGAGGGCAGGGCAAGGGCGACCCGCTCCGTGTAATGTTTTTGCATCAGGTTTTGAATCAGAGGTTCAATGCAGCTGTAGTCTCCGGAACTGAGTGACAGAAGGGATACTTCGTCATGACCCGTCGACTTCAGGGCCTGGTCGGCCATGTCCGCGATCAACTGCGCGTTTCTCTCGCGGTAAGGACGCCAGAGCATGCCCGCCTGACAAAACCTGCAGCCCCGGGTGCAGCCCCGGGCGATTTCCAGGACGATGCGGTCATGGACGGTTTGCATGAGCGGTACGACAGGCTGAACTGGATGAGGCCAGGCGTTGAGATCAATCGCTTTTCGCTTTTTAATAACTGTGTTTTTGCCATGCACACGGGGAACGTAAATGCCGTCAATCCCCGCGAGCCTGGCAAGCAGGGCGTCTCTGGAGATATTTTGTTTTTTGCCTTCGGCTATGGCGGCGGTAATTTCCGCAACCACTTCTTCTCCTTCACCGATGACAAAGGCGTCGATGAAAACGGCAAGCGGCGCGGGGTTAAACGCGCAGGGGCCGCCCGCGATGACCAGGGGGTGATGGTTGAGACGTTCAGCGGATTGGAGCGGGACTTTTCCCATCTCCAGCATATTGAGCATGTTCGTGTAGGACAATTCATACTGCAGCGAAAAGCCGATGATGTCGAAATCGGCCATTGGAGCGGCGGATTCCAGCGATGTCAGGGGAATATGGCGCAGGCGCATCTGGTGCTCCCGATCCGGCCAGGGCGCAAAACATCGTTCGGCGGCCACGCCGGGAAGCGCGTTTAAAACGGCATACAGGATCTGCAATCCCAGGTGGGACATCCCGACTTCATACGTATCGGGGAAGGCCAGCAAAAAGCGCACATCGGGCTTTGCCTTGTGGATGGAGTTAACTTCGGCGCCGATGTAGCGGCTGGGCTTTTCAGCGCCGGCCAGCAGCGCGTCGAGAATGTCCTGGGTCATTAGTTGCTTTCCGTTTCAGGGTTGTGTCGTCCCGGTTATTCTGCTCTTTCCGGATAAGGGGCAGCTTGATACTTGAAGGGGTTCAGCTTGATGTCTCTGAGCAGAGACAACGCCATTTTCTTTGCGAAATTCGGGGACGAAAGATAACCGAGAGAATTGTTCTTAAATGTGTTTAAAAGCTCGGTGCGGATAGATTCTTCATCGTTGTCACTGACAAATGATCTTTCCATTTTGTGTTCGTAAGTCAGTTCATCTCCCAAAAATTTTTTCAGCTGATGACAGTCTTCGGGCGACGCGAAAAAAGAATCCAGAACCTCAATTTTGACCTGAAAAAATAATTCCACTTTTATGGTATCTTTGGCAATACGCCGGGAGGCATCGCTGATGGTCAGCGTCAATCCGTTGGGAAGGTTGATCGTTTCGATTAATTCCATTTGTTTTGTGTTTCCTGCCTTTTTATTTTACCGTACCGCTCTCAAAGGACAAAAATGCCTTCAGGGAGGAGGTTCCTGCCGCCGCATCGATTGAATGCTTCGAGGAACCCGGTCCCGATTGTTCGAGGTCGACAAAGCTGGCCCAAGAGAGCCGAACGGTAATACCATTTTTATTCTTGACCTGCAACGTCAATCCTCCTATAAAGCTGACCATGTCTTCGTCTTCCGAAATAATGGTTTTATGTCAACCAGATGAAAGAAAGTCCTGTGGTGCGTGCTGCGGTCTGTATAATTATGTGGACAGTTCGCGCAAGACGCTCACGGAAAGGCTGCACGCCCGTACAAAACGATTCCGCGAGCTGGTCAAAACGCCGGAAGACTTGCAGCTCTATGCTGAAGCAACCTTCGCCGCGGAAGATTTCACAAAAAGGTACGAGGTGATCTATTGCTGTGAATATCTTGGCTTTCTTGATGACAAAGAAAAAAAGGTCGGCTGCCTTGTTCACCCCATGCAGAACAGCGGTATTGACATGCGCACGGTGTCATTTTACGGACAAGATGTCTGCGCCGGGCATTTGTGTCCCAGTCATCATTTTATTCCGCTTTCCCAGCAACTCATCCTGTTGAAAATTATTAATGACTGGTATCTTTACGGTCTGTGCCTGACAGATATCGATCTGGTCGTTACATATTTTCGTCTGATTGCCGACCGGGTCGGACAGGAAATCAAGCCCGACGTGTTTGACAGGCAGGCGCTGAAGGATATCGCCCTGGAATATTTTGGCTGGAAGATCACATGGCCTTTCCGATCACCTTCGGCCAACCGTCTGGGCAAATACTATTTTGACGGATCGCAGTACATGATCAGCCATATTGACTATGAAAAGTTTGGAAAGGAGCTTTCTCCGCTCAATTCCATATTTCTCAGCCTGTCATCGGAATTTCAAAACGGGGATGAACTTGAAGCCGCAGAAAAAATGGTCTGGAATAATATTGAGACCTTCGTGTCAAGGTATCAGGACAATTTTTGATTTTTTATTGACAGGAAGAAGGAAACTTAGGTAATAAACTAAATTAATTAAATGATTGCAGGGAGCAATCCGAAATGACCAGTCTATCAAAGGAAGTTCTTATCCCCCGCTCTGAAATATCCAGGCGTGTCCAGGAAATGGCCGATCAGATTTCCCGTGAGTGTGCCGGGGAAGAAATCCTGGCGATCGGCGTTCTTAAAGGTGCTTTTGTTTTCATGTCTGATCTGGTAAGAGCGATGGCCGTTCCCTGCCAGACCGATTTTATCCGTGCTGCGAGTTATGGCGCCGGGTCTGAGAGCTCGGGCAATATCGTGATCACCAAGGATGTTGAATTGGATGTCGAAGGCAGGAATATCCTGATTGTTGAAGATATTGTGGATACCGGTTTAACCTTGCAGTACATCGTTGATCATATGAAGCGAAGAAATCCGAAATCCATAAAAGTCTGTACCTTCCTGGACAAGCGGAAAAGAAGAAAAGTCCCGTTTGAAGCTGATTATGTCGGTTTTAGCATTGACGACGGGTTTGTTGTTGGTTACGGACTGGATTTCAATGAACAATATCGCTTTTTACCTGATGTTTATGTGATTCAGACAGATGTTGATTAGATAAAAAGAGGGAAACCCATGATTATACAGTGCAGGCAGTGCCGTACAAAATTCCGTTTTGAAGATTTGAATATGGAAGGCGACGGTTTATGGATGCGCTGCAGCCGATGCCATCATGTTTTCTTTCAGGAAAATCCGTTAATATCGCATCCGTCAGCCACTGCGCCTCCGGTTTTGCCCGTCTTCACAAAAGAAGTCGAGCCCGAAAAAGCATCCGTCTTCACAAAAAAGGTCGAGCCTGAAAAAACAGCCCCCCGATTGGCGTTTGAACCGGCCGCAACCCCTGACGCTTTCCAGGCCGCTCCCCGGTACGCTCCCCCGGCCGCTGAAAAAAGACCCGATGAAGATACCGCAGGCGTCATTCACGACCACGATGAGGTGTTTCCTGAACCCCCTGAAAGAGAAGAAGTAACAACAGAGCCAGAGACGACAGACCGGGCGGACATGGAGCTTGCGGATATCACGTTTTCCAAGAGCCCCGATGAACTGGATGATACGGGCGAAAGCATGGATATCCCCGATGAACAGCCGCTGCCCCCGATTCGTAAGAAAAGCAGGCGATGGAAGGCTATGCTCTGGACGGTTCTGGTTGTTGTCGTGATTCCGGCCGTCATCTCTTTCGTCATCTTCCCGAAACTCGGAGAACGCTACATGAAGCTGGGGGAACTCGGAGCAAAGCAGATTCTCAATCTGTTCGGCGGATCAAAGCCTTCAGATGGTCAGTTCGTGGCAGGGTTCGTCAAGGTTCAGGACTTTCGGCAGCGGTTTGTGCGTAATGATACGTTGGGCAGAAGCATCCGGATTGTGGAAGGAACCGTCTTGAATCAGTCTGATTTTTCCATTGCCCGCATCATGGTCAAAGTTGAGCTGCTCGATTCCGATTCAGATGTTTTAAGCGAGCGCGTGAGTTATGCCGGGAATGTTTTGACTGACCAGGAACTCTCCACACTTTCGGAAGAAGAAATAATGAAAAGACTGTCCATGCCGGAAGGACGAAACAATCTCAATGAACGGGTGATTCCTAACGGACAGATTCCTTTCATGATTGTCTTTACCAAGGATCCGCCGGGTACCTTTAAAACGAGTGTCATCGTTTCAGGGGCGGAACGCCTTCTTTAGACATTTTTTCATTTAACTGACCGTTGATCTGTTTTTGCAGGAAAAAATTCAGCACAGGTAAAAGCACATGAGATATGAAGGAAATATTTTCCGGCCTTTCAGCGAGGCCAACAGCTATCTGCTGCAATGTACCATCGGCTGCTCCCATAATCAGTGCACATTTTGCGGCATGTATAAAGGCGAGAAATATCGCGTGCGTGACATTGCCGAGATACTGGAAGATATCCGCATGGCAAAAGATCATTATGGCGATGTGGAAAAAGTGTTCCTTTGCGACGGCGATGCGATTGCCATGGAGACGGACACTCTGCTTGCCATCATCAACAGGCTTTATGAAACTTTCCCGTCTTTGCGCCATGTCGGGAGTTATGTGGGCCCCCAGAGCACGCTCTCCAAAACGCCCGCCGAATTGCGGGCCCTCAGAACGGCAGGCCTGACGAAAGCCTATATCGGGGTGGAAACCGGTGACGACGAACTGCTCAGGAAAGTCAGAAAAGGCGTGGGATATGATGAAATGCTTCGGGCCGGGCGCCTTCTGGTGGAAGCGGACATCAATTTATCGGTCATGGTTCTTCTGGGACTGGCGGGTCCGGGAGAGGCCTCGGTTCGACACGCGCTTGCCACGGCCAAAATCTGTAATGAGATACAGCCCCGTTATCTGGCCGCCCTGACCGTCACTCCTGTGCCGGGAACCGTTCTGCACCGTCAGGTTCAGAACGGTGAATTTCAACTGCTCGATCCCTTTGAAACCCTGGCTGAGATGAAGCAGATTTTTGAAAATATAACGATGGATGATCTGAAATTCGTCGGTACTCACGCATCAAACTACCTGCCGGTTACCGGTACGCTTCAAAAAGACAAACAAAAAATGATTGCGCAGGTGGACAAGGTTCTAAACGTCCGCGATGAGAGACTGCTTCGCCCCGATGACCAGCGCGGCCTTTAATAAATATTATCTTACAGTTACGCAATTCTGAATGATTTCAATGGAAATTACTCCCGGTCTGATGATTTGGGCGGGTTCGCAAGACGCGTCAATGATGGTGGAGCCGATACGGCTCTTTGTTTTTCCCGTGTCAACGATCGCTTCTATTTGATCGCCAATTTGCCTGATGACCTGTTCCGCATCTTCACATTCAGGCGCGCCGGAGAGGTTTGCGCTGGTTGCGGTCAGCGGTTTGCCTGTTTTTTCAGCGATACCCCTGGCAATGTCATTGCCGGATAAACGTATGCCGATCTTGCCGGTGTTCGCTGTAAGGAGCGGGGAAACTCTGTCGGATGCTTCAAAAGTAATCGTGAGCGGCCCGGGCCAGAAGGCATTCATCAGCTTCCGGGCGGAATCGGTGACGTTGCGCACCAGCGGATAAACATCCTGCGCATTGCCGATGATCACGGAGATGGGATTGTTAAAATTCCGGCCTTTGATTTCAAAAATCCGGTTGATGGCCTGATCGTTTGTAGCGTCCACCCCCAGACCGTAAAATGTTTCGGTGGGATACGCAATAACGCCGCCCCGGGAAACGAAGGCGGCGGCATCACGTATCAAATTCTCTTTGGAATAGTCTGCGCTGGCTTTCAGGATTTGGGGCATGAAAGATTTCCCTGTTTTTTCTCTACTTCTTTGGCCATTCGGGCCATATACGCGGCAAGTTTCCTGTTAAGAGACTGATCTTCCAGGGCGAGCAACCGGACGGCAAAAAGCGCGGCGTTTTTCGCACCGGCTTTTCCGATAGCCATCGTTGCTACGGGGATTCCTCCCGGCATCTGGGCTGTGGAGAGCAAAGCGTCCAGCCCATGCAGCGACGTGGCGTCTATTGGAACGCCAATCACCGGCAAAAGGGTTTGTGAGGCAATGACACCGGCCAGATGTGCCGCGGCGCCGGCCCCGGCAATAATGATTTTCACGCCTCGCGCCGCCGCCGTTTTGGCAAATTTTGTTGTGCGTTCAGGGGTACGATGCGCCGATGTCAGAATCAGCTCGGAGCCGATTCCGAATTCGTCGAGAATTTTTACTGCCTCGGTCATAATCGGCAGGTCGGAATCACTGCCCATTACAATACTGACCAATACATTATTTTTGGCGTTTTTTGCTGTCATGCAGGCTCCTTTTTGTTCTTGAAATGCGTTTCTCCGATAGACAAGGCAATCCTTGAAGGATCTAACCATTATTAAAAGGGTCATTAACGCATTGAATCATGTTTTGCAAGATGGTTTTTACCTTGACATATCGGGCTATAATCTCTAATGTTTCACGCATCCATTCCAAAGGAGATGAACATGAAAAATAATCTTATCGCAGTCATTGAAACCGATAAAGGCACCATACGGTTAAAATTATTTGCCGATCAAACGCCGGTTACGGTTAGCAATTTTGTCAATCTGGCGCAGCGGGGATATTACAATAACCTGAAATTTCATCGCGTGATTCCAGATTTTATGATTCAGGGAGGCTGCCCGGCCGGTGACGGACGTGGCGGTCCCGGCTACAAGTTTCAGGACGAATTTGTCAGGGAGCTGCGCCACAGCAAGCCCGGCATTTTATCCATGGCCAATGCCGGTCCGCAAACCAACGGCAGCCAGTTCTTCATCACGCACGTTCCCACGCCGTGGCTTGACGGCAAGCACACCGTGTTTGGTGAAGTAGCCGGTGACAAGGAGCAGGAAGTGGTCAATGCCATCGTGCAGGGTGACACGATCCGGTCCATTACGATCGAAGGCGACAGTTCGGAGTTGATGGAAAATAATAAAACGATGGTCGATCAGTGGAATGCGGCGCTCGACAAGAACTTTCCAAGGCTGTCCAAATCATAATTTTTTTTAAGTGATGTTTTGTGTTTGAGGGCGAACTGTTATGAGAAACATGCAAATTACGCCCGGAAGAATGGTTGAAAAAGACGGATCGATCAACTTCGGCTCTTTCCGTACGCCTTTTCAAAACGCCAATATTGTGGATGCGAAGCTGTATTCCATGCCGGTGCCCGGTTTCTGGAAGAATTTTCGCCTGAAGGAATGGCAGCATTTCGGCATAGTGACTCCGACACATTATTTCGGCATGGTCATTTTCGACGCCAAAATGGTAGGCGTTTCTTTTTTTTATGCCTACGACCGGCTGAAAAATACCAGGTTCGAACACGAACGTCAGACGCGTGGAAAATCCATTAACGTTGCCCACCAGCCATACAATGATGCCTGCTGGTTTGAAGCCAAAGGTTATCGGCTGCGCTTTGAAAATAAACTGGACCGGGGTTTTCATCAGATTACCATTGCCATCGATGGCGACGGCGAGCGTCCCGCGGTTAAGGGCGATATAACGATTCACGAGGACCTGGACGTTTACGAACCGCTGGTTCAGGTATCTCCGATCACACGGACGCGCCCTTTCTATACGCATAAAGCGGCTGTGCCTGTATCCGGCAGCATTATGGCGGGCTCTCAGAAAATCGTTCTGGAGCGAAACGAATGCATTGCCCTGATTGATGAGCAGAAAACGTATTATCCCTACTTCAGCTTCTGGAAATGGGCGACTGCGGGCGGGTACGGGAATGACGGGAAACTTTTCGCTTTCAACCTCTGTCAGAACATGATTGCCGCTGACGAAGACTACAACGAGAACTGCTTGTGGATGGACGGGAAAATTCATTACCTGAAGGCGGCGCGCTTTGATTTCGGGGATGTCATGCAGCCCTGGAAGATGAACACAACAGACTGGAAACTGGCATTGTCATTCATCCCTCTGGGCGAGCGGGCGCAGAAAATGAATGTCGCAGGAGGGCTCATCCAGTCGGATTTTCATCAGCCCTTCGGGTTATACAGCGGCAGGTTCACAGAAAACGAAAGCGGCAGCCATCCCATTAAAGACTTTTTTGGCCTCGCCGAACATCACATTACCCGGTACTAGGATGGACGTCTTACAGGTTGCCGGCGGTGCGAATTTTCAATCCCGAAACAGCAGGGTTCATCCTGTTCGGAAATCATCAACTCCTGTCTTATTATTGTGAATTTCAATATTTTACCTGAATCCAGTTGACATACAAATCTTCTCTTCATATACTCCCGCAGCAAAAATAAAGACGTCTTGTATTTCATAAGGAGAGAAGTAAAATGAAAGAAAACTTGTACGAATATCTGGCAGGCAACGAGTATCCGGGCCGCGGCATCTGCATCGGTAAAACGCCCGGCGGCAGCAAAGTCATGGTTGCCTATTTTATCATGGGCCGCAGTGTCAACAGCCGTAACCGCGTCTTTGATCCCATTGACGGCGGCATCCGCACCATGGCGGCCGACTCTTCAAAAATGACAGACCCGCACCTGATTATTTACAATCCCGTCCTGACGCTGGACAATACAACGATTGTGACCAACGGCGACCAGACCAATACAATTTATGATTTTCTGTCGCGCAATGACTTCCCGGGCTTCGGCTTTGAAGCCGCGCTCAATACCCGCACCTTTGAAGACGACAAACCGAACTGGACGCCCCGCATTTCAGGCGTGGTGGATATGCGAAGCGGCGGATACAAATTGAGTATCCTGAAAAGCGATCACGGAGATGAGAAGAGCGTGCAGCGCTTTACCTTCGATTATCCCGAGCCGCAGGCCGGCGAGGGACACTTCATCAGCACTTACAAATGCAATGGCAATCCTATTCCCAGTTTTGCGGGGGAGCCGTTGCTTGCAGACATCGACCAGGAAGACCCCAATGAATACGCGGGTAAATTGTGGGAAGCCCTGAACGAGGACAACAAGGTGAGCCTTTTTGTGCGTGCGATCGACCTCAAAACGCAGGGCTACGAGGATGTCATCATCAACAAATATAAAACAGTGGAGGGATAATCCATGAATGAAATACAACTGAAGTACGGCTGTAACCCCAATCAGAAACCGGCCAGAATCTTTATGGCGAACAACGGTGATTTGCCGGTTGTCGTGCTAAACGGCAA
>JBDKUG010000369.1:0-11530 GCA_039679815.1 Smithella sp.
TGTATCGTAATTCCAGTCAGCGGCAATCTCCTGGCGCTCGTGACCGATCCAGAATGCAAGGCTTCTTAAAACGTTTTGTTTGTACGCCGTGTCGACAGGCTCTCTCTTGAGCCTGGTAATCATAGAATTGGTTACTTTAGGCAGAGCGATCTGTTTTTCAGCCAGAAGCGCATTGATCCGTTCGGTCAGCCCCCGCAGAGAGAGGCTGATCTTTAAGAATTCTTCCTTTTTATCCAGCAGCTCTTCAAGGTTCAGATGGCGGGGCGGTTTGAAAAGCGACGGCCGGAGGTTCTGCTGCAGGAGCGTCTCGAACTTGTCCGGATCGGCGCTTTTGATCAGACCGCAGCGGACGGCGTAATGGAGCACGGTGTCGACAATCAGAGAATTGTCCTTGTTTTGGCAAAACGTAATCCATGTTTCAGAAGAGGGGAAGGCGGTCATGAGGGCATTAAGGGCTTTAACTTTTTCCTGCATTATCGTAACATCCCGTAAAAATTAATTAAGTTTTTTTTCGCTATGCTTTTGTTTTTCGTATTTCGGCTGCGTAAGCATGAAGGCACATAACTGTTTTATCATAAAACGGTATTTTTAATAAAACACCACTAATCGTTGACAATCGTTTTACATCTGCATATACAGTCAGAATCGGTTTTACAAGTCAAGGACATTTTAAGTGATCGGGGGAAGGGGAACCATGGAAAGCTACAAACTATTCATCGACGGAAAATTTGTGGATGCACAAGACGATAAAACCTTTGAATCAATTGACCCCGGTACGGGACTGCCGATTGCCACTATAGCCAGGGCGGGCATTGCCGATGCCGAAGCAGCAATCGTGGCGGCCCGCAGGGCATTTGACAGCGGCGTCTGGAGCGGGCTGACCCCTGCCGCCCGCATGGCGAAAATACAGGACTTTGCCGATCAGATCGCGCAGCAGGGTCTGCGCCTGGCCGCAACGGAAAGCATGGATTCCGGACAGGTAATCAATCTGGCCAAGTACTGGCCGCTTTTGTGCATTTCCGTTTTGCGCAACTTAAGCCTGGCCTCTACCACCCGGTTTCCCTGGAAGGAAGAAATTCCTGTCTCCGGAAACGTGTTTGCTCCGGGGCGTGATTATATCCGTCGTGAACCTGTGGGCGTGTGCGTCGGCATTGTTCCGTGGAATTTTCCCCTCAATATCGGCATGTGGAAAATTGCCCCTGCGCTCATCATGGGTAACACCATTGTTTTGAAACCCGCATCGGTTACGCCGCTCTCCGCGGTCATCATTGCGGAGGCTGCCAAAGCCGCCGGGATCCCCGACGGAGTCATCAATGTCATTCCCGGCCCGGGGGGAGAGCTGGGTCGGGTATTGTGCACGCATAAAGATGTCGATAAAATATCCCTCACCGGCTCCACGGAAGTCGGACGCGAAGTCATGAAAATGGCTGCCGACACCATCAAAAAAGTCACGCTGGAACTGGGCGGCAAATCGGCCAATATCATCCTGGATGACGCGGATATCGATCTGGCCGTTGAAGGAGCCTGCTTTGGAACCTTCTTCCACCAGGGGCAGGTTTGTGAATCCGGCACGCGCGTTCTGGTCCCAGCCAAATTTTACGACGAATTTGTCGAAAAAATGAAAAAACGAGCGGAAGCCCTGAGAATCGGTTATCAGCTCGATCCCAACTCGCATCTCGGGCCGCTGGTCAGCCGTGAGCAATTAGCCACTGTCGAGGGCTACGTCAAGATTGGCAAGGCGGAGGGCGCGCAGTTGATTACCGGCGGAGAACGCGCGGTGGTTCCGGGGCTGGAAGGAGGGTTTTATTTTAAACCCACCATTTTTGCCAACGTAAAAAACAGCATGCGCATCGCTCAGGAGGAAATTTTCGGGCCGGTCGTCTGCGTGATAAAATATGAAGGCGATGAAGAAGCCGTCGCGATTGCCAACGATTCCATTTACGGCCTGGGAGGCGGCGTTTTCTCCAGTAATACGGCCCGCGCGGAACGCGTGGCGGCAAGCGTCCGCACAGGCACCATGTGGATTAACAACTATCATGTCTTTGCCGATTTCTGCCCCTTCGGCGGATACAAGCAGTCCGGCGTAGGCCGCGACCTCGGCCTGGAATGCCTCCACAGTTACACTCAGGTCAAGCGCGTCCACATCAATGCAATGGCCGACGCCAAAACCAACATGACCTGGCAGATCCTTTCGGACAACAAGAGCGTCGAAGGATTTTCCTATTTCTGTCCCACGGCGGTCGTGGCCGGACATGGATCGCTTGCTTCGATCAATAAAATCGTTTCGGATCTGGGCTGCCGTCGCGTCATGATCCTTACGGATCCGGGTGTGAGAGCAGCCGGATTGGCCGATCTTGCCGCAAGTGCCCTGAGCGACCTGTATGCGGGCATGTTCGACAGGATTCAGTCCGATCCTGATCTGGAAGCCGTGGATGCGGCCACCGCGTTTGCCCGTGAAATCAATGCCGACTGCCTGGTCAGCGTGGGGGGCGGCAGTGTCATCGATGCAGCCAAGGGTGTTGCCGTTACCCTGAAGAACGGAGGCAAGGCCAACGATCACTTAAACCTCCTGACGTTGACCCAACCGCAGACACCTCATATCGCCATTCCCACGACCTCCGGAACCGGGTCCGAGGTCACAAGCGTGTCCGTTTTAACGAGTCACGGCGCCGGACGCAAGCTGTTTATTGTGGACAAATTTATCATGCCCAACGCGGCCATCCTGGATCCTCGCTTTACGATGTCTTTGCCTAAACGCATGACCGTGGCGACAGCCATGGACGCCATGACGCACGCAATTGAAGCCATGATGAGCACCATGTCCAACCGGATTTGCGACGCCCAGGCTATGCAGGCCATCCGGCTGATCGCCGAAAATCTGCCGCTGGTGGTGGCCGACGGCAAAAATGAACAAGCCAGACTCAATATGCAGATAGCGGCAACACTGGCGGGCTGGGCGTTTACGGTTGCGCAGGTCGGACTGGCACATGCGATGGCCCACACACTTGGGACATTGTTCCACTTGCCGCACGGCGAGGCTTGCGGAATTGTCCTGCCCAAGGTGATGCGCTATAATGTCGATCACGCAACGGAGGCGCTGGCGCAGGTAGCCTCAGCCCTGGGGGCGAAGAATGGCATGGGAGGGCGTGATGCGGCGCTTGCCGCGGCGGATGCCGTTGAAGCTCTGATGAAAAAGGTGGAACATCCGCTGCAGTTGCGTGAAACTGGAGTGAAGGAAGACATGCTGGACATGGCTGCGTTCCACGCTATCTGCGATACGGCGGCCATCTTCAACCCGCGGCGGGTGAACGATCCGGGGGAAGTCGCCGCGTTGTATAAACAGGCATACTAATGACACTTTCAGGGATCAAGGAACCATGCCAGCCTTGACCCTCCACTTGATTTCTGATACAGGTATTGGCGCCGTTTTGGAAATAAGTGAAGTCGTTTGATAAAAAAAATAGATCATTTTTTACGTCAATATACGGAGGCAGTTATGCAAAACGGTTATTCAGGAAAATTCCTACAGGTTGACTTGACCGCCGGTGTCTGTTCGAATATTTCAATCGAAGAAGAACGTTTAAAGAAGTTCATCGGCGGAAGCTCTCTCGCGGCATCACTTTATCTGGAACGGTTCAATCTGCAAGCCGACCCTCTGTCGCCCGAAAATCCGCTGATGCTGATCAACGGTCCCATGGTCGGCAGTGGTTTCCCGGGCAGTTCCCGTTTCGCGATGGCATCCAAATCCCCCCAGACCGGCATTTGGGGCGAATCCTCCTGCGGCGGCAACTTCGGACCGGAATTGAAACGCGCAGGCTTTGACGGCGTGATCATCACCGGCAAAAGCCCGCAACCCGTCATTCTTTCCATAACCAACAATGAAGCCAGCCTGCTGCCCGCCACCGATCTGTGGGGCAAAGACACCTATGAGACAACCGACATCCTGAAAGCCCCTGATAAGAACATCAAGGTACTGGCCATCGGCCCGGCCGGAGAAAACCGGGTCATGTTTTCGGCAATCGCCAACGACAAGGGGCACTATATCGGACGCACAGGCCTGGGTGCCGTGATGGGTTCTAAAAACCTCAAGGCAATCACAGCGCGGGGCAACCAGGCGCCGGGGAAAGCCGATGAAGATAAATACAAGCTGACATTCAAGGCGGCCGTTGCGGAAATCAAAGATTCCGCCTTTGCCGAATCACTGCATTTGATGGGGTCGGACGCGGCCATGGACCTCGGCACGATGACCGGCGATGTTCCTTTCAAGAACTGGTCGGCCAGCGAAGATTCTGAAATTTCCTCCAAATTGAGCGGCCCGTCTCTTTCGGAACATTATCTGGTCAAAGCGCATGCCTGCTCCAATTGCCCGGTTGCCTGCAAAAGAGTGACAGCCGTGAAAGACGGCCCCTACCAGTCCGCCGAAGGCCCCGGCCCGGAATATGAAACCTGCGGCACCTTCGGCACGCTGATCATGAACAGCGACTTGGCCGCCGTCATCAAGGCCAATGAGATGTGCAACCGCTACGGTATGGATACCATCAGCGCCGGAGCGGCCATTGCCGTGTCCATGGAACTCTATGAAAAAGGGATCATCAGCGCTGAAGCGGCCGACGGCCTGAAACTGGAATGGGGAAACATGGAGGCGGTTCTCGCGCTGCTTGGCAAAATTTCGCGGCGGGAGGGGTTCGGCGATATCCTTGCCGGCGGCTCGGTCTCCGCGGCCAGGCATTTCGGTGCGGAGGCGCTGGATTGCGTCGCCCACGTCAAAGGGCTTGATCTTCCCATGCATGACCCGCGGGGATACCACGGAATGGGTCTTGCCTACATGATGTCCAACCGTGGTGCCTGCCATCTTCAACACGCGGCGATGGGCATGGAGCAGGGAATGGTTTCATGGCCTCAGCTTTTTGACATGAAAGAAGACTATGACGGCCAGACTTCAGTGGGCAAGGCACGGATGGTCTTTAATGCGGAAAATTACGGCATTCTGGGCAACAGCCTTTCCATGTGCCATTATGTGCTTTACGCTGTGAAACCGGAAACGGTTCGCGACGCCTTCAACGCGATTACCGGATACAATTTTGATTTTAACGATTTGCTGGTCTGCGGTGCGCGCGACTGGACCCTGAAACGCGGAATCAATAACCTGCTGGGCATCACCGTCAAGGACGACGTTCTGCCCAAAAAGATACTGACCGCCATCAATGAAGGCGCAAGGGCCGGCTCCGTACCGGATATGCAACTGTTGCGGGATGAGTATTACGCCATTCGCGGTTTAACACCGGAAGGTATTGTCAGTGAAGAGAAGCTGCTGGAACTCGGGCTTCTGGAATTGAAAGAAAAACTTTATCACTAGAGAAGGAGAGAAAAATGGCCGGCTATAAAGCTTTTACTCAGGAATGGATGGACGCCTGGAAAGAAAAAATCAACAGTTCCAAAGAGTACAAGGAAATTGCCAAGGAATGGGAAGGAAGCGTCTCCATTACGGTCAATGCGGACCCGTCGAGAAACCTTCCGGAGACCGTTTACATGTTTACCGATTACTGGCATGGCGACGCGCTTGAATTTTTAATTTGCGATGCGGCAAAAGCACAGACAGCAAAATTTATCATGATCGGCGATTATGCCCGATGGAAACAGGTGGCTAAGAAAGAACTCGACGCGACTAAAGCCCTGATGCAGGGCAAGTTAAAATTGAAGGGCGATCTGACTTACGTGGTGCGCATGGTCAAAACGATCAACAAGGTTGTTGATCTTTTAACGGAAGTGGAAACCATCTTCCCCGATGGGGATTAAAAATAAAGGAGACGGTGATGGCTTACGATCAGGATTTATCTTTTGTGTATTTCGGCCCGACGAAAATTATTTTCGGCAACGGTTCGTCCACCTCGGAACTGGATTCCGAAATGAGCGCCCTGGGATGTTCGCGGGCGGTGGTCGTTACGGATCCGGGCATCATCAAGGCGGGCTTGCTGGATAAAATCACAAAGTCCCTGGGCGGAAAATGCGTCGGAGTATTCAGTGACGTGCCGCAGGATTCGGGAATGGACGTTGTTGACCGGGCGGCGGCATTTGCCAGGGAGAAGGGCGCGGATATTATCATCAGCGTCGGCGGCGGCAGCGCGATTGATACGGCCAAGTGCATGTGTATTCTGCTGACCGAAGGTGGTTCACTTTCTGATTTTGAAGGAATCCAGCTTTTAACCCGGCCGCAGATGCCGCATATCGTTATCCCGACTACCGCCGGAACGGGAAGTGAAGTTACCTGGGCTGCGGTAATTTACGATAAAAGCAAAGGACAGAAAATTTTGATTGTGGAGTCCTACAATGCCCCGCGCGTGGCTATTCTTGATCCCGTATTAACGACCAAGTTGCCGCCGCTCCTGACAGCTTCTACCGGAATGGACGCCATGACCCACGCTGTTGAGGCTATTTCTTCTACACAGCACGAACCGATTGCCGATGCAATGGGTCTGCATGCCATCAGGCTATTAAATAAACATTTGCCGCAGTGTATTAAAGATGGCAGCGATCTAACCGCTCGCGGGCAGGTGCAACTGGCTGCCACGATGGCGGGCTGGTCTTTCGGTAATGCGATGATAGGAATCGTTCACGCCATGGCGCATTCCATTGGCGCTGTAGCACATGTTCCGCATGGCATCGCCAACGGCATTCTACTGCCTCATTGCATGGAGTTTAATCTGCCCGATGCGGAAGATTATTACGCGGAAATAGCCCAGGCTATGGGCGTATATGAAAAGGGCAGTTCTACTAAACAAGCAGCCGGGGCCGCGGTAAAAGCCGTTTTTGATTTTACGAAAAAAATCGGCCACCCGCAAAAGCTTTCCGAATTTGGAGTAACAGAAGAAAATATAATCAAAGCGGCGGATATGAGCATGTCTGATGGCTCTATTGTAAACAATCCCCGTCTTGTTGAGGATTCCAGCGAAGTGTTGGCAATTTACCGCAAAGCACTTTAGATAAGGAACTTTTATGAACCTGAACATAACCAATCGCGCAGAGGATGTTCCCTTTTCCTTCATGGTGCAGGATCTGCTGACCGGCAACATTGAAAAATCACAGGCAAAATACGCAACCTATAAAAAAATGAACGGCATTGCCGCAATAGACCTTCCGGATATTGAAACGGCAATCAGCCTTCATTTCAAGAAAGGCTCCCTGGTAATTGAACCAGGGGTAAATCCGGATGCGGCAGTCGTTATCAGAACGTCATCGGAGAACGTGATGGATTTAAACGCGATCAACATCCGCTGGGGTCTGCCGTATTACTTTGACGAGTCCGGAAGAAAAGTACTGGCGATGATTTTCGGCGGCAAAATAAAAATCAAGGGGCTTTTAACCCATCCGATTCTGCTTACCCGTTTCACGATTATCATGTCGGTCATGTAATCCGGGATAATCGTTTTGACATTTGATGGGCTGGGCATTTTCATCCCTGTTTAATCCCGCCGCTGCGGGACGAGCGTTAATTCTCCGTAAATTGCTGCGAGGTGGTTGATTCATAAACTTAAAAATCCCGGGTGCCTTTATTTTTCACAGGTGGAAATGGGCCAAAAACTGTCTTGACTGATTTTTTAATTCATGTAAGACGTTAAAAAGTTAATGGTTGAGCTCCTGCAACAATGAGGGAGGAAACAGGCACTTGCGCAGAAAAATGAAAACTCGTTGCTTTTATAAAACAACGGGTCCGGTGATATAGAACAAAATCAGTTGATGAAAACAAATTCCGCATCAGGCCGCCTGCGGCTGACAATCGTATTAATCGTTTCCCTGCTTACAGCATTGACAAATCAACAGGCACAGGCAGCCGTTTCACCCTTGAATAGCGACAGCCCTGTACCCGTGGCAGTAATGAAACTCGTTTCTTTCTGCAATAATCCCAAAGCAGGACTGGATCTTCAGGCTGTCACCACCTTAGTGGACTATGTCCTCGAACCTAAAGCACTTAAAGAAGCTGCCCTTCCCAAAATCCAGGATGCGACCGGCGCCTATTTTGAATCCGACATCAGGATCAGTTTCGCCGATTTCCTGAACTACTCGTATAACAGTACAATCCCCTCGGCTGTTACGAGTCCGTCTTCTCTGCGATATTCAAGGTGGATCAACCGAACCGAAGAGATAAAAAAAATTGCCAGCAGCTGGAAATTGCCGGGACCGGCTGACAATCCCGTAGTCATCAGGCAATTACTGCGAAACGGAATCACCCCCGACCAGACAACGGGTGTATATTATGAATACGACGTAAAAAGAACGCTCATCCTTCTCCATTACAAGGGCAGACAGATGCTGATCACCATTTCTAAACAGGTCGATGTGTCCGATGTCGGCAAAAAGGGGTTTATCCTCGGCAGCGATGACGATTGGAATTACTATTACACGGGAGAGCCAGGATCGGCAAAACCGGGACTGGGATGGGTAAAGTCTTATATTTATAACTTTTTTTCGGTAGGCGTCTACATCAATTCCAGTTCTTCGCCGGCCATGGTCAGGTCCGGATTTTTTCAATGGATTCGGGCCGGCTGGTCCGGTGTCAATTTTGTCCAGTCGCAACATGTCATTAAAGGAATGAAAAGACACGACAGGAATTATAAAGCGATCCTGGAATCGCCCAATCTTCCCGCATCAAGTGAAATAGCATCTGCTTATAAGCGGCTCTCAACCATGCCCCAGAGTGATTTGACAAAACGGTATGCCGTCTTGCAGCAGGCTCGTCAGTCTTTGGCACTGCAGATGGGAAAGATCAAAACCGATGATATAAAAAAGCAAAACGATTATTTCAACGCCCCCCGGGAACAAATCATCGAGGAGCTGATGGTGGAATATCTGAAACTTGCCCTCGGTAAGCCGTCCCCGATACCCCAAAACATCGTTATAGGTGTTCATTAATCTTTCACAGCCCTGTGCCTGAAAACATGGCATAGCCGCTAACCCAATATCCCCCTTTGATACTCTCCCCTGATAACCAACGCGGAAATCGTTATAGAAAAAAAGGGGCTGCGATTGCTCGCAGCCCCTTCCGAGAATTGTTTTAAATCAAGTTTCTAGAATGTAAATGCGGCATCAACGAGTTCCATCGCGGACTTGTCGTTGGCTTTGATCGCTTCACAGCGCGCCTTTACGGTGGTTACAATTTCGTTCATGAAAAACTTGGCCGATGCAATCTTGCCGGCATAGAATGCGGCATCCGCATCTTCACGCTGCAGGCCTTTCTTCTTGCCAATGGTGGTCAGGCCTTTTTCTTCATACATGGCATTGAGTTTTTCATCTGCGATGGCAGCCCCTTCAAGCAGCAGATTGCCGACAACCATGTCGCCAAAGAGCTCCAGATATTTGCAGGCGTTGTAGATGGGGGCGATGAAATCGCCGCCTTTGCCGGCTGCGGCGAAGAACATGGCAACTTCAAAGCAGGCATTGGAGGCTTCTTCGAGGGTGGCGGCCGCTTTGGCAAGTTCGGGAATGTTCTTGCACCTGGCAATCGTCTTTTGAACCGTTCCGGCCATATTCATGACATTTGCGCCCTTGCGCTGTCCAAGCTTGCGTCCGACGAAATCAAGCGCCTGAATACCGTTGGTGCCTTCATAAATGCAGGCGATTTTTTCATCACGCAGAAATTGTTCAACAGGATATTCCGCGCAATAGCCGTATCCACCGTAAACATCCATGGCCAAAGAGCAAATCAGCAGGCCTTTATCCGTTGAATACGCTTTGACGATCGGGGTCAAAAGTTCGAGGTAGCCTTCCCAGTTGGCCTTTTCCGCTTCCGAGCCGGCTATCTTGCTCATGTCCATGCAAAAAGCACTGAAATAAGCCAAAGCGCGGATGCCTTCGGCATGGGACTTCATCCACATCAATTTTTTGCGGACATCGGGATGGTTGATGATGGTAACGGCTTTAGCGTTGGGGTTCTTCATTTCCCAGACGGGAGTACTCTGGACGCGCTCCTTGGCGTAAGCCACTGCATGCTGAAAAGCGGCCGATCCGATAGCGACACCCTGCATACCAACGCCGAGCCGCGCTTCATTCATCATCTGGAACATGATCTTGATACCGGAGCGTTCCTCACCGAGCAGTTCGCCGATGCACTTTCCGTCTTCACCGAAGTTCAATGTGCAGGTGGCGTTGCCGTGGATGCCCATCTTATGCTCGATACCGCCGCAATTTACATCGTTGGGCTCGCCCAGGGAGCCGTCGTCATTGACGCGGACTTTCGGAACGATGAAAATGGAAATTCCCTTGGTTCCGGCCGGATCGCCTTCAATGCGTGCCAGAACGGGGTGAATGATGTTCGGGGTCAGATCATGGTCGCCCGCCGAGATGAAACATTTGGTTCCGGTGATCAGGAACTTCCCATCGGGAAGCCGTTTGGCTGTCGTTTTCAGGGCGCCAACGTCGCTGCCTGCACCCGGTTCGGTCAGGCACATCGTGCCGGTCCATTCGCCGGTAAAACATTTTTCCATGTATTTTTTCTTCTGTTCGTCATTTCCGTAAACATTGATCAAATTAGCGGCGCCGTGTGTCAGGCCTGCATACATAATGAAAGCATAGTTGGCTGCGCAGAACAACTCCGAAACCGCATAACCTGCGGTATGGGGCAATCCCTGGCCACCAACATCGGGAGAATCCATCGGATTAATCCAGCCGGCTTCGCAATATTTTTTGAACGGTTCACGGAAACACTTGGGCACGGTTACTTTTCCGTCTTTGATATGACAGCCTTCTTCATCTCCTTCTTTTAAAGTCGGGAAGATTGAAGTGACCGCCAACTTTTCAGCTTCGCTCAGAATCATTAGAATATCATCCTTGGAATATCCTCCATAAGCTTCTGATGCAAAAATTTTCTCCATGCCAAATTGCTCGAAAAGAAGAAACTGCTGATCTTTTGTGTTTACCAATAAATTGCCCATAACTGACTCCCTTCTGTTTTATGATATTTCAAACGTGTTAACGTCCGTTTACTTATGTTTTTCCCGGCTAAAGAAGTGCTGCAGCAATAGCTGAGTGTACCGATGATGTGACTATAATTCCAACTTTGACTGAAAGTCAATCAAAATAATGATAATTGACCGCTTTCGTGATGATTTATCACAAAAGAATCAAGGAGAGGAATCCGGATTTTGTTTATTATTTATCCATATGATATTCATAGTATTTTGCTGTTTTGGCCAGCGCCCGGACCGCCCTGGGAAGTCCTTCGTAAACCGGAATGCCGGCCGACATCAGAATATTTTTGAAGACGGGAATCCATTTTCTTATTTCATCCGAAGACTCATACTGACGCGATACTACCATCATCGGTTTTCCGAGAACATGCTTTTGCCCATCGCCTGCCAGATAAGAGGCAATGGTTTTAAGATAGGCCCCTCCCGGCTCTTTGTTGAACAACCAGTCAAAGGGAACGGAAATGATAAAATTATCAATTTCACCGCTACGAGAGACAAGCTGCAGCACTTCCCCCATCAGGGGCAGCTGAACGAATGCGACAGCCGCATCTATCGGGTTGCGGATCATC
>JBDKUG010000294.1:0-13151 GCA_039679815.1 Smithella sp.
TTTAACCTGTTCCAAATCGCAGGAGGATGTCAGGGCCGTGATAAAACCGGTTCGTTTTCTACGGCCGAAGGGAACATAAACCCTTTTGCCGATCATGGCTTTTGCCTTGAGATTTTCCGGCACGGTATAGGTGAAGAGCTTATTGGCCGGGATATTGAGGGCGACGTTTACATACATGAAATTTAACTATCATCTTTGGAGAAAAAAAGAAATCTTCCTCTGTGAAGAACCTCATTTTAGAATGACAAAGATATGCCTGTTTCAGAAACGGGACCTGCTCAAATAAAAAACGCCCCGTGGACGGGGCGTTTTTAAGCGTATGGTGAAGATTATTCGCCTTTTAGTTTTTCGAGTTTTTCCTGCTTGGTTTTGCAGTCGATGCAATCCGTGGTGACCGGTCTGGCCATCAGTCTTTTCTCCGAAATCGGTCCGCCACAGGATTCACATATACCGTACGTTCCATCATCAATTCTTTTAATGGCTTCCTGCATTTTAACGATGAGCTTCCGTTCCCTGTCGCGGATGCGGAGTTCAAAATTTCTGTCGGCTTCCAATGACGCACGATCGTTGGGATCAGGGAAATTTTCCTTGCCGTTGGTCATTTCGGTGACCGTTTTACCCGCCTCATTCAGCAGTTCATTGATCTTCTGAATGAGCAGCTTTCGAAATGTTTCAAGCTTTTCCGGTTTCATAGTTGTCTGTTTTTCCAATACCGCTACTCCTTATATAGGTGATGTTTAGATTGTCGTCCTTAATACCTAATGGCAAAATGTTTGTAAAGGAAAAAAATCATCAAAAAAAATGATAAAAATCATGTTTTTACATTTTGGTAAGCGCCGGCGGACAGTCCGGGAGCTTAGATTTCGGAGCCATAGGCGGAAATGATCTTTTCCACGATATTAGTGGTCGATTTTCCGGCTACCTCCGGAATAATCGTAACGTGCCCACCCCATTGTCTGATTTCATTGCGTCCGATCACTTTATCTTCCGGCCAGTCGCCCCCTTTAATCAGGATATCCGGTTTAAGATAGCAGATCAGTTCCAGAGGCGTCAACTCCGGGAATATCGTGACAAAATCAACGCATTCCAGTGCGGCCAGTATCAAAGCCCTTTCTTCTTCAGGAACCAGAGGCCGTTTCTCGCCCTTAATTGAACGCACGGAAGAGTCGCTGTTGAGAGCCAGGACCAGTACGTCGGCTGTCTTCTTTGCTTCCTGCAAATATCGGACATGACCCACATGCAGTATATCAAAACAGCCGTTAGTGAAAGCTATTTTTTGCCCTTGTTTACGCAGGGCATCGAGTTTATCTTTAAGAATTGCTCTGTCCAGTATCTTATTCATGATGACTCCTTGGCAATTGTGGATTCAGAAAGAACATACCATAAAAGATGATATGCCCGGTGTTGGTCAAAGAACCCTGGCCAGCGTCAGGACCGCTACCTTCGAGGCACCGGTTCTGATGAGTGCCTTGGCACATTCATTGATAGTGGCTCCTGTTGTATATACATCGTCAACCAGAATCAAGTTTCTGCCGCGGATTTTTTCCTGTGGGCCTGCGACGAAAGCCCCCGAGATATTTTTCACCCGATCTTTTTTATCGAGCCCTGTTTGTGTTAAAGTCAATTTACGCCTTTTTAGCAAGGAAAAATCGACATTCAGATTATGTTTTTTCCCCAGCGCACGAGCCAGAATGAGCGACTGGTTAAAGCCTCTTTCCCGCAGACGTTTGATGTGCAGGGGGACGGGGATGATGGCATCAAACATATTAAAGTCCAGATCATCAAAGTCAAAACCGGCCAGGAAAGTGGCAAGGGCCGATCCTGTCGTGATATCGCGCCCATACTTAAACCGGCGGATTGCATCAAGAATGACTCCTTCGTAGGAAACGGCGGCACGTGCGTATGAAAACCACGGCTTGTGTTCCAGGCAGTTTCCGCAAAGGTGGTCTTCCGAGGGAGAGTCAGGAAATATGATGCCGCAAACCGGGCAGCGGCTGCCGGTTATGAAGGTGATTCGCTGTCGGCAATCGGGGCAAAACACCTCAGGGGCTGTGTCGGAAAGAACTTCAGAGCATGCAAGGCAAAGAGGAGGAAAAAGTGCATCCGATAATTCCTTACAAAAATCATTAAGAATCAAGCCATGTCCTTGTTCAATTTTTTTATTTCGGTGACTTTTTCGTCAATCTCCATCCGTGGCGCGTCCCACAGGTCTTCCAATCCATAAAAGGAACGGGCTTCTTCCTGGAAAACAGAGATGACCACATCGTCGTAGTCCAGTAGAATCCATTCTGCGTTTGCTTCTCCTTCCACACCGAGCGGTCGGATGTCTTCTTTCTTCAGGTATTGCTGGATCGCATCCGAAACCGCTTGAACCTGCCGGTCAGTTGCGCCCGAACAGATCAGCATGTAGTCCGTGAAGGAAGAAATCTCTTTGACATTCAATACGACAATATTTTTTGCTTTTTTTTGCAATACGGCGTTGATGCATAAAAGCAGACGGCGGGTTGATTCATTTTTTTTAACTGCCAAGTTTTCCTCCTTTGCCCTTGAACCTTTTTCCTTTATCCTTGATCCTGATTTTATATGTCACAATTACAAAAACTTGACAATATTTCATTTTAAGCTTCATGAGCTTCTTCGCGCCAAAGGAAAGAATCCTTTTGACATCATTCCACCCGGATGTATTCATGATTAAAATATTACAGCGTAATTTCTCCTTGCAATAAGCTTTTGAAATTGTAAGATGGCGGGTAATTAGTAATGCATGTTTTCGGGGATGTGAAAAACAGGGCACTTTTGTCCCATGTATGCTCATTTACGATCTGATAAAATACTGCTGAAGAGAGAAACGTCCATGAGCTTTAATGAAGCCGAAACCCGCTATCACCTCATTGATCCTGTTTTGCGTGAAAAAGGATACCACGATCAGCAAAGAATAAAGCTGGAAACCCCGGCACCAGTGGAACCTGTTGGTCCTAAAGGCAGACGACGCAAAGGGCCGGGACGCACGGATTACCTGCTGTGTGTTCAGGCGGGCGACATGCCCCGCCCTTTTCCGGTGGGCGTATTGGAGGCCAAGCAGGAATCCGAAGATCCTCTAAAGGGGATGGAGCAGGCAAAGGACTATTCCAATTGTGAACGCTTCGATGTGAAGTATGTATTTGCAACCAACGGCCATCGCTATGGTGAATACGATAAATTTTCCGGCCTGCAAGGCGGTCCTTTCCCATTCCCCGATTTTCCCAGACATGAAGAACTGACTGCCCGTTATGCCAAAGATACGGGGATCAATATCACCAGGCCCGAATCAGCAATGCTTTTTATGGCGGACAGCCCGGCCTATCCGCAATCCCGTTATTATCAGGATGCGGCGATTCGCGCCGCCTTTGAAAAGATTCTCCTTTGCGAACAAAACGGAGGGCCTGCCCGCGTTCTTCTTAGTATGGCTACGGGTTCGGGGAAAACCATCATTGCCGCCAAGCGCGTGTGGTTTTATCTCTTTTTGCCGGCAAGAAGCGGCTGACTTCGTCATGATTGGTCTTTCATAGATTATTTTGAGGAGCATACATGAAATACGATGAAGATAAAGTGGACGAATTAACCCTGGCGCTTCTCTATCTTGTCGCCCATAGTCGGGAAGAAGGTTGTGGGGCACGGGCATGGAAGGGTTTTGACTGGGACACATTAAACAGGCTTCACGGAAAAGGATTCATATCGAATCCAATCGGGAAAGCCAAGTCAGTCGGCATGACGGAAGAAGGTTTTCTCAAGGCCAAAGAACTTTTTGAAAAACATTTCATCGATAATCAGCATCAAGATGAGTCGTCCAAAGAATCGAAAACTGTTTGTGAAAAGCATCTGAAAATAAGGCACAAACGTGAACGTGAACAACCCGAAAGGGAAGATCGGATTCTGTCCGAAATTGTTGTGGATGCATACAGCGATACCGAACGGGCTATGGGCTGGTATTATTACCTTCAGGATAAACTGCAAATGCCATTTACGGCGCGATGCCGGATCACCCGTTCAACTTCCCCTCTGAAACCCGGGCAGGAGGTTCAAGTTGTGGGCATGGCAAAAGAAGATGAGTGCATGTCAGAGGTGTTTGTCCTGGTCAAGTATGGCAAAACAACTCTTGCCGTGCCTCTGGCGCAGATGGACTGCCTGTCTGAGGAAGAAGAAACCATCCAAGCCGTTGCTGACTGGCATTACTGGGTTGCACGCGGCTATGAATACTGATCGTCTCATCATTATATTATCAGCAAATTGGAGGGAACATGGATCTGTTTGAAAAATATCAAGATGTGCTTCAAAATATTGAATTTGCAATCGTCTCTATTTATCGGGAACATCTTGAAATGACCGACTATGCTGCCATGCGTGCGCTGGAGGTAATCATTAATCATTACAGCGCTGAAAAAACAGGAAAGACGCCACGGAATTTTTCGCTCGATGAAACTGAAAAAGAGATTTTTCGGCAAGTTCAATCTGTTTGCGAATGGCGCTTGGGACGGCCATCATCATTCAGGGTGCCGGGAATCACCCCCATATCCCTTGATGAAATCATTCAATGCCTGAAGCGGATTTTGAAATCCGTTGAGAAGTGGAATAAACATGAAGGCATACAAGGCTATCTGCGTTTTGTGTCTCAATACGTCCGTTAGGCCTGAAACATCGTTTATCCTATTTCCAATTCAAGCGCTACCTTCGTTGGTAGTTTGCCCGCCGCATGCTTGGTCGTCGGCTGCCGCCTAAACCTATTGGAAGGTAGGGTAAGGCCGCGACCGTTCCATAGAGTGCCCAGCATGGGCGCGAGCTATCAGAATACGGAATTATGACGGAGTTGACAGCGGCAACCGAACATGAACGGGGATAAAACGGAGAAACTTGTTAACATTTGACAGCCAAAGATGCTAAATAAGTCATTAAATAAAAGATATAAAGGGATGTGCCATGACTTCTAAAACAAACCCCTGGTCATTTCCTTAAAAGAAGCCGTTGATGCGATGGATACGATGAGCGATCAAATCCAGTAGTATCTCAATCTCAAGACGGGAATGGTTTGCAATAAAAAAACCATGAAAAGAGCATCTCATGAAAGATAAACTATCCGGTAAAATTCTCGAAGGCGGCCTGTGTCTTTGCGACGTTTGTGGCAAGAAATCAAAATTGGGCGGTTTTCTCAATCCGATGTCACCTGATCCGCAAGTGGCCTGCTACGACTGCATGATTCGCATGTCCGCTGAAGAAAAAGGCATCAGCATCGAAGCCGCGGAAAAACAGCGCAACAACGCCTTGCGAATTTCCAGGCTTTTTACCGACTGCAAGATGAAGGAATACCTCGCAGCTGCGAAAAAAAAAGATTTCAACGACATAGATGAAGTCAATCAAATTCTGCAATACGTTACAAATGTCTGGAATACGTTCGATAAAAAAGAAAAAAACAAGATGGCCATGAAAAAAGATGACGCGCTCATTACCCTGTTTGAAAACGTCAAAATGAACTGGGACTGCTTGATTGACAAACCGCAGCAAAAACGAAATGACCTGTGCGCTTGCGGAAGCGGCAGGAAATACAAAGCCTGCTGCCTGATGCAAGAAGAGCAGGAGAAAGCGGAAATCGAAAAATGGAAGCGTTTTGACACCTGGGTGATTCGCAAGGGCATGACGCTGCTTACGGAAAGCAAAGACCTCGACATAGCATCACTGATCAAGTTCTATTTTGGAAAAAAACGCGAAGCCGAGGCCAGAAGATACGGCATAACTGAGCAAGATATGGAAGAACTCAATGAATGGCTGATGAATGATTACTATGCCCCGGATGAATCAACGCCTTATGCGCTGGGAAGATTGCTGGCCCAAAACACTTTATCGAAAGACGAAAGGAAGCTTGTGGAAGCGCGAATGGAAGCGCCGAAATCCGTTTATCTGGTGACGTTCATCAAAAAAGGAACAGGCGCTCTCTTGCGTAATATGTTCGATCAAAGGGAAGTGTTTGTTCACGATAACATGATGTCCAAATCCACACAGCCGGGCTACGCTGTTTTTTTGAGAGTATTTCCAGCCGGTCCATATTACCTGATATCCGGCGGTCATATGTCTTATCCCCCACTGTGTCTGGACGAAAAGCTCAAAGAAATTTTGAAAGCATACAAAAAAAGCAGACAAAAAGACGGCGTCAACCCTTTTCTCCGTCGCAGCGGTCATGTTTTTGGTCGGCTGCTTTAAGTAAAAACGATCAAAAAAACCCATTGCGAAAATCACAACGGGTTTGAATCATATTATCGAGAAAACGGGACAGGTACAATTATTTTCCGGGTTTGTCATGATTGGTCTTTCATAGATTATTTTGAGGAGCATACATGAAATACGATGAAGATAAAGTGGCCGAATTAACCCTGGCGTCATTGAAGATCGTTGTCTTGTCCTGCGAGGTACTTGTAAAAGATGCGGCGGCGACGTTGCCCGGGTGATCGAATCTGAATAATAATTATTAGATAAGAATGGACGAGCTTGCCCGGCAGTAATATCCACGTGGAGCTAATATTGAGACCCTTTTATCAATGCCTGACTTGTCAACATGTCAACCCAATCCACCTCATTCAAGTTGTGAAAAAAAAATGAGTATGATACACCATCGATCCTTATTTATCTTTAAAGGATTTTGATATGAACAACGTCGTTAAAAGAGTTCACGCTCACATGCCATATCACCTTATTCCAGGGTATCTGCCGATGATTCTGGAAAAGAAGATCAATCTGGAAATCTATTTCAATCACTATGCCCTGCAGTCACTGGATAAGGAACAGTGCGCGGAGACTGCCCGGGCTATCAGGGATGCAGGATTAAAAGTGACGTTTCATGCTCCTTTTATGGATTTGCGGCCGGGGGCTCTTGATGATACAATTCGAAAAACAAGTCTGGACAGGATCAGGATGGTCTTTGACCTGATCCCGTATTTTCAGCCGCTGAAAATTGTGTGTCATCCGTCTTTTGATGATCGTTACTATGTGTCCTGCGATGATCTGTGGCTGGAAAACAGCGTCAATTTCTGGCGTCAGCTGGTTCCTGCGGCCGGGGACGGAGGAACCAGCATTGCCCTGGAAAATGTTTATGAAAAAGAGCCGCGCATTTTGCGGCGTCTTCTGGAAGTGCTCGATTCAGAACAGGTTTGTTTTTGTTTTGATACGGGGCATTTCAATGTTTTCTCCCGTGCGCCTTTAAAAATCTGGATGGAAGAGCTGGGACGTTATATCGGCCACTTGCATCTGCACGATAATTTCGGCAAATTCGATGAACATTTGCCGGTCGGCACTGCCACGTTTCCCTTTGACCAGCTTTTTGCCGCTTTGGAAGCGCTGAAGGTGAAGCCGACAATCACAATGGAAGCCCATTCGCAGGAGCATTTGTGGCAGGCTATGGCCAATCTGCAAAAGATGTCGCTTTTGGACAGACTGGCTGCATCGGGCTGAGTCTTTAGTGTGGAGCAAGGGATGTCCGCTTATCTGATCAAAAGAGTCCTGTTTATGATTCCGCTTCTGCTCGGGATTACGATAATCTGTTTTTTTGTGATGCACCTCGCGCCGGGAGCGCCCACTGATCTGCAGACCCAGATGAATCCGAAAGCGTCCGCGGAAATGAAGGAACGCCTGCGAAGCATGTATGAACTGGATAAGCCCATTCATGTTCAATACGGGTCGTGGCTCAAAAAAATCGGACGCGGCGATCTGGGGACTTCTTTCTCATCCGATCACCGGCCGGTTTCCGACAAGATCCGGGAGCGTCTGCCGATCACTATTCTTATCAATCTTTTGTCGCTGATCATAATTATTGCCGTGGCCGTGCCGATAGGAGTTCTGTCAGCTGTTCATCAGGATTCTCTTTTTGATAAAGTGACCGCTGTACTCGTGTTTATCGGTTTTGCCGTGCCGACTTTCTGGCTGGCGCTGCTTTTGATGATCTTTTTCGGAATTCACCTGGGTTGGTTGCCGATTTCGGGGCTACGGTCCCTCAATTATGAATATCTGAGCACGTGGGGGCAGCTCCTGGATTTGGCCAAGCACCTGATTCTGCCGGTCTTTATATCTGCGTTCGGGGGGCTGGCCGGTCTTTCCCGTTACATGCGGGCCAACATGCTGGAGGTTATCCGTCAGGATTACATTCTGACGGCTCGGGCCAAGGGACTGAGCGAGAGGCAGGTGATTTACAAACATGCCTTGCGCAACGCACTTCTGCCGGCAATCACCATCCTGGGATTGTCCATTCCCGGACTGATTGGCGGCAGTGTCATTTTTGAAACGATCTTTGCGATTCCCGGCATGGGGCAGCTGTTTTACATGTCGGTCATGGCGCGTGACTATCCGACGGTTATGGGGATATTGCTGATCGGCGCCATCCTGACGCTGGTGGGAAATCTGATTGCCGATGTGTCTTACGCGGTAGCTGATCCTCGTATTAGAATTTCCTGACGGAGATGATATGAACTTCTGGGAAATGTTTTACAAAAACAAGCTGGCGCTGACCGGATGTGGCATTGTGATTCTGCTGTTTGCGGTTTCGCTTCTGGCGCCCGTGATTGCGCCTTATGATCCCGGCGCGATTGACCTGAAAAATGTTCTGGCGTCGCCGTCGGCTGAACACTGGTTTGGTACGGATCAGCTGGGGCGCGACGTGCTTTCCCGGATGATCTGGGGCGCCCGTATTTCTCTGAAAGTCGGTTTCGTCGCCACAGGGCTCGCGATTTTGATCGGGATGATTCTGGGGGCCGTGGCCGGGTACTACGGCGGCTGGATCGACGCTGTGATTATGCGTTTTGTCGATATCATGCTCTGTTTCCCGACTTTTTTTCTGATTCTGGCGGTAATCGCTTTTCTGGAACCTTCGATCTGGAACATCATGATTGTCATCGGACTGACCGGCTGGATGGGGGTGACCCGTCTGGTGCGGGCGGATTTTATTTCGCTTCGAGAACGGGATTTCGTGCGGGCTGCGCGCTCCATTGGAGCAAACGACGCGCGGATTATTTTTATTCACATTCTTCCCAATGCGCTCGCATCCATTCTGGTTGCAGCCACCCTTGGCATTGCCGGCGCCATTCTGACGGAGTCTGCTTTGAGTTTTCTAGGGATTGGCGTACAGCCTCCGACACCCAGCTGGGGAAATATTCTGACGGCGGGTAAGGATAATATCGACATTGCCTGGTGGCTGTCGCTTTATCCGGGGCTGGCGATTCTTATTACGGTGGTCGGCTATAATTTGCTGGGTGAGGGAATACGCGACGCGTCCGATCCGCGCCTTAAAAGATGATATTCGGCCATTGCCGGATATACTTCTGCCGTTTGAATCTTCCTTTAATGTCTTGTGCTTTCTTCGAGCTTGCGCGTCTGCTTAACGCCTCCGCCTGTTTTTTTTACTTAAGGCTGGTTTTATTGACCTGACATTATGGTTTCTGGCAAAAATATTTTTAATAAAATCGTTGACTTCATTGGAGCCGATGAACTGCACGGCCAGATGATTGAGCCCCGTGGTGTCGATCCAGTGACGCGTTATTTCACAATCCGCAAAGGTTTCACCGCTTTCAAAAACAAACTTTATTTGAACAATGGTTCCGACTTTGTAAGACGGGCAATCGTCTTGAGGCAGGGTAAAGTGAGCGCTGCTGCCGGATATATCGACAATCTTAAATTCCTGATTCTGGCAGAAGGCATATATTACGGGCCGCAGATCCAGGCGTATTCTGGGCCAGAGGCGCAGGTCACAGGCGAAAGGTTCGGAAAGTCTGCGCAGGAAAATCCTTTTGTCCGGGGTGATGGTTTCTATCCGGGCTTCAAACCCGAAACGAGGCTTCTTTTGACCGCCGGGACAGTAAGTAAAAAAGAGAACGGCCATAAGATGATGATTGCCAACAGGAGGAACTGTCTGTTCAATGGATATCAAGTTGTCATGTAAAAACTCGATAAAATGGGAGCGGCGCACGTCATTTGCCGCCAGCCGTAAAAAAATTTTTTCTTTCGGTTTAATCTCCAGCGTCATGAGCCTCCATCCTCTTGAACAAATTCAATAAATTCCAGCAGGCAAACAGAAAGTGGCCCGTGCCTTCGGGCAGTGATGTTGCACAACACGACAAAATTCAAAAAAATACTTAAAGAAAAAGTTACTTTATGTCAAGATTTATAAAATAAATCTCTTGGAGCTTGATTATGTTGGCAAAATATAATACGAAACCACAGAGTTTAATTTATCAAATAAAATAATTATATGTTAGATTTTTCAGGAGGATCGAAATGTCCAGAACAGTCAACTCAGAATTACTGAAAATCGATCGCCGCATCATTTCCAGAAAGTTGCTGGCCGGAGAATTATCAGAAAAAGATTTAACCAGTCTTTTGAAAAAGCTTCCCGACGTGTCGGAAAATGTCGAGGAGATTGTGGCTCCCTCCAATGAAAAATAAGTGATATGCTGATTGATTCCCATGCCCACCTGGAGATGAAAGAATTTGATTCCGACCGTTCCGATGTTATCGACCGTGCCGGGCTTGCGGGGGTTGACGGCATTATCACCGTGGGAACCAATCTGCGTTTGAGCCGCAGGGCGTTATCCATTGCCCGTCAATACGACAACATCTATGCAGCGGTCGGGATTCATCCACACGATGTGGCAAAAGCAGATGAAAAAACTATTGATGAACTGAAACTGCTTGCGGAAGATCCTAAAGTTGTTGCCTACGGCGAAATCGGTCTGGATTATTTTCGCAATATCTCGCCCCGGGAAAAACAAACAGAAATGTTCGGCCGTCAGCTCGCGCTGGCTTTAGAGCTGAAACTGCCCGTAATCATTCACGACCGCGACGCTCATGAAGAAACTCTGCATATGGTGAAAGCATCCGGTGTCCGGCGCGGTGTTTTTCATTGTTTCTCCGGAGACCATATCATGGCCAGACAGTGCATTGACCTTGGTTTTTATGTTTCCGTTCCAGGGGTCGTGACGTTTGATAAGTCCACAGTGCTTCATGAGGTGGTTCGTTACATACCGCTCGATTCAATCCTCCTGGAAACAGATTGCCCCTATCTCGCGCCTGTTCCTTTCCGCGGCAAGAGAAACGAACCGTCATTTATTGTTCATACGGCAAAGAAAGTCGCCGCAATCAAGGGGGTGAGCTGGGAAGAGGCTGCACTGACGGCAGCTCGTAACACCCGGAGACTTTTTGGCATTGCCGAATCCACCGCTATTCACAACAGTGCGTTATAAAATCTCATAAAAGGCTATGGCACATAAAAACGACAAACCAATGAAGAAAGCCGTCGTCCTGCTTTCCGGCGGCATTGATTCCGCAACAACACTGGCAATGGCCCGGTATACGGGGTTTGTCATTTATGCCCTGAGTTTCCGCTACGGTCAACGGCACATGATTGAGCTGGAAGCAGCGAAACGGATTGCTCAAAGCAATGCCGTTCAACAACACCTGATTGTAGATATTGACCTTCGCCGCATTGGCGGGTCCGCTCTAACCGGCGATCTCCCTGTGCCCAAAAGTCGAAATGTAGATGATATGGGGCGGGATGTTCCGATCACCTACGTTCCCGCCCGCAACACGATCTTTCTTTCGTATGCGCTGGCATGGGCGGAGGTGATTGGTTCCTGCGATATCTTTATCGGTGTGAACGCATTGGACTATAGCGGATATCCGGATTGCCGCCCGGAATTTATCGAGTCTTATGAACGCATGGCCAATCTGGCAACCAGGGCCGGCGTGGAAAGCAAACAAAGGTTGACCATTCATGCTCCGCTTCTCCATTTGAGCAAAGCGCAGATTATTCGCAAAGGCATGGAACTGGGTGTTGATTATTCTTTGACACATAGTTGTTATGACCCGGACGGGGAAGGCACCGCCTGTGGTCAGTGCGATTCATGCCTGCTGCGTTTGAAGGGCTTCCATGACGCCGGATTAAGCGATCCGGTTAAATACAAAGATTAAGGCTCAAGGCTCAAGGCTCAAGGAGCGAGGTCCAGAGATGTATCGGATCAAAGAGATTTTTTATTCGATTCAGGGTGAAGGTTATTACAGCGGGCGTCCGGCGCTGTTTTGCCGTTTCTCCGGATGTAATTTGTGGTCGGGTAAAGAAGAAGATCGAAAAAAAGCAATCTGCTCTTTTTGTGACACGGATTTTCTGGGGACAGACGGTCCGGAGGGTGGTATATACGAAAACGCGGAACAGTTGTCCCGGAGCATCGCAAAACTCTGGCCGCAATCCGAAGGACATCGATTTGTGGTGTGCACGGGAGGGGAACCTCTTTTGCAGATGGATTCAGCTCTGGTGGCTGCCCTGCATAAAGAGGGTTTTGAAATCGCCGTGGAGACCAACGGAACGATCTCTGCTCCGCCGGGAATCGATTGGATTTGTGTCAGTCCCAAAGCACATTCGCAGATATTGCAGATGTTTGGCCATGAATTGAAACTGGTTTACCCTCAGGCCGGGGCGGAGCCGTCACAGTATGAAAAGCTGGATTTTAGGAATTTCTTTTTGCAGCCCATGGATGGAACCTGCCGTGATGAAGCTGTCAGGCAGACCCTGGCCTATGTGCTGGCGCATCCCATGTGGCGAATCGGTCTGCAGTTGCATAAAATACTGGGAGTGAGGTAGGATTATACAATGGAGATTTATAAAGTTTTCAAATTTGATGCGGCGCACTATCTGCCCAATGTTCCCGTCGGGCACAAATGTGCCAGGCTACATGGCCATTCTTTCCGTGTTGAAATCCATCTGCGCGGCAATACCGGTCCACGCACAGGCTGGGTGATGGATTATGCTGATATCTCGGCCGCTTTTCAGCCGATTCTGGAGCAGCTCGATCATAAAAATTTAAACAGCATTGCAGGCCTTGAAAATCCCACTTCGGAAAACCTCTGCCGCTGGATTTGGTGGCGACTCCAGCCGGCATTGCCGCCATTATGCAAGATTGTCGTTCAAGAAAGCCCTGAATCCGGCTGTGTCTATGAAGGGAAGGAGTGAACGATATTCTCCCCGCTGTGTCCTGTCTTCAATTTGCCATGAGCAGCGGGCAGAAGGTCTATTCTGTCAACCCCTGCGGATCGTGCATGACAACTCGATCATGCATTCGCTTTTCTTATCTGAATGATTTACCATTCAA
>JBDKUG010000286.1:0-2937 GCA_039679815.1 Smithella sp.
ACTGGAGGATACCAGCATTTCTTTATAAACACCGAGCCTGGCACGCTCTTCAATAATGGAAGTTCTCTGCTTCTGATAGATACCGATAACGTCATCGATATCCTTTATAATGCCGTCATACGTTTTGATGGAATCACTTAAGTATGCAATTCGTTCCTCGGCAGATAGTTTAGTTTGATCGCTCATTTGCTTTTCTTCCGCATAAGTGATGGACACCATCAAAACCAACAGCACAGTAAGCAGTAAAGTCATCGTTTTTTTCATTTCATTCTCCTTTTTTCTGCCCGTAACGAACAGATAACTTGATTATACATCCTAAATGAGGTTCATCTATATTCTACCCCTGATGCCAATAGGCAGACACCAACAATATACATACCACTCTGATATTGTATTGAACAAATGTCAACAAGATTCAAGGAAAGTAACTATTGCCAGTGGAAAGATGAGATAAATTAATCTTAGTGAAAAACTCTCTTACAGGAAATACTGCTTTTCCGCCTATTCCGACTGCTTTCAATCATAGTTCCCATCAGCAATTCCGCGACCCGCTTCCGCCTCTGGGCCGGAAGAGAACGTTCTTTCAAAAGAAGAAGCTCTGATCAATTGTCGGCAAGGCAACCATAAGAATTGTCATCTGCAAATTCCGATTGTGGTAAGTCTGTCGAATCTGAACCCTAACGAAACCATGGAGCGTGGGGTCTCTTTGCCGGGCAGCCGTTAGTGGAGGATCACGGGACGGGTCGCCATTGGCTAAAGGGTCGTGGGACCCGTGTGCTTTCGGGGCGCGCGGACCGGGCACGTAAGTGGCCGGGACCGATGCGTCTGACTGCACCGGGTCGGCAACATCTTGCTATCTTGTCTCTGCGGACTTCCAGTCCACAGCCTCGCACGCACCTCTGTCCGCAATGAGCATCGAGCGATCAGAAAGTACGTAACGGGTGTGATCCGTAGCGTGGCTGCACGGCCAACTGCTCGACTCTATTGATTTATAGCCAGTAGGGACGTCCCTGCCTCCCCTTGGGCTTGAGGCTCCGCGCTCGATGGATTAAGGAGAGTTTTCCGCCGTCTTGAAAATACGAAAAACAGATCGCTATAAATCGAGGGTGAAGGGATTAAAAATTATTAACTGCATCAATAAGATCCCTGAGCCTGCCGAAACACCTCCGGTTAAAGTCTATTAAAAGTCGAGGGAGAGAGACAACATCGTCATCCGCCTCTTCCACCTTCAATGCTCCGGACGCAGCCATAGTCCCCCCGGGCAAGAGGATGTCCTGAAACCGGCCTTTGAGAGTCTCTATGTCATTGGGGCTCAGTTGTGACGTAAGCCGCATCACCAGCCGGCCATGAACGTACCGTATACTGTGATAACGGTAATAAAAGTGCCGAATCCGCTCCACCGCATCATCCGCAGAACACACTTTCTCAAAAAGAGAAAAGTCCAAAGGGTTAATATAGTTACGGGCCAGCAGTTCTTCCACAAAGAGCTTATTCACTCTGGACCAGTATGAACATTCAGGATCATCCACCAGTACCAGAGGCATGGGATTGTGTTTTCCGGTTTGCAGGAGGGTAAGGGTTTCCATTGCCTCATCGAGCGTGCCGAAACCGCCCGGAAAAAGTGCCACTGCGTCGGCTTCTTTAAGAAAGGCGACTTTGCGATTAAAAAAATATTTGTACATAATTGACCGCGGATTTCCCTTCATCACTGGATTCGGCTTCTCATCAAAAGGCAAACGTATGTGCACTCCGAAGGAATGTCTGGGGCCAGCCCCCTCGTGGGCGGCCTGCATGATTCCTTCGCCGCCGCCGGTGATGACCATATATCCCGCTTCGGCCAGCTTTTTCCCGAAGAGCTTCGCCATCTGATATATTGGATCTCCTGGTTGAGTGCGCGCTGAGCCGAAAACCGTAACTTTGCGTATGTTCCGGTAACGGCCGAAGATTTTTGAAGTGAATCGCATCTCTTTAAGTGTTGTGTTCATGAGTTTGAGATCCGCACCTTCATCAGCTTCCTGCCCGGCCTTGAGTGCGGTGATGATCATTTCTCGAACGTATTCCGGACTGCGAACGCCCTCGGTGGTCTCGATCAATTGCTCAATTATCCTGTCGACAGTGCCATTATCCCTGTTGAAATACAGTTTCATAGTTTCTGACCTCCCGTCGGTTCATCATGCAGATTTTTTTATCCAGGCAAACCCCGTGAATAAATTCAAAAGTATGTTCGGCCGGGTGCTACAAATATCCTCAAAAAGGACTTCTATTCGACGGTAAAACAGACGGGGGCGGGGAAGGGACAGAAACATTGGAGACCCTTCGATCTCCTCGGCCCTTTGAGTGATTTGCGCGTTCAAGTTCTGCGATAACTTGCGCACCTAACAGAACGATTAATGACGCAGCCTCCGTAATGAGAAGGGCCACGACCGCCGTCGCGAAGGAACCATAAATTATGTTTACCAGCGACAGGACGGAGTAATACCAGACCAGCGCGCGGCGGGTAATCTCCCATAGGATCGTTGCGGTTACCCCCCCGATGAGCGCGTGGCGAAACGTGGTGCGCACCGCAGGCATAAGAAGGTATATGGAAGAGAGCAAAACCACCTCGCTGATTATTCCCAGCATATACAGCGCGACCTTCGACGTAGCTTTAAGGCTCACACTCCATCCAAACAGCATAAGTTGCCTTTCTTCAAGTATATCTAAAGCTCCCGTAATAAACGAAACCACCACAATGCCCAGTCCGATCGAAAAAACGTACACATAAGGAATGACCGCGGATATGAGGAAATTGCGGGGGCTAATCCTCACAGAACGAGAAAATATGACCGAGAGGGCGCTTTGAAGCACGCCAAAAGCCATGGAGCTGAAAAACAGCATGGCAAGAAATCCGATGATACCGACAGCCTGACGATGCTTGAGGAATACCTGCACTTGTTC
>JBDKUG010000144.1:0-9844 GCA_039679815.1 Smithella sp.
GTGGCTGTCTACAGTGAAGACGGTAACTCACTATATTTCGAAAGTATAAAGCCAGAAAAGTTTGGTGCTGTTATGGAGCTTGGAGAAACGAATCGTTATTTCAGGGTGCCCGTGGACGCGCCGGTGGTGCCTATAGGCCCCGAGGGGCCGTAAAGCAGTGAAGATTCTTTTTTACAGTGACATTGGAGAACAATGTATCAGTCTCCTTTACGGCCGACGCGTTCGGTACGTTCGGCGCGCGGCAATGGCGCGGGCGCAGCCTCCTCTTACCAGCCTGACAAAAAAGGAACCCCCGCCACGGCGACGCCGTGACAGGGGCATATAGGAGGCTGACGTATACCGAGTCAATTATAGCTTGAACAGCAATTCCTCATAGCTGGGGAATGGCCAAACATCTTTCGCCACCAGTTTCTCCAATGCGTCTCCGCGATTCCGCACATTGGCCATCTGCGGCACCACCTTTTCGCGATACGACTTCGCCTGGGTAAAAGCATCTTCTATGACCTGGGCGTCTCCCAGCACTTTTTCAAGCTTATCCGTTTCGTCATAGAGTTCGCTTGCCAGTTCCGCGATCTTCTTCGCTCGTTTTTCCTGGGGAACGCTGACCGCTCCGAGAGCGGCTAAAGCCGACGCATCCCTGGCAAGGGAGCTCGCGTAGGAAGAAACCGCGGGGAAAATCGAACGGCGGGCCATATCGATCATCACCCCGGCCTCGATATTGATCTGCTTGGCATACCGCTCGAGGTAGATGTGATAGCGGCTCTCCTGTTCTTCCCGGGACAATACTTTGTGTGTTTCAAAGAGAGAGATGGTATCTTTCTGGATGAGGACCGGCAGGGCGTCCACCGTGGCTCGTACGTTGGGCAGACCCCGGCGCTCGGCTTCCCGCACCCATTCATCCGAATAGTTATTCCCGTTGAACACCACGCGGCGATGTTTGCCGTACGATTCTTTGACAATGGCCTGGATCGCCGCGTTCTTGTCCGTGGCTTTTTCGAGCTTGTCCGCGAATTCGGAGAGCACCTGGGCTACCGCTGTATTGAGGTAGGTGTTCGGCGTGGCGATGGACTGGGAGGAGCCGACCATGCGGAACTCGAATTTATTCCCGGTAAACGCGAAGGGACTGGTCCTGTTGCGGTCGGACACATCCTTGGGAAGAGAGGGCAGAGACGTGACCCCAAGCTTGATCTTTTCTCCGCCGGCGACGCCGTTGGAAGCCTTACCCTCGGCTATGTGGTCGAAAATCTCCATTAGCTGACCGCCGAGGAACACGGAGACGATCGCCGGCGGCGCCTCATTCGCGCCCAGGCGATGGTCATTGCCCGCGGTGGCGGTCGAAGTTCTGAGCAGCAGGGCATAGCGGTCCACCGCTTCGATGATCGCGGCGGTGAACAGCAGGAAGCGGGCGTTGGATTCGGGGTTTTCCCCGGGATCGAGGAGGTTGATGCCGTCATCTGTCGCCATGGACCAGTTGTTGTGCTTGCCTGAACCGTTCACGCCCGCAAAGGGCTTTTCATGGAGCAGGGCTTCCATCCCGTGCCGGCGGGCTACCTTATTCAATGTTTCCATCACGAGCTGGTTGGCGTCCACCGCCACATTGGTGGTGGTGAAAATGGGGGCTAATTCAAACTGGTTCGGCGCGACCTCGTTGTGCTGGGTCTTGGCGGAAACACCCATCTTCCATAGTTCCGTGTTCAATTCCCGCATAAAAGCCGCCACCCGTTCTTTAATAGCCCCGAAGTAATGGTCCTCCATCTCCTGCCCCTTGGCGGGCATAGAGCCGAAAACGGTTCTACCGGTCAAGAGCAGGTCCGGTCTTTCGTCAAAATACTTTTTGTCCACCAGGAAATATTCCTGCTCGGGACCGACGGTGGTGGTGACCCGCCTGGAAGTGGTATTTCCCAGCGTGCGCAGCACCCGGATCGCCTGAACATTTAAAGCGTCCATGGAGCGGAGCAAGGGGACTTTTTTGTCCAGCGCGTGCCCGTAATAACTGATGAAGGCGGTGGGGATGCAGAGCGTGGTCCCGGTCGGGTCCTGTTTGAGAAAGGCGGGGCTGGTCACATCCCATGCGGTGTAACCCCGGGCCTCAAACGTGGCGCGCAGGCCTCCGGACGGAAAACTGGACGCGTCCGGTTCGCCCTTGATGAGCTCTTTGCCGGAGAACTCCATGAGGACCTTTCCGTCCGGGGTCGGGGCGATGAAGGAATCGTGCTTTTCGGCGGTGAGCCCCGTAAGAGGGTGGAACCAGTGAGTATAATGGGTGGCCCCTTTTTCCAGGGCCCAGGCTCGCATTGAGGCGGCAACCACTTCCGCTACTTCCAGGGTCAGTTCTTTTTCTCCCGCCTGCACCTCAAGCATTTCTTTGTACACATTCTTGGGGAGACGTTCCCGCATCACCGCGTTAGAAAAACAGTTGCTCCCGTACAGGCTCGATACGGGGTTCTCGGTAAGATCAAAAGTCTCGTGCATAGCAGCTCCTAACATCGTAATGTACCATGACGGGGAATCAGGTCGCCCGTCATTCAGGATATACATGCAAACGGCGTGCCAAAAGTTGCCATATCTTCCAAGAAAAACGTTCCGGGGTATTTTACAGGGCCGATCGAGGGAACAGAGCTGCTGATTATATCGAAAATGGCTCTAAACGGCCTGCTTGTCCGAAACAGGCGCCTGGCAACGATTGTATCTGGCGCTTGTTCAGTATGGGGGAGCGTTTTGGATGCTACATTTATGTGGGAAGAGTGACAAATTTTTTACAAAAATGTAGGACGCGACGAATACGGCTCTGAATTCCGGGAGCCCGGGCCAGGCCGCCGAGGGGAGAATCCACGCCGGCAGCCTGACGAAAGCGCCCATTCTTTTTGGTATGATTTTAACCTATAGCCACCGAACCGGTTTCTCCGGTGCGGATTCTGATGCATTCCTCCAGGGGTATGATAAAGATTTTTCCATCCCCGATTTCTCCTGTCCGGGCTCCCTTGATGATGGCGTCCACCGTGGGTTTTACAAAGTTGTCATTTACCCCGATCTCGATCCGGACCTTTTTCAGCAGGTTGACCTCTATGTCGACGCCCCGGTAGGATTCATGGTATCCCATCTGTTGACCGCAGCCCATGGCATTGGTGACCGATATCTTGTATACCTCTGCTTTGTAGAGTTCCTGTTTCACATCATTCAGCATGTGCGGTTGAATATAGGCAATAATCAATTTCATCCATGTCCTCCTACATGTTGCTGAAGATCTGGAAACCGCTGTATGCTTCCGACTTATGTTCCGCTAAGTCCAGACCCATCATTTCTTCTTTTATGGAGACCCTCAGTCCCACAGTGACCTTGATCAGTTTGAAGAGTATCCAGCTCATAATGGCGGCCCAGCCTCCCACCGTTACAACGCCCAGGGCCTGTACTCCCAGCTGATGGAATCCGCCTCCATGGAGAAGACCGACCGCTACGCCGTCCATGTTTCCCCATATGCCTACCGCGAGGGTTCCGAACACGCCGTTGACCATGTGTACCGAGACGGCGCCTACCGGATCATCTATATGCAGTACCTTGTCAATAAACTCGACCGACAGAACCACTAAGACGCCGGCGATAATTCCAATCACTATCGACGCTCCGGGAGAAACGACCGCACAGGGAGCCGTGATCGCCACAAGTCCCGCGAGAGCCCCATTCATGGTCATGGAGGCATCAGGCTTCTTGAACCACAGCCATGAGAATATCAATGCTCCTACTGCGCCGGCGCTGGCCGCTAAAGTGGTGGTCACCGCTACCCGGGCTATGTCGGTGCTCACTCCGGAAAGAGTAGAGCCGGGGTTAAATCCATACCAGCCAAACCAGAGGATGAAGACACCCAGCATTGCCAGGGGAATGTTGTGTCCCGGGAAAGCCTTTACGGTTACTTTTCCGTTCACTTTTACGTATTTGCCGGTACGGGGGCCAAGGGCGATCGCGCCCATGAACGCGGCCCATCCGCCGACCGAATGGACCACCGTGGAACCCGCGAAATCATGGAAACCCAATTGGGACAGCCAGCCGCCGCCCCATGTCCAGTGTCCGGAGACGGGATAGATAATGGCAGATATGAAGACCGTGTAGATGAGATAGGATTTAAACTGAGTACGTTCCGCCATGGCGCCGGAAACGATCGTCGCCGAGGTTGCCGCAAACACTACCTGGAAAAACCAATCCCTGTAGAATTTCGGGTCCCCCATGGGGCCTTTAAAGAAGTCGGAAAAACCAATAAGGCCAAGCTTGTCGGATCCATACATGAGCCCCCAGCCAATCATCCAGAAAGCGATGGATCCAAAACAAAAATCCATAAGGTTTTTCATGAGGATATTGGTGGTGTTTTTTGCCCTGGTGAGGCCGGTTTCGACCATGGCAAAACCGGCTTGCATGAAAAATACCAGTGAGCCGGTGAGCACGAGCCAAATCATGTCCGTGGCCGCCGTGAGCGATTCAATGGTCTCTTCGCCGAACGCCGTGGCAAGACTCGCTCCGAAGCCCATCAACAGCAGAAGAATCATCCGTCTCTTCACGATTCTACCCTCCTTTGAGTAATACCCCCAGGAACAAGCAAGAATCGTGCCAATGGAATACTTTTACTACATTTTTGTATTATTTATAGGATTAGTATAAATATACAGAAATTATTCATGGAAAATCCATTTTTATTTTAGAAAATCTCATATACAATCGTCGTATTTTCCTACAGAAATGTATTTAAAAAAGAGGCGTTTTACATTTTTGTAGTTCTATATTGGCGCCAGTCGATTCCGTAATGATGAATCCGCAGGCCCATCTGCCGTTCCGTGATGCCCAGACGCCGGGCCGCCGCCGCCATATTGCCACTCGTGATTTTCAATACCTCGACGATGAGCTCCTTCTCCAGCCGGGAGAGCGCCGCTTCAAGGGTAGCGGTGGGCTCGGTGTTGGTGGACTGGGCGGATTGGAGGCTTGGTGGCAAGAGGTAGGAATGAATCACCATGTCGGTGGAGAGAATAACGGCCCGTTCGATACAGTTTTCAAGTTCCCGGACGTTCCCCGGCCAGTGATAGCTGGTCAGCAGGTCGAGGGCGGGTCTTGAAATCCGCTTGATGAGTTTTCCATTCTTTTCCGCGTACTTTTCCACAAAATAATCCGCCAGCAATACAATGTCGCTCTTCCGTTCCCGCAGCGGCGGTATATGGATAGGAAATACATTCAGGCGATAATAGAGGTCTTCCCGAAAGCTTCCCGCCTGAACTTCCTGCTCCAGTTTTCGATTTGTCGCGGCAATCAGACGGACATCCACTTTGATGGGACGGTCTCCACCTACCCGCTCAATCTCCCGCTCCTGGAGCACCCGCAAAAGCTTCACCTGTACCTGAGGAGAGAGCTCTCCGATTTCATCGAGAAACAGGGTTCCCCGATGCGCCAATTCAAAGCGCCCCTTGCGCTGGGCAACCGCGTCGGTAAATGCGCCCTTCTCATGGCCAAAGAGTTCGCTCTCGATGACCGATTCCGGGAGCGCCGCGCAGTTCACTTTAATGTAGGGTTGGTCCGCCCTGCCGGAAAGCCGGTGTATTTCCTGGGCGACCAGTTCCTTGCCGGTGCCGCTTTCTCCCGTGATGAGGACTGTCGCGTTGCTGGAAGCCACCTGGGCAATGAGCTCGTACACTCCCTGCATGGCCGTACTGGTGCCAATAATAGAGGAGCCAGGGTGCACAAATCGAGTGGAAGGCGAGACCATTTGGTACGACTCGTTGCTCAGCAGCTCCTGCCTGAGACGGAACTGTTCTTCCAGAATCCGCTCGCGTAATTTTGCCGAATCCGCGATGATCGACGCGACCTGTTCGAGGAGCCTCTGGTCCCACTCCATCCATGCGTCCCGCAGCTCCCCGGATAGACGGCGCTCTGCGCCCAGCGTTCCGATCACCGATCCGCCGGCTTTGATGGGGAAACAATAGTATGAGAGCCCCATCAAATCCTCTTTGGAGCGCCCTCCAATTCTGTTGAGGAATCGAGGTTCCTTGGAAAGGTCCGGCACGACGATGGGGAGCCCGGTCTCGAACACCCGGCCGATCAGGCCTTCTCCGAGGCGGTATACGCCCCGCTCTTTCTCTTCCACCGAGAGACCATTGGCCTCTTCTATCTTTAATACTCCCGTCGTCCGTTCCAGAAGGGTCACCATCCCCCGGACAAGACCTGCCCGCACCTCCAGCAGAGACAAGAGGGGGCCCAGGGAACTCCGAAGCTCTACATGTTTGTCCAGCGTCCGGGCTATATCCAATAAAAACCGCAGGGTCTCTTTCTCGTCGGGAATCATCGCTGAATTCATGAGAGCCACATTACTACAAAAATGTAGGAAAAAACAATGACAGGGCTTGGGTGCCCCGCACAAACGCATCTTTTTCAAACAAGGTATAGACATATTTATAAAGCTATATATATTTTATATATTATTATATATTATAAATAATTTAATAAAATTCACTAACGACAATATTCTCCTGGTTTTCTCTTGACAACCAGAGGAGAAGGGATAGAACTAATATAGTTTGAATCAAAGGAGGTGGCATATGAAGAAGGTTTTTGTCATTTTGACACTGTTCGCCCTTGCTGGCTCAGTCGTCTTTGCACAATTGCCGGCTCAAAGCTCAGCCATGGCTGCAGTGCCATCTTCGACGACCGGCGAGGAGTTTGCGGATGTGGAGGGTATGTCCCTAAGTGCCGATGAGATGGTGCAGGTAAAGGAGGGTGACCTGATATTGTCCATCAACAGAAATAAGCAGACAATGAAAGTGATCAGCGGTTCACCTCTGGCTATTGTGAATGACAAGGCCGAAGTCTATACCGTCCCAGTCACGACGAGGGTAGTCACCAATGCCCAGGCAAGAGCAGGTCAGGATAGGGACGCAATGGAAGGGAGTAGTTTTGTAGGCTCTGGAAAAGATGCCTATCTTCCCATACAGCTTCCTGCGGGGATCTACAGTCTCGATTATGTGAGTAAGAATGTAGGAGGTTATGGACCAGGTATTCACATCGATGCCTCGGTGCTTACGACGATGTTAGTAGGTAGTCCTAGAAATATGAATGATTTTTTCGTCCATTGGACTGATAAAGACAATACCTGAGGATGTCCTGGAGTCAAAGGTAAAGGCAACATGTCAAGGGTCCTGGAGAGCTATGAGAGAGCCTATGGCCCCAAGATTCTTACCATTTCGGCCTATTCTTCCAGGGATCGCGATTGATGGAGGCAGGTTCATGAAAAGAATCGCTTTTGTCCGGACGCTGTGGCTCTTTCTGTTGGGTATGGCTGTCTGTGGGGATGTCGCTGCAGAATCGAAAGCTCCAGGCTCCTTTTCCCTGTGCGCCTCGCATGGGCCGCCGATAGTGGATGAAGACTGTCATGAGGCGGGAGTGGGTTGCTTACTTCTGAATCAGATCGAAATACTGATTTGGAGTGAAAATGAGAGGCTTCTTTATCCCTATTCCTTCAAAATCTTTATCTCCTGTGAGCAGAATATCCACATCGGAGAGTATCGCTGAGGCCAACACAGGCAAATCACTGGCGTCCCTCATGGGGGGAAAGTCATGTGCATCCAGTTTTTTCGGTGTTTTAAATGGTTCGTAGTCGATTTTGAGAAGAAATGCTTTCAAACAGTCAATTTTATCAGGGAACTTCTTCATAAACACTGTCTTACATTCTTGTATAGAATAACTCGCAATGACTACCGTATGGGCCTCAAGGAGATATGAAAACACCCTCGACACTTTTCCCTCAGGGAAAAGTGCGGCAGAGAGTATGATATTGGTATCGACGAGAATTCTCACTTTTTATCTCCGTTTTGCGCAAGGAGATTCTTGATTTACTGAACCACATCGTCTTCGGAAGAGAAGCCGGCCTTTGTCGCCTCGCCCACCATTTCATTCTGAAAGGTGCTCAGTGCGGTTTGTGCGGCGTTTTGGAAGATAATTTTTCCATTTTCCTCGATGAAAAAAACCTTATCCCCCTCTTTGAGACGCAGTTTTCTTCGTATTTCAACGGGGATGGTAATTTGACCTTTTGAAGTGAGTTTTGCAAGTTCCATAAGCGACTCCTTAATTTCCTTACAAAGATACTATTTACGCCTGTACATGTCAACCTTTCTCCGTGTCCATTCCATGAATGCGATGCGGGGCCGCCACAAAAGGGTCCCGCATCGTGTGGTAAAGTAAGTACAAGGACCTATTCTGCCTTTGCCTCTTCACTCATAATCTTCAGCAAATTCTCTTTTGTGATTACCTCGGTATGCCCTTTGTACGTTTCGATCCAGAGGTGCGGAATCTTTGCCTTATCGTCGCGCCATTTGATTTCGTAGCCGGAAAGCCGGCCGTTCTCGTCGACGACGAGGTCGAGTTCTTTCTGATCATAGGTGCGCCAGAAATAGAAGCTTGCATATCGCCGTTGATACTCGTATTTTTTCATCAATTCCATTACGACGAAATTTTCCCACAGTGCGCCCAGGTCGTTTCGGAGCTCGATCGGCCGGAAATCATTGATGACCGCATTCCTGATGCCGGTATCCCAGAAATAATATTTGGCACTTTTGGATATCTCGTTTCTGAGATTTCGGGAGAATGCGCCGATTTTCTTTATGACGAACGCTTTTTCCAGGAGATCGAGATATCGCTCGACAGTGTTTTTGCTGAGGCCGGTTTTTACCGCGATTTCATTGAGCGAGACTTCATTCCCAACCTGAAACGCCAGCAAACGCACAATGTCCTGCAGTTTCTGGGAATTCCTGATGTGTTCGAGCGCCAGAATGTCCTTAAACAGATAGCTGTTCCGCAAATTCACAAGATATTCCGTATTTTCAGGAGCATTGTTGAGAGACAGGACCTCGGGATACAGGCCAAAAATCAGATATGACTCGATGCCCTGAAAGAGCTGAAAATCAGTCCGTTCGAGTTTGAGTTCCATGAGCGATACCGGGAATAAAAACCGCTGGATGCTTCGTCCCGTGAGAGGCTCGGAGGCGGTTTGCGAGAGATTGAATGCGCTGGAGCCTGTAAGGATAACAGATTTTTCGGGGAAAATATCGATGAGCAGCTTTGCACAGGCTCCTATATCCGGAACATACTGGGCCTCGTCGATGAAGATGACATCATAGGGTGAGAAAAAAAGGCGATATGTCTCGGTTTTCCGGGATGCGAGGATGGCCACAAGTTCAAAATCATCACCGCTCCCCTTGAAGATTTTCCCTTCTGTGCCAGCAAGCAGCTTTTCCATGAGCATCGTTTTGCCAACGCGGCGCGCACCGTAGAGGATGACGACCTTGCCTTTTTTAAACAGAGCACTTGGATCCGATTCATAAAAGCGCTTTATCCATTGCATGGGGAAAGTATCGTATTTCTTCGGAAAATTGTCAATAAAATGACAGAATTTGTATTAATTTGGTCAGTTTATTGACAGAATTGAGATCAATGAACACTCATACGCTAAAATTACTGCGATACCATCCAACTGTCTGTCGGATTGCTTCACGGAGCGGGGTGGCGCGCTCGCCGAATGCGCGTTCAAATTTACTGCTGTCCACGATCAGCGCCCCCTTGTTGGGTCCCTCCGAACACCATACAAAAGCGGTGTTTTAAAGCTTCAATTTTATTGACGACTTGCCTCTACATATTCGAATCGAGCTTCTGTATGGACTCTGCCGCGCTTTTTACCCTCTCACATGATGCGGCAGCTCAAAAGGAATCTCCATCGAGAGCTCGACGACACCCGCAATCTGGCCATTTTCGCGCCATGGCGCCTGATAGATGAGCTTTTTCACACCGTTTTTTTCAATGGTGTAGATGTTGGGTTCGCCGG
>JBDKUG010000226.1:0-18019 GCA_039679815.1 Smithella sp.
AAATCCTGAAGAAGCTCGATACCGTCCGTATTGTTCATTTTTCACAGGTGGACGTCGTCCGTCATCCCCTGGTTGCTGACATAATTTCAGCTTACGATTCCTGGGACAGAGAAAAGAAATCGGATAAACAAAAATGAATATCATTGACTCGTCATTTGAAAAAATCAATATTGTTTGGAAGAAATTGACAGAAAAAAATAAGATTTCTTTCGATTTTCTGAAAAATAACCTTTTTCAACGGTGGGCCATTCTCTTTTTCTTAAGCATTGGGCTATCCATTCTCCTCGCGCCCAATCTTTACGTTTCCGATCCGGAATACCACTACGGTATGATCGCTCACGAAAACATCAAAGCGGACCGTGATTTCCTCGTCGAAGACATTAACTCTACCCGGCAGAAAAAGAAAGAGGCGCCTGCTAACGTACGGTCTGTCTATGATTACGATGCTGAAATGCCGATTACTCTGAAAGCAAAAGTAATGAATTCCTTTGCGTTAAGCGCAAAAAATCCGGGCAATGAACAACTGAAAGACCTGCTTGAAAAATCACTGGGAATGACGCTCACAGCAAAGGAATTTTCATTTCTTAAAGCCAATAAGTTCTCCGAAGATCTCCATCAGAAACTATCCGCCGTCATTGATTCCTTTTATAAAAACACTTTGATCACAAATACTTCCTTTCAAAAACAGGAGAAAGACAAAGGCATCACCATCGTCAACACGATCACGCGGGAAGAGGAAAACCTGAACGATGTTTCATCAATCCTTATCATAAAGGACATTGATCCGTTGCTTTCGGACAAAGTGAGAGCCGTTTTTAATCACGATCCGCCCTCTTTTGCGCGATATTCCTTTTCAATCCTGAAGAAACTTGTTCAACCCAATCTTGCCTTCAATAGAACAGAAACAGAGAAGAAAAAACTTTCCGCAACAGAAGAGGTCAAACCAGTTTATTTTCAGGTGCAAAAAAATGAAATGATTGTCCGCGAAGGCGAAAAAATCGGTTATCTGGAACTGGCTAAACTGGAAGCGTTTTACAAGACAGTGGTGGACAATAAAATATCCGGCCTGTCGGTTATTCTGGGAATTTTCTGCACGGTTTTGTTTCTTTCCCTGCTTTTGTATTTCTGGCGCACCCGAAACTGGCTGAAAGCTCCGGCCCGTTCCAATCTGGATTTTCTTGTGTTCGCCATTGTGGCTGTTTTGCAGATCCTGTTTGTGAAGGCGGGAATCTTCATTTCCGTTGCCATCAACAGAGCTTTCCCCTTTATTCCGGTTGATGCCGGCTATTTTGCTATCCCGTTTGCCTGCGGCGCCATGATCATTGCTGTCCTGGTGAACCGGAACGTGGCCATGATCATCAGCGTTCTGACATCCTTTCTCATCAGTCTTCTTTTTGAAGAGAAAATCATTTACCCGCTTTTTTCCTTTATGGGATCTGTTGCTGCTTCCTATCACATTGTCAACAGCCGCCAGCGTTCCACTTTTTTCAAGGTTGGTCTTTTCCTGGGCGTTATCAACATTGCGGCGATTTTTTGCTTGAATCTTTTATCCGGCCATTTTCTGAATGATTTGCCGATCCGTCTGGCCATGGGTATTTTAGGCGGCATTATCACCGGCGTTCTTGTCGCCGGCCTCACCCCCATATTTGAAAGCCTCTTCGGCTTTATCACCTATATCAAACTGCTCGAACTGGCCAACCTCAACCAGCCGATTTTCCAGAGAATGATTATCGAAGCACCGGGCACATACCATCACAGCATCATCGTCGCGTCGCTCGTGGAAGCGGCGGCGGAGGCGATCGGCGCGAATGCACTGCTGGCCAAAGTCAGCTCTTATTATCATGATATCGGCAAGCTGGCAAAACCGCATTATTACATTGAAAATCAAACCAGCTATGACAACCGGCACGATAAACTCTCTCCAAAGATGAGCACACTGATTATCATCTCTCATATCAAGGAAGGCTGTGAACTGGCCGCTCAGGCAAAGCTCGGCCAACCGATCATCAACATCATTCGGGAGCATCATGGAACAAGTCTCGTTAGTTATTTTTACGACAAGGCCAAAAAGGACAAGGATGAATCAATCCGTTCTCTCACGGAAAGCGATTTCCGTTATCCAGGCCCCAAACCTCAGACAAAGGAAGCAGGACTCGTAATGCTGGGTGATATTATTGAAGCCTCATCGCGCACCCTGACGCATCCGACACCTGCAAGAATCCGGTCGCTGGTTCGCGAGCGGATCGGGCGCGTCTATTCAGACGGTCAGCTGGACGACTGTGAGTTGACTCTGAAAAACTTGAGTACGATCGCGGAAACGTTTACCCGTATCTTAACGGGAATATTCCATCATCGCGTCGATTATCCGGAATCAGCTTTAAAAGAGACAAACGGGAAAAAAGAACCCCATGAACATCCAAATAGAAAATCAGCAGAAACGTATTAAAATTGACAAACGAAGAATCCGTAGCCAGGTAAACGCGCTTCTGAAACTGCTCGACTGCACTAATATGGAAATCAGCATCACATTTGTTGATAATGCGAGTATACGACAAATCAATAAACAATACCTCGGTAAAGACAGGCCCACTAATGTTATTTCTTTCCCGCTTCAGGAAGGTGAATTCTGCGACATTAATCCGCAGATGCTGGGCGATATTGTCATATCCGTTGACACGGCGGAAAGAGATTCAGCAAGTGGTAATCTGAGTTTCGACGAGGAAATCCTTTTCTTAATCATTCATGGTCTGCTGCATCTGAGAGGTTATAATCACGAAAATACCTTTATAGCAGATGCCCGCAAAATGAAAAAGAAAGAAAAAGAACTTTTTGCATTATTAACTCAATCCACAAAAATCAATTAATATCTTCCAACCGAAACCCTTGCCCAAGAAGGTAGATCATCAGCGACTCCGCTATTCATACCAAAGTTGCATTCAAAGGATAATACGGCGGCAAGGAGGAAGCTCCGCAGCCGATGCAAAAATACCTGTCAGCGTTTTGCGGCGATTGTTCTTCTTTTGCCGTTTTTGGCCGCCCTGCCTTTTTTGCTTTTTCCCTTGGGGGGATCACATGCAAGTTTCTGACCCGGAATCTTGATTTTTCGTCCGGCTTTTATGGTGTTGCCTTTTAAATTGTTCGCTTTCTTAAGTTTTGCCACTGGCACATCAAAACGCTTGGCAATATCATGCAGGGAATCCGTCTGTTTAACCTTGTAAACCACCACCGAGTCGTTATTATTCGAGGACGCAACACTTGTGCCTCCGGGAATTCGAACGATCTGCCCCCTGTTTAACCCGTTTTTCCTGTTCAAACGATTCGCTCTTCGAAGGGCCCTGACGGACACGCCATATTTATTCGCGATTGACGCCAGGGTCTCACCACGCCGGACACGATGCGCGTCATACGTCCCTGCTGATTTTGATTTTGTGTTAGAATGGATGGATGCCGACCGTGGTGATTGCGATCGCGCGTAAGTGAAGGTTGGTTTTTCCGTTTCCGGAATATCGTTGTAAACGCTGTTGAATTTCCCGAGCGTTCCTTTTGGTATTCTGATGGCATATTCACGGTCAGGTGTTAGTTTGTGCCTCAGTTCAGCGTTAAGCACGGTAATGGTTTCTTCGGACACCTCCATCTTTGAAGCAATGTCCGACAGCTTCATGATCTTATTGACCTTGACCGTTTCATATTTCAGCATAGAGTCTTTTGTTGTCTGTAAATCAAAGCCATATTTGCCGGGATTTTTTACAATGTGCACTGTGGCAAGAAAACGGGGAACATAACGGGCCGTTTCATTGGGCAACTGCGCGTAGAGATCCCAGAACCGGTCGAAGAAATTGATTTGTTGTCTGGATATGGTGCGAAGCACTCTGCCCTCACCGCAGTTATAGGCCGCCAGTACGGTAAGCCAGTCACCAAACATGGCGTGCAGTTCTTTTAAATAGGCGATTGCAGCCTGTGTAGACTTTAAAACATCCATGCGTTCGTCTATCCATTCGTCACGGGAAAGACCGAATTTATAACCTGTAGAGGGAATAAACTGCCACAGGCCCAACGCCCTCGCGGAGGATAAGGCGGTCGCCTTGAATCCGCTTTCTACCAGAGGCAGCCAGAAAAGCTCTTCTGGCACCCCTGCTTTTTTTAATTCACCGACAATAAGGTCCCTGTACTTGCCGGAACGTTCATAGGAGGCAATAAAAAATTCTCTTTCCGGACCCTGAAAGGAACGAATCTCTTTTTCCACATCCGCGTTCATCAAATGCGGAATTTCACTAGCCTTGCCGAATGTACGGCTCCGCTTGTGTCCATAAACCGCCATAATTCGCTGAGAGATTAAAAGACGTAAATCATCTTTCTGACGTGCAATTGCCGGATCGCCATCCGCATCCAGAATCAACGCATAGGCCTTGTCCAGTTCATTCAAGGTGTTTTCAATATCACCTTTTTTCCAGTATTTATCGGCCATTTCCAGGTATTCAAGAGCATTTTCCATCAGCTCCTGTTCCTCGTCGTCTTCCCCGTTTTCATCATCTGATGCATCTGGTTTTGAATCACCGAAAAGCATGTTTGTGAAAGCCTCAACAGGGCCGATTGATTTCTTCTGATCCTGTTTCTTTTCACCGGCATTCGTTCCTGAAAGGGCAACCTGCTCATCCGTATTTTCCGCGAATGCCTGAAAGCCGCTCACCAGCAGTACGATCAGGCTTAAACTAACGATCAAAAAAATTAATGAAACATTTTTTTTACATTTTAACATGCGCTGCGTCTCCTGACTTCTTTTTCGGTTACTGATCATAACAACGTCTTGTTTCCGACCACAGATCAGTTCGTTATTTTCTCCGGTCTAATCAACATTATGACCACTGTTGCCCAAATGTATAACACATATTCCCGATATCCCAAAACAATAATGACAACTTTAAATATTATCGTTTGCTTAGCTTGCTGATGAAGAGCCATTTTGCCCCCTGTTGCCGATATACATCAGATAAGCCTGGATAAAATCATCAATGTCGCCATCCAGCACCTTTTGCGCGTTGCCGTTTTCCAGGTTCGTCCGGTGATCCTTCACCATTTTGTAGGGATGCAAAACATAGGAACGAATCTGGCTTCCCCAGGCAATGTCTTTTTTCTGCTTGTTTTCTTCATCAAGTTTATCATTCTTCAGCTGGAGTTCTCTCTCATAGAGCCGTGATTTTAAATATTTCATCGCCATGGCTTTGTTTTTATGCTGTGATCTCTCATTCTGACACTGCACGACAATATTGGTCGGTAAATGGGTAATCCGGACAGCGGAATCGGTTTTATTGACATGCTGCCCTCCCTTGCCGCCTGACCGGAACGTGTCGATCCGTAAATCATCTTCATTGATATCAATTTTTATTTCATCATCGACCTCGGGATAAACAAATACGGATGCAAAGGATGTATGTCGTCTGGCTCCTGCGTCAAACGGAGAAATCCTGACAAGACGGTGAATTCCGATTTCGGCTTTTGTGTATCCATAGGCGTACTCACCCTCAATGGTGAAAGACACACTTTTGACGCCGGCTTCGTCCCCGGGCAGATAATCAATAATATTTGTTTTAAAATTCCTCTTTTCCGCCCACCGCAAATACATGCGCAGAAGCATTTCCGCCCAATCCTGTGCTTCCGTTCCTCCAGCCCCGGCATGAATGTTCATAATCGCGTTCATCGGATCCTGATCGCTTGACAGCATCATCTTGAGCTCTTCAAGCTTTACATCAGAAGACAATTGCTCAAGTTCGGATTCAAGATCGTTCAATACCTGCTCATCGTTTTCCGCAGAGGCAATCGACCAGAGGGTTTCAGCGTCCTGAATCTGCCTTTGAAATTTTTTCCAGTTGTCGAGCGCGCTGGACAATTTTGTTTTTTTCTGCAGGGTGGTTCGGGCCTGTTCCGGATCATCCCAGAAATCCTTTTTGGCGGAAAGAATTTCCAGATCCTTCACTTTTAATTCCAGTTCAGTGACGTCAAAGACATTCTCCGATATATTGAATTCTTTTTTTCAGGTCATTAATGGTTTCATGAATGCTTTCTTCTGACATTATCTTCCCCTCCTTCCAAGGCTCCACAAGAAAAAAACGGCCAGGCATAAAAAACCGGCCCCCACCGGCCAATCGCCGTATTTTGCATAGATCGTCGGTAACTGTATATACTTTATACGGCCATGAATCGCGTCTTTATGAAATATTCCGGTTTTTGCCATAATTTTTCCGGTCGGATGAACAATCGCTGAAATGCCGGTATTGGCCGCCCGCACAAGATAAAGCCTTGTCTCGACCGCCCTGAAAATGGTCATGGAAAGGTGCTGATACGGGGCTGATGTGCTGCCGAACCAGGCATCGTTTGTAATGTTCACCAGCAAGTCGGCCTTGGCATTTTTGTACATTCTTCCAGCTTCGGGCAGAATTCCTTCATAACAGATCATCACACCGATTTTTCTTTCTCCCATGTCCAGAGGATGAAATCCCTTTCCTTCGCCGAAATCACCGATTCCTTCAGCCAGTCTGCCGATAAAAGGAAATACGGCCCTCATTGGAACATATTCACCGTAAGGGACAAGATGTACCTTGTCATATTTACCCTGGATATCGCCCCGGGGAGAAAGCAGATAAGCGCTGTTGTAATAATCCGTATTGCCGTCGCGGGCCTGATAGCTTGTGGACCCGAAAACGAACCAGTTATTGGTCTTGATTGGGATATCCTTCACCTGGCGCTGCAAATCGGTATCGTCCTGATAGTGAAAAGGCACCGCTGTTTCCGGCCACACAATCAGTCCGCCGGCTGCCGGCGGCTGCCGCAATGACAGTTCCTCGTAAATATTGATGGTCTCTTCCTGAAAATTTGTATTCCATTTGATCGACTGACTGATGTTTCCCTGAACCAGCGAAACTTCTATTCCCTGCGCGTCTTTCAGAATATCATTGATTTGATTGATTCGCTGAATACCATACGCATAGACGCCCGCCCATAACAGAAATACAACGGCAGCCAGAGCAAGCGACTTTTTCAATCGCTGAGTCATGAAGGAATAAAAAGCGCTGTTTAAGAGGATGATCAGAAAAGATAATCCAAACACACCGACAACATCGGCAATCTGAATAAAAAAGAGATTGTTAAACTGGGAATATCCCAGGTTTTCCCAGGGGAAACCGGTAAATGCCTTTGACTTGATATATTCTAGGCACATCCACAAAACCGGCGCGGAAAGATACAGAGGAATCCATTTTCTCAAACATACGATCCCCACGGCGAACAATGCCGTGTAAAGGCTCAAATAAAGGGCCAGAAGCAGCATGAGGATGATTCCCAGATACAGCGGTAGATGGCCGAAATTAACCACCACATGCGTTATCCAGTAAAGGATTCCGACACAAGCCGTCATCCCCGCCATCCATCCCAAGAGCAGTGACCGCCAGACGGAATCGACGTCCTTCAGGGCGATAAACAAAGGAACAAAGGCAAACCAGGCAACAACTCCCAGACCGAATTTCGGAAAAGACAAAAACAGCAGGACGCCGCTTAAGACTGCAAAAAAGATACGGGATGCGCTGAGTTTGTTATCGGAGAGTTCCTGTGCTGGTTGCGGGTCTTTATTCTTCATTGAAAAGATCATCATCCATTTTTTTTATTTTCACTTTTTTAATGCTGCGTTCGTCCGCATTTTCGATGGTAATATCCATTCCTTCAATCTGAAATTTTTCACCCTGGTGCGGGATTCTTCGAATCGTATTTAAAATGAGCCCGCTTACCGTTTCGTATCGTCCTCTTTCCAGGCTGATCTGCAAATGCTCTTCAATCTTTTCGATCTCGGTTCGCGCTTCCACGATAAAGGCGCCATCGGGCGTCTTGATGATGTCCCCGGAATCAGGGTTTTCTTCGTGTTCATCCAGGATATCCCCGACGATCTCTTCCAGCAAATCCTCCAGCGTAACCAGACCGGATGTCCCCCCGTATTCATCGATGACAATGGCAATGTGTTTTTTGTTGTTTTTAAATTCATGAAACAGCAGATGGGCATTTTTTGTTTCGGGAATGTAATAGGGCTTGGTCAGTCGGGATAAAATGTCGGAAGCTGTTATGTTCTGCGGCCAAACATTCAGCAGATCCTTGATATTCAGAATGCCGATGATATTGTCAACCGACCCCCTGTACACGGGTAACCGCGTATGCCGGGATTCCGCGATCTCGTGAATCATTTCTTCCGGTGTGTCATCCACGCTGATGGAAACAATATCCGTTCTCGGAATCATGATTTCCCGCACCATGGTGGATGTGAATTCCAGAATGTTTTCAATCATTTTCCTGGATGCATCATCAAAGACTCCGCTTTTCTGCCCTTTGGCCAGCATCGCTAATATTTCCCTGCGAATATAGTCGGGCTTGCGCCAGAAAAACAGTTCAGATATTTTTTTCATAACCGTATCAATTTCTCCCGCAACTACAGCCCCCGTAAATACTCGGGACGCATTCTGCTGACATCGTTTTCTTCAATGACCGCCCCGATCATTTTCAGTATTTTTTCTTTCTGTCGGGGAAGGCGCGCCTTGATCGGCAGATAATTGGACGCATGATTGGATGTAAAGTAACAGTCTGTAAAATTGGAGTTGGCGATCATCAGATACAACTCCCGGATAAAGCCGATTTTATCAGGCAGAACAAATCGCCCTGCCAAGTAATCCTCATACAGTTCCGTCTGCGGCACAAACATGAGTGTCAGCGCGCCCACATAATCCGGATCCATTTCCGTCAGAAGGCTCGCCGTATCCATCGCGTGTTCTATGCTCTTTTCAATCCCGCCGATGCCCAGAATGACCGTCACCGACAACTCAATGCCTGCTTCTTTGACGCGCCGTGCCGCTTCCGCCATTTTTTCCCGTGTAGCGCCTTTGTTAATCTTCGTAAGCAGTTCTGCGTTGCCGGTTTCCACGCCCAGATAAAGGATTTTCAGCCCGAGCTCCCTCAGTTCCCTGAGATCGTCAACCGATTTTCGCAAAATGCTTTTCGTGTTGGCGTAGCTTCCGATCCTCTCAAGCCCCGGAAGATACTGGTTAATCATCTTCAGGATTTCCACCAGACGGGGCTGCGGGATAATCAACGAATCACCGTCACACAGGAAAAGCCGGTTGACAGGACCGTATGTTTTGGCTTCCCGCAGATCTTTTTCAATTCGCTCCAGAGGCTTTATCTTAAATTTTTTCTGACGGTATGTGCCGCAGAATGTGCACCGGTTGTGAGAACAGCCGACAGTGACCTGTAAAAGCAGGCTGTAGGCTTCACTGGGCGGACGTATAATCAGTCCATCGTAGTCCATTGTATTCGATTACCTCTTTTTCAATTGTTTCGCAATGATGCTCATTTCATTTCGCAGGATGCCCTGCAGACCTTATTAAACATGCTCTACAGATTATGTCAATCACCTGTACGTACCCTTTAAGGGTAGTTTCTGATAAAAAAAGGGAGCCGCAATGAGCAGACTCCCTTCGATTTTCTGGCGGGGCCGATGGGACTTGAACCCACGCCCTCCGGCGTGACAGGCCGGCGTTATAACCAACTTAACTACGACCCCAAAAAATCGTGATGTAAACTTCTGTACTTCTTTTCTTTTTCTGGTAGGCGGGACAGGGCTCGAACCTGTGACATCCACGGTGTAAGCGTGGCGCTCTTCCAGCTGAGCTACCCGCCCACGTATCAAAAAAGCTGAATGGCTTCTAGCAACATTGAGATTTCTTGTCAAGACATAAAAAAGGAAATCTCAATTAATTCACAGGTTGGGCGTTAGCCAGCATACCCGTTGTCACATCCTTGCTGAACTCATCTTCATCTTTAACAAAAACGATATCCAGCACCTCATCAATATGATCGACAAAGACGATCTTCAGGGCATTTTGGACATTGCGGGGCACTTCCGCCAGATCTTTTTCATTGTCCTTCGGGATAATGACCATTTTAATATTCCCGCGATGAGCTGCGAGTATTTTTTCCTTCAACCCACCGATTGGCAGCACCCTGCCCCGTAAGGTTATTTCACCCGTCATGGCCAGGTCGGCACGAACTTTCTTTTTCATGAGGGCAGAGGCAATGGAGGTTGCCATCGCGATTCCGGCAGATGGACCATCCTTGGGAATCGCACCTTCGGGTACATGAACATGAATGTCTATTTTCTTGTAGAAGTTTTTTGCCAAACCGAACTTCTCGGCGCGCGCCCGGATATACGTCAGGGCCGCCTGCACCGATTCCTGCATGACATCGCCAAGTTTCCCGGTCATGACCATGCGACCCGTCCCTTCCATGATGGATGCCTCAATGGCCAGAAGTTCGCCTCCTACTTCCGTCCAGGCCAACCCGGTTGTCAAACCAATTTGATTTTTTTCCTCCGTTTCGCCGTGGCGGAACTTGGGAACACCTAAATATTTCGGAATGCGTTTTGAATTGATTACAATTTTCTTTTGCGCACCGTTGCTGACAATCTCTTTGGCTACCTTGCGGCAGACGGAAGCAATTTCCCTTTCAAGGTTCCGGACACCGGCCTCCCTCGTGTACTGACGGATAATGCGCATTACGGCTCCGTTTGTAAATTCAATATTATCCGCAACCAGACCATTGGCTTCCATTTCTTTCGACAGAAGAAACTGTTTGGCGATTTGCATCTTTTCCTGTTCCGTGTAGCCGGCGATGCGGATCACTTCCATTCTGTCCTGCAGGGGCGCCGGTATCGTCTGCAGAATGTTTGCCGTTGTGATAAACAGAATATCAGACAAATCATAATCCACATCCAGATAATTATCATTGAAGGCAACGTTCTGCTCCGGATCAAGGACTTCCAGAAGGGCAGAAGATGGATCGCCGCGGAAATCGGAGCTCAGTTTATCCACTTCATCCAGACAGAATACGGGATTATTTGAACCCGCTTTCTTCAGAGATTGAATGATTTTACCCGGCATCGCGCCGATATAGGTCCGGCGATGGCCGCGGATTTCCGCTTCGTCGCGGACCCCGCCCAGCGAAATCCGGACAAATTTTCGATTGGTCGCGCGCGCCACTGATTTGGCAATAGATGTTTTCCCTACTCCGGGAGGTCCGACCAGACAGAGAATCGGCCCTTTATTCTTCTTGACCAGCGCCTGAACAGCCAGGTACTCAATAATGCGTTCCTTGACTTTTTTCAGCCCGAAATGGTCTTCGTCAAGGATATTTTCAGACTCCTTCAGCGTGTATTTATTTTCGGTCATTTCCGACCAGGGCATATCCAGAATCCAGTCAATGTAGTTGCGGACAACCGTGGCTTCCGCCGACATTGGCGACATCATCTGAAGTTTTTTTATTTCCTGGCGTACTTTCTTTGTTGCCTCTTCGGAGAGTTTCTTTTGTTTCAGGCGTTTTTCCAGATCCGCTATTTCATTTTTAAAATCGTCCTTTTCGCCCATTTCCTTCTGGATGGCGCGCATCTGTTCATTCAGGTAATAATCCTTCTGCGTTTTTTCCATCTGCTTTTTGACGCGGCGCTTGATCTTTTCTTCTACCTGAAGAATCTCTATTTCCGACAGCATCAGAGAATAAATGGCTTCCAGCCTTTCTCCGATATGGTATATTTCAATGATTTTCTGTTTGTCTTCCAGCTTCACGTTCAGGTGCGTAACCACCACATCGGCGAGCTTGGACGGGTCTTCGATTGCTGCAATCGTCCCCATCATTTCCACATGCACTTTCTTGCTGAGCTTCAGGTAAAGTTCGAAGGATTCTTTAATGCTGCGCATCAGCGCCTGTTTTCTGACATCGTTGGGATCATCATCGATATCTTCAATGTCTTTTACCTTCACAAGAAAGAAATCGTCGTTTTTTAGATATTCCTCTATTGCACCGCGAGATTTGCCTTCCACGAGAACTTTAACCGTTCCATCGGGCAAACGCAGCAACTGAATGATAATGCCTATGGTTCCTATCCGGTATATGTCTTCTTCTGCCGGATCGTCTTTTTTCGCGTTTTTCTGGGCCACCATGAAAATCCCTTTTTCATATTTCATGGCAGATTCCAAAGCGGCGATAGACTTTTCACGGCCGACAAACAACGGCACGATCATGTGCGGAAAAACAACCACATCCCTCAGGGGCAAAAGAGGAATAATGTTTGTCTTGGATTGACTGTTATATTCTTGTTTTTCTGTCATTTACACTTCCCGGGCATTGATTTATGCAGTTTCGGATTTTGCATCGTACAACAAAATCGGTTTTGCTTTATTGACAACCACTTCTTCACTGATGACACATTCTTTGATGTCCCGCTGCGAAGGAATATCATACATCACTTCAAGCATGGTATTTTCCAGAATGGAACGCAAGCCGCGTGCGCCTGACTTTCTTTCCATTGACAACTTTGCGACGCTGCGACGCGCGCCATCGGTGCCCTTCAAGGTTACGTTTTCCAGTTCGAACAGTTTTTTGTATTGTTTGATGATTGCGTCCTTGGGTTCCATTAAAATACGGACCAGGGAGTCTTCATCCAGATCATCCAGTGTGGCAATCACCGGCAGCCTTCCGATAAATTCCGGTATGAGACCGAATTTCAAAAGGTCTTCAGACCGAACTTCCGCCAGTATCTCCCCTACCCTTTTTTCCTTTTTGCTTTTAATTTCCGCACCGAAACCCATGGTGTTTGTACCGATCCGTTTGGAAATAATCGTTTCCAGATCATTGAACGCACCGCCGCAGATAAAAAGAATATTCGTGGTGTCCACCTGAATAAATTCCTGCTGCGGATGTTTTCGCCCGCCTTTAGGCGGTATGCTGGCAGTGGTTCCTTCCATGATTTTCAACAGGGCCTGCTGCACGCCTTCGCCGGAAACATCTCTTGTAATCGATGGATTGCCGGATTTCTTTGCTATTTTATCGATCTCATCGATATACACGATTCCTTTAGATGCCCTGGCGACGTCGTAGTCTGCATTCTGCAGCAGGCTTAAAATGATATTTTCCACGTCCTCGCCCACATATCCCGCTTCAGTCAGGGTGGTGGCGTCCGCTATCGTGAAAGGCACATTCAGAAACTTGGCCAGCGTTTTGGCAAGCAGGGTTTTCCCGGATCCCGTCGGTCCTACCAGAAGGACGTTGCTTTTCTGGATCTCAACACCGTCATTCGAACTGACATTGGAAAACAGTCTTTTATAGTGATTATAAACCGCAACGGAAAGAATTTTTTTTGTCTGTTCCTGGCCGATGACATAGGTGTCAAGAAATTTCTTGATTTCTTTCGGTTCAGGCAGAATATTCTTCGGGGTTTTCTCTACTGTCTTTTCTTCTTCCTCTACAATGCAACGGCACAATTCGATGCATTCGTCACAAATATAAGCGGTGGGGCCTGCTACCAGTTTACGAACCTCACTTTGCATCTTTCCGCAAAATGAGCAGAAAAGCATTCCCTGTCCTCGATTGTCTTTACTTCTTTTGATCACTTGAGCTCTCCTTTATTTATTATCCATGGATAATACAGGCTTTCTGACTACGATTTCATCAATCAAACCATATTCTTTCGCCTGTGCACTGGTCATAAAGTAGTCACGTTCCGTATCATTCATTATTTTTTCCAGTTGCTGACCCGTCAATTCCGACAGGATTTTGTTCAATTCGTCCTTTAGTCTTAAGATTTCTCTGGCCTGAATGTCAATATCCGTTGCCTGTCCCTGAAACCCTCCAAGCGGCTGGTGGATTAAAATCCGCGCGTGCGGCAGGGCAAACCTTTTTCCTTTCTCACCGGCTGCGAGAAGGATTGCCGCCATACTGGCCGCCTGACCCATGCATACCGTGGAGATAGGGGGCTTGATATACTGCATGGTATCATAAATTGCCATTCCCGAACTCACGTGACCGCCCGGAGAATTCAGATAGAAAAATATTTCTTTATCCGGGTCCTCTGCTTCCAGATAAAGCATCTGGGCGACAACCACGTTTGCCACGTTGTCATCAATTGCGGTTCCCAAAAATATGATCCTGTCTTTTAACAATCGGGAATAAATGTCGAAGGCTCTTTCGCCCCGTCCATCTTGTTCCACCACCATCGGTATTAAGCTCACTCAGCAACCTCCTGTTCCATCCCGACTTTCTCAACTTCTTTAATATTGGCCTCTCGTTTGATAAAGTCAAATACCTTTTTTTGTATAATTTCCGATTTCAGGGTGTTTATTCTATCTTCGTTGTCATAGGCGCTTTTGACAACCTCATAATCCGCATGATGAATTTCAGCTAATTCCTTGATTTTATTATCTATATCATCATCAGCTGCCACCAGTTCTTCTTTTTCGGCAATCTTTTTGATCAGGAGGAAGGTCTTGACCGTTTTTTCCGCTTCCTTCTTGAACTGATCGTGCATCCGGAAACTCAATTCCATGGCATTTTTTTCATCCATGCCGGCCGATCTCATTCTTTTCTGAGTATCTGAAATCATGTAGAAAATCTGCCTTTCGACCAGGGATGGCGGGGCATCAAACACATTGGCCTCAAGAAGAGCGTCTATGATTTTTTCATCGAGCTGTGCATCGCTCCGGCGTCTGCACTGCTCTTCCATCGATTTACGGACGTCATTCATCAAATCTTCAAGAGTGTTGTACTTGTCAAAATTCTTAATGAAGTTTTCGTCGATCTCAGGAAGTTTTTGTTCTTTAAGACCGTTTAGAGTCACCTTGAAGATAACATCTTTCCCGGCCATCTTTTTTTCATGATAATCGGCGGGAAATGTAAGGTTTATTTCTTTTGTTTCGTTGTTTTTCATTCCCACGAGATGTTCTTCAAAGCCGGGAATAAATCTTTTGGATCCCAGTTCCAGCAGGTAATTATCAGACTGCAGCTCCGGAAGCTCTTCGCCGTCGATTGTCCCTTTAAAATCAATTGCAACAAAATCGCCCATGACCGCCGGCCGATCTTCCGTGACATCCTGCATGGTTGCAAACATTTTGCGGATTTCCTGAAGACGCTTTTCCATATCCGCATCCGATACGGTGATGTTGACCTTCTCCAACTCCATCCCCTTATGGCTCTGCGGTTCAATATCCGGTTCCGTTTCAAACGATGCACTGAAAGAAAAGTTCGTATTTTCCTTCAAACCGTCCTGTTCGATTTCCGGCCGGGAAAGCGTTACGATTCCGCGCTCATCCAGCTCCTGCCAGTAGTATTTATTGACGATGTTGGTTATGGTTTCTTCTTCGGCATCTGCCTTATAATAATTTTCCAGAATCTTGCGGGGAATCTTACCCGGGCGGAAACCTTTGATTTTAGCCTTTTTGCCAATAGTGCGGTAAACACTGTCCAGTTCATCCTGAATGACAACCCAGGGTATTTCAAACGACATTTTTTTCTTAACCTGGCTGATATCCTCTACTTTAACGGGAAACTCACTCACTATATTTTCTCCTTAACATTGGATTATTGTTACGGCTCTTTGGTTCTGGTGCGAGAGAGGGGACTTGAACCCCTAACCGCTTAGGCGGGCTGGATCCTAAGTCCAGTGCGTCTGCCAATTCCGCCACTCTCGCTTTTTAAACAATTAGGGAATTATATATTCATTATTCAAAATGTCAACGGGGATTCTTGATCGACACTCCGCAACAAAACCAGTTAAATTGAGCCTTTCGTCTTTTATCATCCTGTAAATGATAATTTCATTTAATGCAAGAAAAATTAAATTTGTCACAGGAATAACGAGGGACAGGTGGTAGTAATGTATACTTTTACTATCCCCTGCCCTCACCTGGGAATTAAAAAGTCAAACCCATCCTCTTACAGATTATCATCGGTCAAGTTATACCATTTGACTTCTTCCTCTGGGTGAAACTGAGGTCGTATCATTTCGGCATAGAATGTTTTCGCCGATTCCATATCATCAAAAGTCAACCCTTGAAAATGCTTAAAACCGAGCCTGTCCATCTCTTCCCGCACGTGAATATCCGAGAATCCATCGCCTGTCCATTTTTGATGCCTGGTGTTGGCTGTCATATATTTCCTGACAAACTGCCACATTCCGTCGTCGGGACCTTCCCATGCTCCGTTCCCGGCCCACTGCTGTTGTGCTTCATATTGAAATTGCTCTGGAATAATTGCAATTAAGGTGCAACCAAAGTACGGATATTTGTTGCAGATTGTGTTTGTTGAAACCAAATAGATTGTTTGGATGTCCGGGTGTTTCTCTGTCCAGGACTTAGCATTTATGCGCAAGTTTATAAGTTGTTGCTGATTCACTTTCCCGGCACCTTGGGGAATGGTAATAAATTGGAAACATCTTTTAATTTGAAACGAAAATACTTGATTTCTTTAAGTTTCTTTTTTGCTTTCTCGCTGTCACGTGGCAATGTGAAGTCCATCATATCGCAATGCGGCGGGCATATAGGGTCGCCAATTTGCCGTTTAAATTCTAATAGGGCAAGTTCTTTGATATTTGTTTCGATTGTTTTTTTATTGCCATTTGTTGTCGGCGGCATATACGCATTTTTAGTACCAGATGACCGTGTTTTAATTTCCTCTTCTATTTCTTCGAGAGTTTTCTTTTTTCTGGGTAGGGTATCAATGTCAACGATTCGTCGCCCTGTTTCAGAATAGGCGGTCAATCCAGATTTGATAAGGTTGAATAACTCAAAATCTTGAATCCCGTATTTTTTAATCAGGTCATGTCCAGAAATCATTTCCACCCTCTTTGTTTCATAGTAAACCTCATCATCCTATTGTACTTTTGGCCTGCTTTAAGTATTTATACTACATCCTAAATTAGAGCTCTATAGCTTTTTTGAATATTATAGTTTGAAACGTTGTATACATACAGTTATTCAGCAACGGGCATTACTGATATGCGGGCATCAGCCACGTAACAGCCCTGACCGTTTTCCATAGCCATTATCGGGTTTAAGTCCATTTCCTGTATCTCGGGAATATCTTCTATCAGGGCTGAGATCCTTAGTAATAATTCCTTGATGGCAGGAATATCTGACGGAGGAGCGCCTCTCCAGCCATCCAGGATTTTATGAGATCTGAAAGCGTTGACCATGTTCTCCGCATCAGTATCAGTCAATGGATGAATTCTAAAAGTGACGTCTTTAAAGAGTTCAGCGTAGACGCCGCCTAATCCGAACATGATTAATGGACCGAAGTTTTTGTCCTGGGTCACGCCAATAATGAGTTCCACGCCGCCCGTCAGCATTTTTTGGACAGTGACGCCTTTCATTTCACTCACCCTGGATATTTGATCGAGGTTCTTACGGATCTGGTTGTAGGCGTCCATCACCGCATCCGCTGATTTTAAATTCAGAATGACGCCGCCTACATCGGTTTTGTGGGTTATCGTGGAGGAGTGAAGCTTAACCGCCACCGGATAACCGATGTTTTCAGCAATTTCCTCGGCCTCTTTAGCCGTCAGGGCGATTCGGGAGCCGGCGGAGCGAATACCGTAAACATCAAACAGGTTGGCAATCTCATCCGAGTCCAGCCATGTCTGTGCGGAACGGCTTCTATCCAGCGCTGCTTTAATAATGGCTTCAGCGGCCTTTTTATTGATCTCATCGAATTTTGGTATTTTGCCTTTCGGCTGCTTTGTGTATTCGTAGTATTCATACGCTTTGGCCAGGGAAAACGCGGTTGCCTCGGGAAAAGTGTATTCGGGAATGTAACCTTCTTCCGGGGAACCGATCAGTTTGTATTTCGGGTCTGCACCCAGCAAGGAAAGCATGACGGGGATACCCTTCTTACGGAATTCAGGCGCAACCTGCCGGATAGCCTGAATCATGGGTTCCAACAGTTCCGGGATTGGCCGGATATAAATCACAATCAGGGCATCGATATCTTCTTCCAGCAATAGTTTCATCGTTCTTGCATATTGGTCAGGCATAACCCCCGCTGTTGTGTCGATAGGGTTGACATAGCTTGCTTTGGATGGCAGGAACGACTTTAACTCGTTTCTTGTCTTTTCCGACAATACCGGAAATTGAAAGCCTTTGGCTGAAAGCGCGTCCGCTGCCATAAT
>JBDKUG010000001.1:0-22827 GCA_039679815.1 Smithella sp.
AGCAATCCGGATCACTGGACCGCTTGACTTCTGCGGCGAACCGGTCCCCCTTGACGATGCGGATGTAAAAGAACGCCTGGAAAGAGAAATGCTGATTTCACTGGACAACAGCGATGATCTGATTCTCTGGTTGAAAAGAGCCAAACGATACTTCCCTGTCATTGAACGGATGCTGAAAGAAAACGGCCTGCCGGATGATCTGAAATATATCACCATCGCGGAAAGTTCACTTAAGCCGCTGGCGTTTTCCCACAAAGGGGCTTCGGGACCCTGGCAATTTATCCCGAGCACCGGGACAAGATATGGGCTGATCGTCGGCAACGACATTGACGAAAGAAGGAATATCTATAAATCAACACCTGCCGCTGCAAGATATCTTAGAAACCTTTATTCCATGTTTGCTTCCTGGACTCTCGCGGCAGCCGCTTACAATATGGGTGAAAACGGTTTAAGAACGGAAATGACGATGCAGCGCGTCGATAATTACTATAAACTTTACCTCAACAGTGAAACCAGCAGATACGTATTCCGAATTCTGGCTGCAAAAATCATCATATCCAATCCGGAAAAATTCGGTTATGTTCTGTCCAAAGAAGATTACTATCTGGAAAGACCTTATGATACTATTGAAATATCAACCTCCCGAAACGTACCTCTTTACATTATCGCCCAGGCCGCCAATACCTATTTCAAGATCATTAAAGATTTAAACCCTGAAATCAAACATTATCATCTGCCCGTCGGATTTCACCGGATCAGCATTCCGCGGGGGTCGGCTGACGGTTTTTATCAGCGTTATGAAAAGCTTCTTATGAACGATATGCCCTGAAAAACAGCTGCAGTAATGCGTCAATAAATCTCTGATCTGGTTTTACCTGCGACTTTTCATATCATAAGGGAGTCAGCCGCCGGATTTATATCCTTTGTTTCTTTCTTCGATCATTTCAAAACCGTAATCCAGGAGCTTTGTGATCTCCTGCCCACGAATGCGGGCGTTTTTTGCCCCCAGGACAATTGCCATTAATTTGATATCACCCCTCGTGGCAGTTGCAACCAGATGACACCCTGCTGCTTTCACATATCCCGTCTTCAGCCCGTCTACACCCGGATAACTCATTAGAAGATCATTGCGATTGCGCAGGATCGCATCATGGAAGACAAAGCTTTCGATGGAGTGAATCTGCCGCAGGTTGGGGAAACGCTTCAGATAATTTCGTGAAAGGATGTAGATATCCCTGACCGTTGTCGTCTGTTCTGTATTCGGCAGTCCGTGAGGGTTCACAAAGTGGGTATGCTTAAGCCCCATTTCTTTGGCTTTGGCATTCATACGGCGGACAAACTTCTCAACACTTCCGCCAAAATGCTCGGCCAGGGCTACCGCGGCATCATTGGAAGAATAGATGGCCATGCCCTTGACCAGGTCAAACACTTCGCATTGTTCACCCGGTTCAAACAGGATTTTAGAACCATTTGTGTAAACCGCATTTTGACTGATGGTAACAAGGTCGGAATAATCAGCCTTTCTGTTTTCTATGTCTTCGGCAATTAAGTATAACGTCATTATTTTTGACAGAGAGGCGGGCTGGATGATCCGATCTGAATTTTGCTGAAAAAGAATTCTTCCCGTATTCATGTCCACAAGCATCGCCGCCTTCACTGCAATCGCAGGCATTGGTCTTTCATCTGCAAAGATCACAGCCGGAATCAGCAGGAAGCTCATTATCAATATTGTGATTTTCTTCATCATTGGCATCATTTATCTCCAGAAGGGATTTGAAAAGTTATTATCAATTTCAAGTTGTAAATGCAATCATTTACAAGGCTACTACCTCTGTGTGAAGTCAGCAGCATAAACGGTTGATGACCGTTTCACCTATTTAAAGGATTTTACCGGCTACGGTCCTGCGCAGCAATGCTGTGAGCAGCCAGCTTGCTGTCAGGGCGACAAGAAAAGTGATTAGGAACTTGATGGCTGCCGGCAATGGCTGAGTCAGCAGGTAAAACTGTACCACTGTCACAAAAATATAGTGAAAAATATAAATACCGTATGCGTTGCCGGTAAGATTGTCGGCAAGGTAACGGGCCGTTTTGAAAAAAGATCGGGCAAACCCGAGTGCGGCAAGACTGATAAATGTGCAGCTGATAGAATACAGGGTTGCCAGAACGGTGCTCAGAATCCATGACGGCATACCGGTAAAGAAAGTCCCCGGTAACAGTATCCCAAGATGCGCCGCAAAGGCTGAACTTCCCAGAATAATCCAAAGCGGCCAGTATTTGAGACGATCATGGGAGAGAGAGCTTTCCAGTTCTCCCGCGCCGAGCGAGACGCCTAGCAAAAACCAGGAAAAATAAAACAGGAGTCTCCATGCCTGTACATTCATCGGCCCTGCCAGAACGATCCATTGTTCGGGTGGAACAATCAGGCGAACGGGAATCGTGGTCAGCAGGCTGGCTGCAAGGAAAACCATGACCAGATTTCGGGTGGATGAGGCAGTCCAGGATAATTTCTTCATCAGATCCGGAATAACCTGACAGGCGAAAGCAACAACCATGCAGAAGGCAAGCAAAAGCCAGAGGTACCACGCCGGGCCTCCGGTCCAGACACCCACAGTGAAAAAGTCCCGTAAAAACCCACCCTCCCCGGCCGCATCACTTGAGAGCCAGGATGGGTAATAAGCCAGGGGACTGTGCAGAGTTAGTGGAACCACCTATGGAATTCCCAGGCGTTTTACACGGTCGGTCAGAAAAAGGCCGGCGCCTTTCCGTGCAATCGACGGTGCGACAAACAGCCCGGATATCACAAACATCAGGGCCATGAAAAACATGTCATTCCAGGAGATAAGCAGGTCAAGAGGCATCCACCGTACCGAATCAACAACCGGTGCCGTGGACCGCATGTAATGCCCAGGATCATATCGACTGAAGGTAGTGTAGGCCAGAGCGGCGTGATGAGCGACGACCAGTACAGTAACGCTGCCACGCAGATAGTCAATTGCAATATCGCGCTTCAAAGGTTTTTCTCCGGCTTTGAGCATTACGATTCAGACTGAGACCAGCAATCACTCCATTCAGATGGATACTTTCCTTCTGATTTGCAGGTGGCAACACAACTTTCTAATTCAACGGTGCATAATCGCCTGTCCGGATTGATGTTAAAACAGGCTTGAGTTTTTGCGTTGCAGCAGCTGATACAATTTTTCACTCTTTCATCGAGTTCATCTTCCTGTGCAATGGAGACGCCGGTAAAAGAGCAGATTAAACAGGACAGGATCATGACATAAAATGATGTTGATAATAAATCAATTAAGTGTTTCATATACTTGGTTCAGCCAATTAAAGTATTACCTTAAGTCATATCCAGACCACAAAAAAACCGACTATATGGTGCCATGCGTCAATCATCTTCCGTCTTTGATTTTACTGGTCTGGAGAACCAGCTTAAATCTACGAAAGCACCAGTTATTTATTTATTCTATATCATAATGATGCTCTAATGTAAATTATATCGCATTGTAAATATGACTTGACATTATGTAATAAGGTAAGTATAAACGTTTATACACTGTACCGGCTATATGGTCTTTTATAAATAAGGTGCAGAAAAAGTTGAGTTACAAACATTTGAAGTGCTAATACGACCATCATGCTATTTCGAAGCCTGGTGGTCTTTTTGCTTCTGTCATATGTGAATTCGACTTTTGGTAAATTAGAGAAAAGGAGGATACTAATTATGTCAGAAGGTAAAGTAAAATGGTTCAACGAAAGTAAAGGCTTCGGGTTTATCGAGAAGAGTGATGGCGGGGACGTTTTTGTCCATTTCAGTGCCATTCAAGCCGCTGGTTTCAAGACGTTAACCGAGGGCCAGTCTGTGAGCTTTGATGTTGTTCAGGGCGCAAAAGGTCCTGCAGCGGAAAACGTAAGACCCATATAATTAAAACTTAGGTACATTAGAAAGAGGCGCTCTATGAAGACATACTGTCCTGGAGCGCCTCTCGGTTTTTAGCATTTTTTTACGTTATCCGGAAAATAAAACGGGAGTTTAAAATGGGGAAGCCGATGAATGGCAGCGGAACACAGGCCAAAGAGAGAGCAAGACAGCAGAAGCAGAGAGATAAGGAGTTAAAACGCATGTTGACCAGGCAGAAGAAGACCTTTGCGAAGACGCCTGCGCCAAATGCGCATTTAGATAATGCTGAACCGTTATTGGCCGGACCTGTTATCCAACGTGTGGATTGATCTGTGCGTCTTTCCGTTTAGGCCATTCAATCGGGATCAAGTTTACTGTCTGCATCCATAAATACGCTGCAAAAAGCTGTTTTTAGAAAACAGGAAAAGGAGTGATATCATGGGAGACAAAGGCGGCAAGAAAGATAAAGAAAAAGGCCAGAAACAAAACGCCGAAAGACAGAAACAAAAGTCACAAGACAAGCAGAATAAGCAACCCAAAAGAAAGCCGTGACGGATGTGACAAGATAACTGTCGATGCGATGCTTTACCGCTTTATGTATGGAACACATCTTTTGAGATGCGCCATTTAATCGGAGATGCGGAATTGGATGGATAAGCCTCCTGATCAAGACAGAAGTTACGATAATGTTCGGAAATCCATTCTTTTATCTTGATGTCATATAATACCCGCACGTCCTTGCTCTGGTCGAGATAATCATCAATGACTTCCTCCTTGATGACAATCTCGATCTTTCTGGAACGCCTGCTCTGCTTGTGCAGGGCATTTTCGAGATTCCAGTCAATTTGAATTATGTGATCGCCGCCGGAAAGCCGCGACTGAACCCAGGCGTTGTCCGGGAATAACGGTCTGATCATCCGCAGCCAGTAATCCAGCAAATCTTCAGTCATGGCTGATGATTTTCATTTTCTTTGACCACCCGCTCTTATCCGTCCTAACATTTCTGCAGGCGGCATTATACTGGAGCGTGAAAGCAACCTTTCCCTGGTACTGTTCGTCCTCCTGTGTGCGGTATCCCGTGATGGTGCCTCCAAAAAAGGATGGTTCCTGTTGCTTCTTGTGAAAATAAATTTCACTGCCAACCAGTTCTTTGGCCTTGCTTTCATCGACGGTCCACCAACCGCTCTCCCATCTGCTATCGGGCAACTTTACAAAATTATTCAGCGGTTCGATCATGTGTATATGCATCTTATTTCCTCCGTTTTCTTAAAAAACATTCTTTACATAGGTTTATTGTAGTGGATAAGTTCTTGACATAACTGAATTATCTTGAAGTCTGTAAAGCACGGACAACACGCACATCAGGAAGGAGTCTACCACGCCTTTTTATATCCTACATAAAAAACCAGATATGTCACGATATATTTAATGCAGGCTGATTATTTGCATTAAACACACCCTGCAAGGATGCTGGAAACATTGGAAAAACGTGGCGCGTTTTTTGACGTTACCAAATGGATAATAAACGAGTAAGATGGTAAAAACATTAATAATATTGATGAGAAATGGTCGGGGCGGCAGGATTTGAACCTGCGACATCTTGCTCCCAAAGCAAGCGCGCTACCAAGCTGCGCTACGCCCCGATCCCGTTATGTTTTTAAAGAACCAAGATAATCTTTGAGCTTTGCAAATGCCTGTCCCCGGTGGCTGACCTTGTTTTTTATTTCCGGCGGCAATTGAGCTGCTGTTTTATTTAACTCAGGGCAGAAAAAAATCGGATCGTATCCAAACCCGTTGTCTCCCCTGCTTTCATCAATGATTCTACCCTGCCAGCGCGCTTCAAAGGAATGATAGTTGCCATTGGTTTCGTACAGCACCAATGCGCAACAAAAAAACGCGTCTCTTCTCTCGCGGGGAATTTCTTTTAACTTCTCCAGCAGTCTGGTGTTGTTCTCATCGTCTGAAGCACCCTCACCAGCATAACGCGCGGAATGAATACCGGGTTCCCCTCCCAGAGCAACGACTTCCAGACCGGAATCATCTGCCAGTACGGTTTCACCTGTAAATTCTGATACAATCCTAGCTTTTTTTAAAGCATTTTCCCGATATGTTTTACCGTCCTCGACAATTTCCGGCAATGATTCAAAATGGTTCAAAGACAGCAATTCCACCTCCATGGAGGCAAGCATTTCTTTGATTTCTTTGACCTTTCCCTCATTCTTTGTTGCAAAGACAATTTTCATGAACGGATTTCACCCGTAACTTGCTTTTGCAAGGCAACGATTTGGGCGATGCCGCTTCTTGCAAGGGCGGTCATCTGATCCATCTGGTCAATGCCAAACGGCATATGTTCAGCTGTTCCCTGTACTTCGATGAACAAACCCGCTCCCGTCATGACAAAATTCATATCAACATCAGCCTGAAAATCTTCCTCATATTCCAGATCCAGTAACACCTGATTTTGCACAATTCCGACACTGACTGCCGAAACAAAATCCCTTACGGGGATGTCGTTGATCAATCCCTGCTTCATCATATGTCTGAAAAGATCGACCAGCGCCACAAAAGCTCCGGTAATTGACGCGGTTCGGGTACCGCCGTCTGCCTGAATAACATCGCAGTCGATATATATGGTTCTTTCACCAAAAGCGGTTAAATCCGTCACAGCCCTGAGCGACCTGCCGATCAGTCTCTGTATTTCATGGGTTCTGCCCCCCAGTTTGCCCCGCACGGATTCCCGGGAGGAACGGGTCTGTGTAGACATGGGCAGCATGGAATACTCCGCGGTCAGCCAGCCCTTCCCCGTGTTTTTTAAAAAAGCCGCCGTTTTCTCTTCCAGTGATGCAGCGCACAGTACTTTCGTATTACCGAATTCAACCATTACCGAACCCGGCACATTCCGCAAATAATGATTGGAGATGCGAACAGGCCGCAGTTCATTAAATCTTCGATCCTGATTTCTATTAAACACGAGACTCCTAAAAGAAGGACTTTATACTTTTTGCCAGCGCCCTGGCGATGTCCTTCTGTGTTTTGCCGGATGCCAGTTTCTTCTTTTCTTCAGAGTTTGTGGCAAAGCCCAGTTCGACCGTTAATACAGGGAGAGCGAGGTCTTCGGCAAGCGGCACATCCGCCTCTCGGAGTCCTCTGCCTTTCCGCGGAAATAAACCGTCAAGATTTTTCTGCACCAGGCGTGACAGCCGGACGGTATCACTTAAATATTTTTTTTCATCGCCGGCATCGCCTTTCCTCGTTTTCTTTTTCAGGGATTCATTTTCCTCCCCAAAGCCCGGATAATACATTTCAAATCCCGATGAGGCTTTGCCAAAACCCGCATTGATATGAAGGCTTAAAACAATAGCAGGTTGTATTTTCCGAATATTCTTTCTGCGCTCAGCCAAAGAAACCGTTTTGTCAGAATCACGGGTTAAAACCACCTCAAGATTTGCATCCTGGGCCAGTTCCTTTTTCAGCGCCTGTGCAATGGCAAGGGTCAAATCCTTTTCCGCAATTTTATCAACACCGACAACCCCCGCATCCTCCCCGCCATGCGCGGGATCAATGACCACAACATGCTTTACCGTTTGTGCATGGAGCAATACCCCCGGGAAGCACATCATCAGGACTGACAATAAGACCATTGTATATTTTTGACATCTGCCCAACATCATCTTATCAAATTCTCCTTTTAGTTTGACCCTGCTCAAATTGCGCCTGCTTATAGCAGAGTGGATTTGTTTGTCAACATCCAAATTGATGTTGACTGTCTTTAAGCTTTGCGGATCCTTTCAATGGATCGAACAACTTTCAGCTGGCGGATGGCTGAAAAAATGGAATTGAGCTGCTGCAGATCATAAACGTCAATGATAAAAATACAGTTGGCAATCATGTCCGTTGTCTCCACCTGGGCAAAACTGATATTGATATCAAACGAGGTGATCACAGAGCTGACGTCTGTTAAAACCCCCTTGCGGTCATTGCAGACAACCTTGATATGCACGGGATAAGCATGCTTCTGACGAAGATCCCAGTTGACATCAACAATCCTCTCAATATCCAGTTTTTTTAAATGCGGACAACTCTGCGTGTGAACCGTAATACCGCGTCCGCGTGAAATATAGCCGGAGATTTCATCCCCGGGGATCGGATTACAGCATTTGGCAAACTTGACCATCACGTCATCAATACCGGTGAGACTGATTCCCAGCGAAGGAGCGGCAGCTTTTTTTCTTGTTTTCTCCGGAAGTTTTTCACTTCCTTTTGGCGCTTCCGCGGACACCAGAAAGGAATTGACTATTTGCCTGGGTGAAATTCGGCCGTAACCCACCTGTGAGATCAAATCTTCCACCGTTGGCAGCGAATGCTCCGCGAGGATTTTCTTCATCTCGTCCAATTTGACACAAGACGAAAATTTCAGGTTGTTTCTCTTAAATTCTTTGTCCAGCAAATCTCTGCCCAGCGCCTGAGAACTGTTTTTTTCTTCCAGGTTGATCCAGTTGCGGATCTTGGAAATGGCGCGGGAGGTTACTACGTATTTCAGCCAGTCTTTGCTGGGATGATGTCCGGCCTGGGTGATAATTTCAATCTGATCGCCATTTTGCAGGTGATAGCGCAGCGGCACGATGTTGCGGTTTACTTTCGCGCCGATGCACTGATTCCCGACATCAGTATGGATGCTGTAAGCAAAATCGATGGGCGTGGCGCCCCTGGGAAATGTTTTAACATCCCCATGGGGTGTAAAAACATACACATCTTCCGGAAACAGCGCCATTTTCAGATTGGACATGAACTCTTTTGGATTCTTGATATCCTGCTGTATTTCCAGCGCCTCGCGCAGTTTCTTGATCTGCGTATCTTCATCATCCTGAAATGCACGTCCTTCCTTGTAGCGCCAGTGAGCGGCAATCCCTTTTTCCGCCCATTCATGCATGGCCCTCGTCCTGATCTGGATTTCAACTCTTTCCCCGTGCGGACCGATCACTGCCGTGTGCAGGGATTGATAGTTATTGGCCTTGGGCATGGCAATATAATCCTTAAAACGGCCTGGAACCGGTTTCCATAAGGCATGAACGATGCTCAGTGCTTCGTAACATGTTTTTTCTTTTTCCGAATCAAGGATAATGCGGAAGGCGATGACATCATAAACTTCATCGAAGTCGATATGCTGTTCATGCATTTTTCTGTAAATGCCGTACAGATGCTTTGCCCTTCCCTCGACTTCACCCTGAATCGATACTTTGACCAGCTCTTGAAAGATGATGTTTTTTACTTCTTCCGTGTAGAGATTTCTCGATTCATAGGATTTGGCCACCCTGCTTTTAATTTCGTTGTAGGCTTCCGGCGAAAGATACTGAAACGCCATGTCTTCCAGCTCCATCTTCATCCAGTTGATTCCCAGCCGGTTGGCCAGTGGCGCATAGACATCCATTGTCTCTCGTGCGATATAAACCCGCCTGTCTGGCTTCTGGTACTGAAGAGTCCTCATATTATGAATACGATCAGCCAGCCGAACCATCAGTATACGGATATCCGATGACATCGCCAGAATCATTTTGCGGAAATTTTCCGCCTGTCTTTCTTCCTGGGATCCGAATGAAATACGGCTCAGCTTGGTAAGCCCGCTGACCAGAAAAGACACATCTTTGCCGAACTCTCTTTCAATTTGTTCTTTGGTGGTCAGCGTATCCTCAATGGTGTCATGCAGAAGTCCGCTGATGATCGTCGCTGAATCCAGCTTCATGTCGACCAGTATGCCGGCCACTTCCATGGGGTGCGTAAGATAAGGTTCACCGGATAAACGGACCTGTCCCTGATGCACCGTAGCCGAGTAAATATAAGCCTTCTGAATCATTTCCAGCTCTTCAGCCGTCAGATAGGTTTGTGCTTTATCAAGAATGTCATTGATTCTTAGCATGAATATTCCCGGTTATATTAACGGCACCTAATGGGCTGCACTCATTTCCGCGGCAATGATTTTCCGGACTTGGGCAACAACCTCCCCAATCGCATAAAGATTGCTCTCGCCGGATCGGCGGATTTTCAATTCGACCTGACCCTGTGCCAGGTTCTTTGATCCCACGACAATCCGCAGAGGAATGCCGATCAGGTCTGCGTCTTTGAACTTCACACCCGCGCGTTCATCACGGTCATCGATTATAACTTCCACGCCACAGGCTAGCAATTCGCCATAAATATCTTCGGAGGCTTTCATGACGTCCGACTCTTTGATGTTCACGGGAGTTACAATCACAGTATATGGTGCAAGCGGCATCGGCCAGATGATGCCGTTGGGATCGAAGTTCTGCTCAATGCAGGCGGCCACGGTCCTTCCGATTCCGATGCCGTAGCAACCCATGATCATGGTTTTTTCCTTTCCGTCCCGGTCCAGGTAGGCGGCTTTCATGGCTTTACTGTATTTGGTCCCCAGCTTGAACACATGGCCAACTTCGATTCCCCGGACAAATTTAATGACTGCGCCGCAGCGCGGGCAGGCATCACCGGGCTGAGAAACGCGCAGATCTGCAAAAGACTCCACCTGGAAATCACGTCCGATATTCACGTTTTTCAGATGATAATTCTCTTTGTTGGCTCCGGTAACCATATTCACCAGATTCATGATTGAATAATCGGCGATCACCCTGGTTTTAATGCCGACGGCGCCGGCAAAACCCCGCGGCGCTCCGGTCGCCTTCATAATCACTTCATCATCGGCCAGCTCCAGTTCCACCGCGCCCAGATAATTTTTCACCTTGATTTCGTTGACTTCATGATCCCCGCGTATCAGGACCGCACAGGGTTTGCCGTCCGCATTGAAGATCAGGGTTTTGACAATCTGCTCGGGGGATACATTGAGAAACGCGCTGACCTCATCAATCGTGCGCACATCCGGCGTTTCAACGCTTTCCATTGTCAGCCGGTCTTTCTGATTGTCAGCGTCTGCCGCAGGCTTCGCGATTTCGGCCTTTTCCAGATTGGCTGCATAATTGCATTTTTCACAAAAAACGATGGCGTCCTCGCCTGATTCGGCCATGACCATGAATTCGTGAGAGAAGCTTCCTCCGATACTGCCGGAATCCGCTTCGACCGGACGGTACTTCAAGCCGCAGCGCCGGAAAATATTGTTATAGGCGGCGAACATTTTCTGATAGCTCTTTTCCGCTCCCGCTTCGTCTGCATCAAAACTGTAGGCGTCTTTCATGCCGAATTCCCGGCAGCGCATCACCCCGAAACGCGGACGCACTTCGTCCCGGAATTTTGTCTGGATCTGATACAGGTTGCACGGAAGCTGCCGGTAGGTTTTGATATCATGGCGCACCAGGTCCGTAATGACTTCTTCATGAGTCGGCCCCAGGCAATAATCGCGGTCATTGCGGTCGCGAAATCGTAAAAGCTCCTTGCCGTAGAAAGTCCAGCGCCCTGACTCCTGCCAGAGCTCGGCGGGCTGTACCATCGGAAGATGAACCTCCTGGGCTCCGGCTTTGTTCATTTCCTCACGGATAATCTGTTCCACTTTTCGAATCACGCGGTATCCCAGCGGCAGATAGGAATAGATGCCGCTGGTGAGTTTCCGAATCATTCCCGCCCGAATCATGAGCTGATTGCTGACAACCTCTGCATCGGAAGGGATTTCCCTTCCTGTGGGCAGGTGAATTTCCGAGTAACGCATTGCCCCTCCTTATTTTTCATTATCAAAGGATTTTATCGCTTCGAGCAGCACAGGGACAAAATCCTTTTCTTCCACTTTTTTGTAAGCGACGCCTTTTTTAAACATCATGCCGAATCCATGGCCTCCTGCGATACCGATATCCGCATCCGCGGCTTCGCCGGGACCGTTAACCACACATCCCATTATCGCCACCTTGATATACTTTTTTCTTCCAGCCAGCGCTTTTTCGATGGTTTCCACCAATCCCAAAAGATCGATTTGACATCTTCCGCAGGTGGGGCAGGCAATGATTTCCGGACCGATTTTACGAATTTTCAGTGCCCGCAAAATACTATGTGCAACGGGGATTTCCAGCACCGGATTTCCTGTTACCGAAACGCGAATGGTATCGCCGATGCCTTCATACAGGAGCGTACCGATGCCCAGGGCTGATTTGATGGCCGCATCAACGAGCGTTCCCGCTTCCGTGACACCCAGATGCAGGGGATAATCCGTTTTGGCGGCTATCATCCGGTAAGCCTCGATCATCATCGGCACATCGGATGATTTGAGCGAGAGTTTGATTAAATCAAACCCCATGTCTTCAAATATTTCGATATTCCGTAAAGCACTGGCATACATAGCTTCCGCGGTAACTCCGCCATGCTTTGCAACCAGATCCTTCTGCAGGGAACCGGCATTGACGCCAATGCGAATGACCGTCCGGTGTTCTTTGGCTGCCCGGACAATTTCAACGATCTTGTTTTTTGCAATATTGCCGGGATTGATCCGAATACCGTCCGCACCATTTTTTATGGCATCAAGTGCATATTGATAGTGAAAATGAATATCGGCAATAAGAGGGACCTGTATGCTTTTTTTAATAACCGGTATCGCATCAACAGCCTGCTTATCTGGAATGGCTACCCTTACTATTTCACAGCCTGCTTCCTGTAATTCATGAATCTGCCTGACCGTTGCCTCAATATCACGGGTATCCGTATTGGTCATGGATTGAATGACAATAGGCGCGTCCCCTCCGATTTTGACTGATCCGACATGAATGACTCTTGCTTTTCGTCTTTTTCTTAAAACCTGTTCCACAGGCATAGGCTTTCTCTCTTTATGCTTTGCAAATTTATAACATGTGTAAACGTCCCGGGCAATGGCAAATTTATGCTCTTGCGATGATGAATCTGCAGAATGTAAAAAACGGCAGTCACAGATGATCCATGATGAACGTCACCGTTGACCGCCGTTTTTATGCTCGAAACGAACCCGGGTTTTCCTGTTTTATTTTCCCAGCCAGCAATGCAGACACAGCTGGCCCTCAGGCAGACCGATAGCCGCAATCATGTCTTCTATGGTCATGTATTTCAGAGATGTCACATTTAGATCACGGCGAATCCAGTCAATCATATTTTCATGTTTTGATGATCCGGTATCGAGGTAATCCGATGGATCTTCGATATCTCTTCCTTCCAGTGCACGCATCGCTTTACGGCAGGCAAGTTCAGCCGTTGTCCGGGTCGACGATGCATAGATGCAGGGAAACATCAGAGGAGGACACGCGGGACGAATGTGAATTTCCTTTGCGCCGTTGTCCCACAATTTTTTCACTGTTAGATTTTTTAATTGTGTGCCACGAACGATTGAGTCGTCGCAAATAATCATTCGGTTGCCGTTGATAACCTCCCGTACCGCGCTGAGCTTCATGGTCGCTATCAAATCACGAATTTCCTGAGTAGGCGGTGTGTAACTTCGTCCATAACCAGGTGTGTACTTCACCAGGGGCCTCCGGTACGGGATGCCGGATTCCATCGCGTAGCCGATGGCGTGGCCAACTCCGGAATCAGGAACCCCGGCAACAAAATCAGCAGCAACATCGTCCCTTTTGGCCAAATAGCTGCCGCAGCGTTCCCGGGTTCGCTCAACACTGATACCGTCGTAGCTGGATGAAGGGGAACCTGTGTAGATCCATAAAAAGGAACAGATTTTTTTCTCGTTTCCTTCTGGCTTGAGCTGCTTGATTCCCTCGGAAGAAAGCAGAACAATTTCTCCCGGCCCCAGAAATCTTTTCAATTCATAACCGAGATTTTCAAAAGAACTTGCTTCTGTCGCAACGACATACGATTTTCTTCCTGAATCCTTGCTCTGACCCAGTGCAAGGGGGAAACGCCCAACCTTGTCCCGGGCAGCGTAAATACCTTCCGGCGTGAGCACAAGAACGCAGATAGATCCTTCAATGATGCCGCGCATGGAAGCAATGCCTTCGACGATATTGTCCCCCCGGTTAATCAGGGAAGCGACAATTTCCGCGTTATTGACACCTCCTCCGGCCATCTCCGTAAAAGACGCGCCTTCATTGAGCAGTTCGCCTACCAGTTCATTCTTGTTGGTGATCAAACCCGTGGCTACCACTGCATAAATACCGAATTTTGAACGAAATATCAGTGGTTGCGGTGATTCGTCATCAATGGCGCCTATTCCTGCGTACCCTTCCATTTTTCTGTAATCATCGACAAACCGCGACTTGAACTGTGCCTGTGATATGCCGTGAATTGTGTTATAAAATCCTTTGGGACCAAATACCGCCATGCCGCCGTGCTCGGTTCCAAGGTGTGAATGATAATCCGTTCCATAAAATAACGTTTGAACACAACTGTCCTGTGTGATTACACCGAAAAGACCTCCCATTTCTTCCTTCCTTCCACGGCTTTTTAAACAAGCTTCGCAACAGCGTTTTTAATTCGCTTGACGCCTTCTTCAATATTTTTCATTGAAGTGGCGTAAGATAAGCGGATATGATGATCATTTCCGAATGCTGCTCCCGGTACCGTGGCCACGTTCGCTTCGTCGAGCAGATATTCAATAAAATCGGTTGAGCTTGTTATTTTTCTGCCCGAAAGGGAACCGCCATACATAGAGGAAACATTGGGAAACACATAAAATGCACCTTCAGGCATCAGACAGGATACGCCCGGAATGTCATTGAGCGCTCCCACGATATAATCTCTTCTCTTCTTAAATTCCCGGACCATCATTTCAACAACGCTTTGATCGCCGTTGAGAGCCGCCACGGATGCTTTTTGAGAAATAGATGTCGGATTGGATGTGCTCTGACCCTGAATTTTCCCCATGGCCCCGATAATTTCCTGCGGACCCGCCGCATAACCTATACGCCAGCCGGTCATGGCATAGGCCTTGGAAACACCGTTAACCACAATGGTCCTGTCTTTCAGCCGCTCATCAACATTTGCCATATTCGCAAACGGATAGTCCGTATAAAGTATTTTTTCATAAATATCGTCTGAAATGATGAAAATGTCCGTATCCGCCAAAACAGTCGCGAGTGCTTTAAGGTCGTCCGGTGAATAACCGGCGCCCGTCGGATTGGATGGACCATTCAAAACAACTGCTTTGGTGCGTCCGGTCATTGCAGCCTTTAATTGTTGGGGCCGCATCTTGAAACCGTCTTTTTCCAGGGTATTGACGATGACCGGTGATCCTCCGGCCAGAACAACAATATCCGGATACGAAACCCAGTAAGGAGCAGGAATAATCACTTCATCCCCTTCCTCAATGAGCACCTGCGCCAGATTGTATAATGTGTGTTTGGCGCCGCAGGAAACGATAATCTGCGAACGCTTGTATTCCAAATGATTATCAACCACCAGTTTCTGAATGATCGCGTCTTTCAATTCATCCGTTCCGCCAACCGGCGTGTATTTTGTAAAGCCGGCATCGATAGCTTTTATGGCCGCTTTCTTGATGTGATCCGGTGTGTCAAAATCCGGTTCTCCGGCACCGAAACCGATAACGTCTCTCCCCTCGGCCCTCAGGGCATTAGCCTTTGCCGTTATGGCCAGGGTCTCCGATGGTTTCACTTTTGCTACTCTACCCGCCAGCTTCACAAGCTTACCTCCCGTTAGCATTCACGTTGTATTTTTCTAATAATTTCTGATGCACATTTTCCGGAACCAGACCCCTGACCGACCCTCCCAGGCTGGCCACCTCCTTGATCAGCTTGGAACTGGTATAAAACCATCTAAAACCACTCATAAGAAAAACGGTTTCAACTTTTTTTGTCTGACGCCGGTTCATAAGCGCCATCTGGAATTCATATTCAAAATCGGAAAGAGCTCGCATACCACGCAAAATAGTGCTGGCTCCCGAGCTCTTGAGATAATCAATCAACAGACCATCATGACTGTCAACGCGAATCCCCGGATAATCCTGAAATACTTCCCGGATGAACTGACAGCGTTCCTCTACCGTAAACAGGGCCGTCTTGCTAAAATTATTAGCGACAAGAACAATGATTTCATCAAAGATTCTGCTACCTCTTTTTATGATATCCACATGACCGTTGGTAATCGGATCAAACGAACCCGGGTAGATCGCAATTTTATTTTCGAATTTTTCTGTGTTCATGCACTGCCCACCCTTAGCAAGGTTAATAAATTGTCTCCATACTTCCTCTGATCCGTTATGAACCATTCCGTTGAAGGGACCAGTTGTTCTTTTATGGAATGCTGCAGCACAACGAAACCGTTTTCCCCGAAGACAGGGTATTCCGTAAGCAAACGAAGTGTTTCTCCGATAAATCCCCTGTTATAGGGAGGATCGGCAAAAACCACATCAAAACCGCTTTTCTGCCTGTAAAGATCCCTCAAGGCCGTTTGAACATCAGCATGAATAATCATGCATCGATCCGCATAACCACACAATGAAACATTCTCCCGGATCGTTGCGATCAGATCCCTGTTTTTTTCAACAAAAACAACCTTTTTTGCTTTACGGCTCGCCGCCTCCAGTCCAACGGATCCGGAACCTGCGTACAAATCCAGAAAAAGCTGATCTGCCAATGATCCAAGAATATTGAAAAGTGTTTCCCGCAGAAAATCCGTTGTCGGTCTTTGTGTTGAGCGGGAAGGAAACTTCAATGTTCTTCCTTTTGCTTCACCTCCGGAAATTCTCATAGGATCTCGTTGGAATTTGAGCAATTCAGTTTTTATGATTCCTATCTGGAAACACCGTTTGGTTTCACATCCTTCTGGCGCATCTTCTGAATGAATTTCAACAGCCACCAGATAGGTCCGGATAAGGCATATCCTACAAAAATGACAAAAAACATCACTTCCGGTTTATAAATAATAATCAATAATATGCCGACAAGCACAAGAAAAGTCATAAACGGCATACGGGAAAAAAGTTTCATGTCCTTGCCGCTGTAATATTTAACATTACTGACCATTAAAACAGACAGGGCAAACACGAGGACCAGGATGAAAGGACTGTGAAATGTTCCGTAATCAATGCCAAGATCATCTAAAAAAATAACCGTGGTGGCAATGACACCGGCAGCCGCCGGTATGGGAAGACCGTTGAACACCCTGCTTTCGATGAGACCGATTTGTATGTTGTATCGGGCAAGACGAAGCGCTCCGCAGAGAACAAACAGAAAACCGGCCATCCAGCCCAGTCTCCCGTAAAAGGACATTGCCCAGATATAGGCCAGTAAGGCAGGTGCCATGCCGAACGCAATCAGATCGGAAAGGGAATCATATTCAGCTCCGAATTTACTTGTGCTGTTTGTCATTCTTGCAACCCGGCCGTCCAGACTGTCAAAAACGACTGAAACCAATATGGCCACAGCTGCGACATAAAACTTTTCCTGCACTGAGGCAATGATTGAATAAAATCCGGAAAATAAACTGGCTGTGGTAAAAAGGTTGGGCAGGACATAAATGCCTTTTTTAAGCCGCGCTTTTCTGATCTGCCGTTGTTCTTCATTCATGAGAGGTATCCCAGGGGTGTTTGTCCCGCCCGGACTTTGGCATCCAGATTCACAACAATACGGGAATCGGAAGGTAAAAATACTTCGACACGGGACCCGAAGCGGATCAAGCCGAATCGTTCTCCTTTGCTTATATCGGTCCCTTCACTTGTCCAGCAGACGATTCTTCTTGCAATAAGGCCGGCAATCTGCACCGTCCAAATCACGCGACCGTCTTTGGTGCGTATCATCACTTCATTGCGTTCATTTTCCGCCGACGCTTTGTCCAGATTTGCGGACAGGAATTTACCCTTGTGGTAGTATATTTTCTCAATCTTCCCGTCATAAGGTGCACGATTCACATGAACGTTAAATACATTCATGAAAATACTTATTTTTTTGAACCTTCCTGACATGGTTCCCTGAACGTCAACTTCTTCTATTCTGATGATTTTGCCATCAGCCGGGCAGATCACAAGTTTATCTTCGTCTTGAAAATATCGTTCGGGATTGCGGAAAAAACAGATGATAAAAACAGTGATCAGGGCCAAAATGACTGCCAGCCACAGGATGCCGAAAAATGCTGCAAGGACAGTCAGAACCATGGAAATGATGATAAAGGGAAAACCTTCGCAGGCGATAATACTATTATGTTTCATAAAGTATTTTTCTTTCTTCAAACAAGGTTTTGTTGATATATGAATTGAGGCTTCTTGTCAATAAATCTTTGCCCCTGAATACAAGACTATCCGCTTGACATAATCATTAAAAAACAGATATAAACTTCATTAATTCAGGAGGACGCAAGATGGCAAAAAAGGTAAAAGTTTATACATTGAGCACATGCAGCCATTGTAAAGCAGCAAAAAAATTCCTAAATGAAAATCACATCGTTTTTGATGCAACGGATGTTGATCTGCTTGAGGGCACAGCCAGGGAAGCTGCCCTGGATGAAGTCATTCAATTCAACCCGCACCGTTCTTTTCCAACCATCATCATCGGTGATAAAATCATTGTCGGTTTCAAAGAAAAGGATATCAGGGAGGCTCTGGGACTTTCATGACGGCGGCAGAACTATATGATTTGTTGAAAAGAGCACAGGAACCTAAAGGTTATTTTTTCAACAAAGACAAGGACTGGGTGCTTTCCATTCTTCAGGATCTTCTGGTCAACAAGGAACGCTATGGTTATTCATCCTGCCCCTGCCGTCTGGCTGCAGGCGACCGGGAAAAAGATCGTGATATTATATGCCCCTGTGCTTATAGAACCGAAGATGTGAAAGAATTCGGCAGCTGCTTCTGCAATCTCTATGTTTCCCGGGGCTGGAACGACGATAAGATTCCGCACCAGTATGTCCCGGAAAGACGTCCGCCGGATAAAATATTTTTTTAACCCAGTTTTGGACACTTAATGCCGCTGCCGTTTTGGGCATCCATCCATCAATTTTTATTGCAAAATTATTTTATCTTAATTATTGACAAAAGACTCAAGTAACCATAAGTTACCGTCAACTCTATACAACGAAGGGACCACTGGATGATTAACACTTATCTTTGCAAGAAAAAAGGGGTTTTAATAGCGGAAATATGCACCGACACAACCTGCGAGTGGCGTCTGAAAAACGAGGCGTTTCTAAACTGCACATGGGTTGCCTGCAATTTCGGGCCCTTCACCCTGGAAGAAGTTGGTGATATGATGGGCGTTACCAGGGAACGCATTCGCCAGATCGAAGCCAAAGCACTTAAAAAGCTTCAGCATAAAAAACGAAGAGATCAGCTTAAGGATTTTGCAGCCCCCGGCAACGACTGGGACAATCTCTAGATTTTCTCATTTTTCAAGATAAATTTATTCCGGTAACGTCGACGAAGCTCACTATATTGTGCTGATATCATGTAGTATTTCATGAAATCCGGTCACAAGATAACGTAATTACAACAACGTGGCTCAGGGAAATGTTTTAAAGAGGAATGTCTCACTTTGATCCTGCAAATGGAAGTTAATTTTGTTTTTTCTTTTTCAATTTTTCCAGGAACAGCACTTCGTTCATGTGGATTTTGCGCTCATCACGGGCAAACAGCATCCCGTTGATGGACATTTCCAAATCCAGAGCGGCAATTTTATCCATCCTCGGGACAACGGAACAAAGATTTTTCAGCTCTTCGAGCGCCTTGACGGATCTTGAAGATAATGTTTCCGCCATTTTCTCAGCCTCCCTCATGAATCTTTCCGGAGGCGCCACCTTGTTCACAAGGCCGATTCTTTCTGCTTCGTTTGCACCTATTGGCTCACCCAGCATTACAATTTCCTTTGCTTTGTTCACACCGACAATCTGGCTTAAAGGATAAAAAAGAGGACTTAATCCGAATTTCAGCTCCGGATGGCAAAAAATAGCGCTTTCAGATGCAACGATAAGATCACAAACCGTCACGATATTGAATCCGCCGCCAAGGGCTATTCCGCCGACTGCGGCAATCACTGGTTTCGGATATGAGTAAATCTTTTTAAGATATCTTTTCATCGATTCGAAGTAGTCATCAATCTCCACATTCGAAAGGGATGCCATTTCCTTGATATCCATGCCGGCAGAAAAGACGTATTCTCCCCCGGTAATCAATAAAGCATTCATCTGCTGATCTCTTTCGACATCCAGCAGGGCGTCATTAAATTCCAGCCTCATTTCTTTGGAAAGAGCGTTCATTTCATGAGCACGGTTAAATTTAATAACAGCGTATGATTTTTTCTTTTCAAGGATGATATTTTTATAAGTCATCTTTTCTGATCAACCTTTAATCGCAGATCTTTTCCAGTTTTAAAAAAAGGGACCCTTCTATCACCCAGAGAAACTGCTGCTCCCGACTTCGGATTGCGTCCGATTCTGGGTTTTCTTTTGCGCATGACGAATATTCCGAATCCTCTTATCTCTATTCTTTCGTTTCTTTTTAATGCGCCTGCCATGGAATCAAGAATAGTCTGCACCGCAAGAGCGATATCTTTTTGTGAATACGTTTTAAATTTGTCCTGAGTTTTTTTAATCAATTCATTTTTGGTCATAAACCCTGCCGTCAGGAGGCTATGGTTGATACAGATAACTGACGCCTGTTCCGGTGGCTTCTGCCTTTTCCCGGATGGCCTGGTTGAGGGAATTTGCTGCACTGTCAAACATCAAATCAAAAACGCCTCGACTTGCTTTTTTAGGAAAAACCAGATCGTACTGGCCGTTTTTGCCGGCCAAAACACTGGCAAGTTTCGCTGCGGCGGCCATATTTCCTAATTCATCTACCAACCCGTATTCCTTGGCTTTACGACCGGAAAAAACGCGTCCATCCGCTATTGCTACAACCTGCTCGCGGGTCAGTTTCCGATTACGGACAATGGCATCAATAAACTGATTGTAAATATCATCAACCAGTTCCTGGACAATCAATCTCTCTTCGGGAGTCATCTCCCTCATCGGTGAGCCGATGTCCTTGTATGGGCCGCTTTTAACAACCGATGATTTCACGCCCACTTTTTTCAGAAGTTCTTCCAGATTGGCAAATTGCATAATAGCTGAAATACTGCCTGTAATGGTTCCGGGATTGGCCACAATCTTGTCACCCGCGCAGGCAATCAGCAATCCTCCCGAAGCGGCAATCGACCCCATTGACACAACAACTTTTTTCTTTTTCTTGAGTTCAATGATTGCGTCATAGATTTCCTGAGCCGCGCCAACACTGCCGCCGGGCGAATCAATCCGCACAACAACAGCCACGATGGAACTGTCTTCCGCAAATTCATCAATATTCTGATTGATTTTAAATGAATCGGTGATCAGGCCCTCAATGGGCAAAACACCAATTTTATCATTTAAAGAAAATCTTTTCGTGCCGGCGCTTCCGGTCTGCACACCGGCTCTGTAAAAGATTAAATAAAATACGAAACCAAGCGCAACCAGTAAAAGCAATCCTGACATTACCGGATGTTTTCTCATTCGTCTTATTCCTTGGTCTGATTGCCGATTTTTACGTCAGCCAATGCCTGAGCGAGATTCGAACCAATATTTTCCCGATTGTTGAGATACTGATGGTTTGAAACCGGAGCAGGTGCCGGTGCTTCCATTTCCTTGATGCTTAAACGGATTTTCTTTGTTTTCACATCGATACTTTTCACAACAGCGGACACAACATCTCCCACGTTATAAAGCTCGGCTGATGACTTTACCCTCTTCTGACTGATCTCTGAAATATGCACCAGGCCTTCGATGCCGTCTTCGATTTCCACAAAAATCCCGAAGTCTGTAAAGTTTGTGATCTTGCCTGTTACCACGCTTCCAGGTGTGTATTTTTGAGGCAGTTCTTCCCACGGGTTCTTTTCGATCTGCTTGATGCCTAAAGAAAATTTCTCGTTGTCCACGTCAATGTTCAAGACGACTGCTTCGACTTCCTGCCCTTTCTTAAAATATTCGGAAGGATGCGTGACCCGGTGCTTCCAGGAAATATCCGACACATGCACCAGACCGTCAATGCCGTCTTCGATTCCGATGAACACGCCGAAATTGGTGATGTTGCGAACCAGTCCTTTCACAATTGTGCCGACCGGATACTTTTCCTTGAGTTTTTCCCAGGGATTGGCTGTTGTCTGTTTCAGGCTCAGAGAAACTCGCTTTGCCTCCGGATTAACTTCCAACACCACCACGTTGACCGTATCACCGACATTCATGACTTTGGACGGATGCTTAATTTCTCGTGTCCAGTACATTTCCGATATATGAACCAGACCTTCAACGCCAGGTTCCAGTTCGATAAACACACCGTAGTCCGTCAGGTTGACGACTTTGCCCTGCACCAATGCGCCCACCGGATATCTTTCCGAAATATGCTCCCAGGGGTTTTCATGAAGCTGTTTCAATCCCAGTGAAACCCTTTCTTTTTCGCGGTCAAATGAAAGAACCTTGACCTTAATTTTATCTCCCTTATGGAATATTTCTGATGGCTTGGCTATTCTTCCCCAGGAAATATCGGTCACATGGAGCAGACCGTCAATCCCGCCAAGATCTATAAAAATCCCATAATCGGTAATATTCTTGATGACACCTTCTATGACATTGCCTTCGACTATATTGTTCAGAGTTTCTTTCTTTTCGCTTTCTCTTTCAGTGGCCACTATGGATCGTCTGGATAAAACGACATTATTGCGTTTGCGATCATATTTCAAGATTTGAAAATCCATCGTCTGACCGATAAACTGATCCAGGTCTTTTATCGGACGGACGTCTATCTGCGACCCGGGCAGAAATGCAATGATGCCGATATCAACGGAAAGACCGCCTTTCACTTTCTCTACCACCGTGCCTTTGATTGTAAGATTATTTTCGCTTATATGTTTAATATCGTCCCAGACTTTCAGTTTAGCCGCTTTTTCTCGCGAAAGGACAAGATTCCCCTCGGAATCACGCTTGTCAATAAATACATCTATATCATCACCTTCGGACACAGTCAGGTTCCCCTCTGCGTCTTT
>JBDKUG010000227.1:0-3426 GCA_039679815.1 Smithella sp.
TTTTAATGGTAAACATTGGCAGCCCCCTGTTTGGGGTCCGTTTACCGTTGACAGACAGGGCGGCGTTTCTTATACTCCAGACAAAACAAGAAAGTTCTTCTCGATGCTTTTATGACGGATTCTGACTACAATAAAGAAGTGAAAAATCTGGCGAAGGCTGCCCACAATCTAAGGAAAGAAGGCAGGTTCAGAGAAGCCGAAGCCAAATACCTTGAGATTCTTGAGCTGGATCCGGATAATGTACATGCCCTTGCTGGCATCGGGAATCTCAAATGCAAAACAAAACAATTTAAGGAATCCCTTCGCTATTACCAGCGCTGCCTTCAACTTGATGACCATAATCTTTACGCCCTGGCGGGCGCCGGAGACTCGTACCGCGGTCTTAGGGACATGGACCATGCCCTGGAAGCCTGGCTTAAGTATCTGTCGTTCAATCCTGATGATTATAAAATAATAACAAGAATAGGAGACGCACTCAGAAGAAAAGATGATCTTCCGGGTTCAAAAAAGTATTATCTGCTTGCCCTGGAGCTTCGCCCTCAAGATCCTTTTGCTCTCATGGGCCTTGGAAATGTTTGTGAAAAAATGGGGAACGACGAGGAAGCGCTTTTTTATTTTAAAAAACTTTTTTCTTCGGCTGATTATTCAACTTTTGCCACAACCTCTGCCGCCAACATTTACAGAAAAACAGGCAATTATGAGAAAGCCATTGAACTTTACGATGCAGTGCTTGCCGAAAACCCGAAGAATTCTCACGCATGGAACGGCAAAGCAGATTGTTTCAGGGGGATGAGGAAGTATGAAGCCGCCATTCATGCATGGAATAATGCACAAAAATATGGAATGAACCGGGCAAGCGCCATGACCAGAATAGGCGATTGCTATTTGAGCATGAATGATCTGGACAACGCGGAAACAAGTTATCGGATAACCGTGGCGGCGGGTTACGACAAATACGCCTGTCTGGGAATGCTTCGCATACATCTTCAGAGAAACCATATCCGCAAGGCGTTTGAGACCCTCGCGTTGCTTAAGAAGAAGGAGCCCCATGACACCCGAATATCTTCAGAGTATAATAGCTTTATAGAAAAACATCCTCATGTGACGCAGGAAAATAATGATTTAGATTGACAGGTAAATAAAAATAATGAGAATCGTTAAAAAGATTTATAAGCAACAGAAAACTTATCCTTATAATAATCAAATTTCGCCAAGGGGGAAAAATGATGATGCCCAAATCTAAACTGATCAAGTTGTTTGGTTTCATAGCGCTTTCATTCTTCATACTGCAACTTACCGGTTGTACAAAGACGTCATTGATTGCATCAGCCAGGTATGGCGATGTCGTCATGATGAACAAGCTTCTCAATGAGGGTGCTAGAGTTGACGAGCCCAATGAAGGAGTCTGGAGTGCAACACCATTATTCTGGGCATTGTATGAATGTAAATTTGAGACAGCGAAAATTTTACTGGCAAAGGGGGCCAAGGCAACTGCAAAAGATTCCTATGGCTATTCAGCCTTGCAGGTAGCTGCTGGCTGCAAGAATGCAGAGACTTCGGTCATCGAGGATCTCATTCAAAAAGGAGCAGATGTGCGTCACAAGAGTGATAAGGACGGTTATACCAGTTTACATGACGCGTGCATGTCCGGAACTCCCGATGTTGTCAAATTGTTGATCGACAAAGGTGCCGACGTAAATGCCGCTGATAAGAAAGGAACAACACCTCTCATGCTTGCCGTGAAAAGCAATTCTATTCCCAAAGTAGAGATTTTGCTGGAAAGAGGGGCGGATATCCATTTACTTGATAAGAAAAAGAAAACCGCCAAGTCCTATGTGAAAGGTCTTCTCAAAAAGGACAAAAATATGATGGAACTTCTGGAACGTGCTGAAAGCAGCAGACCTAAAGCTGAGGGAGAAAGCCATTAACCGGTACCGATTATGATGAAATTCCTATAAAACAAATTCAGGGAACGGTTTTTCCCCGGTGTTTACCGGCCTCCAAAACAAAACGTTCCCTGAATTATTTTACCTTGCCTGCAAAGCCCGTCCGATGGTCATGATTTCGGCTTCCTTTGTTCCTTCATAAAGTTCCAGGATTTTTGCATCCCGATACCATTTCTGAACAGGATATTCCTCAATATAGCCATAGCCGCCGTGCAACTCAACGGCGTAATTCGCACAAATGACGGCCGTCTGCCCTCCGTAGAACTTGGCCATGGCGGCGAGGGTATAATACGGTTTCACCTGGTCGATCAGCCAGGCCTCATTGTAAACCAGCCCGCGCAGCGCTTCAATACGGATCGCCATTTCCGTGAGTTTCATCTGAGTGATCTGGTAGGACCCCAACGGAGCACCGAAAGCCGTTCTTTCCCTGACATATTTAATGCTGGTTTCCAGACAGGCTTCCGACAGCCCCAATGCCTGTCCGGAAACCATGATGCGGGTAATATCAAAAAAATGCATGAGCTGGCGGAAACCCTGTCCTTCTTTTCCCACCAGATTGGATTGTGGAACACGGACATCTTCCAGCGCGATTTCAGCGGTATCGCTGGCACGAATGCCCATTTTCCCATGGATTTTATTGCGCGTCACACCCGGAGCATCAGCCGGAATGATAATCAGGCTGAAGCTGTTATGCTTTTTTTCTTCCGGATTGGTGATGCACTGGGCCACCATAAAATCGCAGACGGTCCCGTTGGTGATGAACATTTTGTTGCCGTTGATCACGTAATCGCTGCCGTCTTTTACCGCCCTTGCTTTATATCCGGAAACATCCGTTCCGGCATTCGGTTCAGTATAGGCACCGGCACAGACTTTTTCGCCGCTGCATATCGGTGGCAGATACATTTTTTTCTGCTCTTCCGTGCCGTAATTAAGAATGGATTCACAGCCGAAACCTGAAGCAACAATGTTCAGGCCGATTCCCATATCGACCTTGGATATTTCCTCCGTGATGATGGTATTGCCTAGAATGCCTGCGCCGGAACCGCCGTAGGCCTCAGGTATCCATGCTCCGACCAGTCCGTTCTGAGCGGCTTTTTTCCGGATGTCCGGTGTATATTTTTCATGCTCGTCGCACTCCTGCGAGACCGGACCGACTTCCGCCACGGCAAATTTATAGGCCATTTCCTTCAACATCTTCATCTCTTGTGAAAGTTCAAAATCCATAATGGTTCTCCCTTAATTTGTTAATGTTCAGCATGCCGTAACGACGGGTTTTTAAAAAGAGCCGCATGTCCATGACACAGATATTATTTCTTGCTGTAATCGTAAACACCTTTGCCCGTTTTGCGCCCGAAATTTCCGGCACGGACCAGTTTTCTTAAAATCGGCGCGGGCCGGTATTTATCTCCCAGTTCCCTGTGCAGTCCTTCGATGACTCGCAGCAATGTCTCATTTCCCACAAGATCAGCCAGCGCCAGCG
>JBDKUG010000395.1:0-7254 GCA_039679815.1 Smithella sp.
CAACTGCGCCGCGGTTATGATATTCAGTTCGACAAGAACCTGTCCGAGTTGTTTTCATTTGTTGCAGTAGTGAATTCCCTTGATGATCCTGGACTGAGGAAGACCCATTTCACAGAGTATTTGCCCAAGATACTTGTTCGGTTCCTGTCTTTTCCTTTTCAGGGCTTCATCCAGATCGCGTTGTGTGATACTTTTTTTCGAAAGAAGAATCTGTCCAATTTTTTCAGTCGAGGCCTCGGCCTGTTTAATTTTGAATTCGAGCTTTTTTGCAGCAGCCTTTAAATTACGCAGTGCATTTTGAAGATTAACCTGGGAATTGGACTGAAATGAACTCGTTTCAAAGGACAAGTTTCCCTGTCCCTTGTCTGTTGTCTGTTTTTGCTGTTTGACAGCCTCGTCAAAACCCGATGAAGAGACAATTTTTTTCTCGGGAAGAATTCGTTTAGTGTTTTTCGACAGGGATTCAGCCTGTTTAATTTTGTTTTCCAGACTCTTCGTAACAGCAGTTAAACGACTTAACGCATGATGGAGATTAACACGGGCACTGGACGGTGAAGAACCATTTTCATGTGGTATTTGATGTAATAACCTGTCCGATTCCTGTTTTTCCCGTTCCATGTTTTCGCTTGAATCGGACACACCAGTATTTTTTTTAAAAGCCAGAACTTGACCAAGTTTTTCAGGCATAATATCCACCTTTTCAGTTTTTTGTCTGTTTTTTAGATACACTCTACCGTACGAAACATGAAGCAATAAAAGTGCCACTGGATTTAATCTCTAAACAAAATTAATGCAAAATCAAAGACCATTAAAAGTTTGAATATGATACCAACCGATCAGGCCATTGCAGCAGAATGACCGGCACTCTATAACCTTACCTAAATATTTGTTACTACAGCGTAACCATGTCATCCAATATGCATTCTGCAGAGCCACTCCTGCATGAAATGACGAGCGGAAAAACAATTTTCGGGAAGGAGCAAACATGAATGACCTTCGAAAAGAATCCCTTAAATAAGCTTAACAAAAAAATAATGTAAAATTTTGGAGAAAGATCAACATTTTTTGTAGATGGATGATTGCTTATATGACATGGAAGAACATACCCTTTTTCACGAAATAATTTCAAACAAGCATCGGCAACAGCCTCTTCATACAATATTCCCTTGTTATTCTCGATTTCTTCAAGGGCAGACTCAATACCCAGGCTGGGACGATAAGGACGATGAGAGGCCATGGCTTCCACGACATCAGCGACCGCCAGAATTCGGGCCTCTATAAAAATCTCATCCCCTTTAAGATTTCTTGGATATCCGGATCCATTCATCCGTTCATGGTGTTGATAAACAATTCCCGCCAGCGCCAGGAGGATTCCACATTTTTCAGCATCTCGTATCCAGTCTGAGAATGTTCTTTGATCATCGAAAATTCGATGTTTGTCAGCTTGGAAGGCCTGCTCACTATCTCTGCGGGGACTGATAATTTCCCGATGTCATGGATGGAACCTGCCAAACTGATCCATATAATCTCACCATCCTCCATGCTTTACGAGTCTATCATCCTCCCGAGTTGACCGGGCAATGAAAAAGCTGAAAATTACGGGTTTAACCCGGATTATAGGAGTCTTTATATCATCCTCTCAAAACCGGCAGAGATCTTTTTCAGCTGATTTTCCGACTCCTCCCGTGTGGATTCACAAACCGCGTAGTATATCTTGATCTTCGGTTCTGTGCCTGAAGGACGAATGCAGATCCATGCCGAATTTTCCAGGATAAGCTTTATTGCGTCGGCAGCAGGAAGCTCAATATCTGTCACCGTACCGTCGGCCGCAGTTCTTTTGCTTGAAAGATAATCCTCTGTATACTGCACAGCCAGATCGCCAACCCTGGCAACCGGTTTTTGACGCAGCCCCGCCATGATCGACTTCATTTTCTCCATACCGTCAAGGCCCTTGAAAGCAATATTCTTCACCCCGTCAAGATAGTAACCGTGCTCCCGGTACAGCGTTTCCAGTACGTCGAGCAGGCTCTGGTTTCGCTTGCGGTAATGCTGTGCCGCCTTGCATAAAAGCAGCGCCGCAAGCACTCCGTCTTTGTCACGGGCGAATGTCCCGGCCAGGAAACCGTAGCTTTCCTCAAATCCAAAGATGAACCCGTCGTTGGTCTGCTCATTCTTTTTAATGAGTTCGGCAATAAAACGAAAACCCGTCATCACCGTGTAAGAGGTAACGCCGTAATGCCTGGCGATGGCGTCGGCCATGTCGGTGGTGACAAACGATTTGACAATGTAATCCGACGGCCGGAGCATCCCCGAGGAACGTCGCTTTTCAAGCAGGTAATTGACCAGCAGGCAGCCGATCTGATTGCCCGTCAGCATCACGTAATTGCCGTCCTGACGGCGTACGGCCGCTCCCATGCGGTCCGCATCAGGGTCCGTGCCGATCGCCAGATGCGCTTCCAGGCGGCCGGCCAGGGTAATGGCCATCTTCATCGCGCCCGGATCCTCCGGATTGGGAGAATTCACCGTCGGAAAAAGGCCGTCCGGCATCCTCTGTTCCTCAACAATGAAAAGGTTCATGATCCCGGCGTCAGGAAAAACATTCTCTACCGTGCGCAATCCCGACCCGTGCAGCGGTGTATAGACAACCTTCAGGTTCTCGTCCGGCTCATCACCACAGAGAGCAACCATACTCTTATAATAGAGTCGGTCAATCTCTTCGCCGATCTCGCGGATCATGCCTGAATCAACCCCCTCCTGATAGCCAATCCTTTTGACATCCGCAAATGGATCCAGCCTCCGTATGTTCTTCATGACTTCCAGGCTTTCTTCGGGTCCAAGCTGCCCCCCGTACGGGGAATACACTTTGTATCCATTGTATTCACGGGGATTGTGACTGGCCGTGATGACGATGCCGCCATCCGCTTTCAGATGCCGGACGGCAAAAGATAATTCGGGCACGCTCGTCAGCTGTTTGAATATGCAGGCCTGAATGCCGTTACCCGCAAACACACATGCCGTTTCCCTGGCAAATTCTGATGAAAACTGCCTTGAGTCATAAGCAATGACCATGCACCTGCCGGACATGCCGCCGGTCAGCAGATAATCGGCCAGCCCCTGTGTCGCACGGCCGATGACATAACGGTTCATGCGCATCGTCCCGGCGCCGATGATACCCCGCAGCCCCGCCGTACCGAAAGGCAGATCGCCGATAAAACACTCCCTGATCTGTGCGTCATCATCCTGGATGGCTTCGAGTTCCTTTAGCAGGTACTCTTCCTTAACCGAGGCACTCCAGCGTGAATAGGTCTCCTGGTAACTCATCATCATTCCCCCGAATGGTTTTGCTCTTTTCCTGCATTGCCCGCGATTCCTTGCCTTGTCAGGCGATTTTCAGCCACACACCGCTCAGTGCTTTCAGCTTAATTTCCAGCAGGGCTTCGACAATAATGTACCGGTTCCCGCTCATCATGCAGGTAACCGTACCGTTGAACACAGGACGCAATGCTCTCTGGTGTTCTCCGTCAAGGAGCGGATTTCTGCCGAGAAAATCAAATACAACATGCCGTGATGTATCCGCACGATTGACCGCAACAAAATAGACGCCGTCTCCGGCCGGCCGGCCCAGCGCGTCATGGCCGCCGATCACGTAACGCAGCACGCCGATGCAGTCGCGATGGGGAGCAAAGAACACAACGTGCCCTGTCCGCAGGGCGTCTGCCGAGTTGCGCAGCCGCGCCAGTTCCCTGTAATCCTGCGTCAGGTCGTACGGCGCTTCCGTAAAAGGTTCTCTGTTGAATGGATCGAGAAAACCATTCATGCCTTTTTCATCTCCGTAATAGACGCAGGGTACACCGGGAAGACAATACTGCAGCATCGCCGCCAATCGCTGGCGCCTGGAACCTTTTTTATTCTGGCTGTCACTGATGATGAAGGAGGCCTGCTGCTCCCGTGAAAGCTCATGAGGGTCGATACGAACACTAAGTGCGGTACGCACCCGCTCCACATCATGGGAAGACAGCAGATTCATTAGCGCATAGTACATTGGACGGGGATAATTGGCCGCCTGATCTACCAGCACGTTTTTCAGATCACAGGCATCAGAGACCCCGGTCAGAAAACCGATCACAGCATTGCGCAACGGGTAATTCGTTACGGAATCGAGCATGCCTCCCAGTGCGTAATTTCGCCTGGCGCCATAGCTGTATTTTGTTGTTGCATCCTCCCATACCTCGCCAATCATCACAGCTTCCGGATCCGTCTCACGCGCCGCCCTATAGATCATTGTCAGCACGTCGTCGGGAATCTCATCAGCCACGTCCAGACGATATCCCTTTGCTCCGGCCCTGAGCCAGTGCCGGATGACGCTGTCTTCGTCCTCAATCACAAACCGTTGCCAGCCCGGTTCGTGTTCATTGACCTCAGGCAGCGATGTAAATCCCCACCAGCAGCGGTAACTGTCGGGATAATGTTCAAACGTGTACCACGGATAATACTCCGATTCCGGACTGTTTGCGGCACCCGGTCCGTCATATGTTTTTTCCCGGTTAAAATAGATGCTGTCGGAACCGGTGTGCGAAAAAACACCGTCCAGAATAATGCGGATACCCATGGAAGCCGCCTTACGGCACAGCGACTCAAAATCCGCGACAGTGCCCAGAACCGGGTCGATGCTGAAGTAGTCGGCGGTGTTGTAGCGATGGTTGGAGGCCGCTTCAAACACCGGATTCAAATACAGGACACTCACACCGAGCCCCTGTAAATATTCGAGAGACTCTTCGATGCCCTTAAGTGTCCCCCCGAAGTAATCGCAGGGATTGTAGTTTTTTTCCCCCGGCACTGGGGCGAAAAGTGGTTTTTCATCCCATTTCTCGTGATAAAGAACGCGACGGCCCCTGGAGCGGTGGTACTCGATGCCTTTTTCTGCCGTCCGGTCATTGCTGCGCCGGAATCGATCAGGGAAGATCTGGTACATCACGCTCTTCTGAAACCATGTGGGGACCTCGAAACCGGCATCGTACACCGTAAGCTGATACGCGGGCGGAGGCGCGCTGTATACACAACCCATTCCTCCCGTGCGCCCCCCTTTGGCGCCGTAATAGCATAGTTTGCCGCCGACTTTGACCGTAAAATAATACCAGTACACGCCGGACATAATTGGTGCGTTTATCTGCACCTGCCAGTATTCGCCCGACTGCCGCATGAGATGATCCTCGTGGTGCCCCTCGCCGAGCAAAAACAGATAAATGCCGTCCACGTTCTCCAGTCTTGCCCGGAAGCGCAGGGTAACCGGCATACCGGCGGCCAGTGCCCCGACAGGATCACGGAATTCATACAGTGATGAATCGTGCAGCATTTCCTTTCTGTAATTGATCAGCATCACCCGCCATCCTTTTCATCTTTCAAATGGAATCGAGCCCCCAGATCATCCGGTTGTAATCTTCGATAGTCCTGTCCACGCTGAAATATCCGGCGCTTGCTGTATTGGCTGCGGCTTTTCTTGTCCAGGCAGGCGTATCGCTGTAAGCGGCTATCACTTTTTCAAACGCCGCACGGTAGGCATCAAAGTCATACAGAAGGTAATATTTGTCCGCGCGGTCATGGTCCCCAAACAACAGAGACTGGTAAATATCCTGAAACTGGTCTTTACCGACCCCGGGCAGAGTGCCATCCACCAGGCATGACACGGCTTCCCGGATGTCCTCATTCCGGTCAAAATAGTCCTTCGGATGATAGGTGTTCTCCACCCCTATCCGGTCGATTTCCTGTGCGCCGGCGCCGAAGATAAAAATATTGTCTTCCCCTACCCTCTCAAAGATCTCCACGTTTGCGCCGTCCATCGTTCCCAGCGTCACGGCTCCGTTGAGCATAAATTTCATATTGCCCGTGCCGGACGCCTCGCAACCTGCCGTTGATATCTGTTCGCTGATATCCGCAGCGGGAATCAGATGTTCAGCGAGTGAGACATTGTAATTCTCCAGAAAAGCAACCCGGATGTTGTCCTTCGTGCGCGGATGTGATTCCACAAGAGCGGAAACCACGTTGATCAAATGAATGATACTCTTGGCCCGCCAGTAGGCCGGCGATGCCTTGGCGGCAAACAGAAACGTTACCGGCCGGGGAAGATCATAATGATCATCGCCGGCAAAACGACGATACAGATATAAAATGTGCAGCACTTTCAAAAGCTGCCGCTTATACTCATGCAGTCTTTTTGCCTGTACATCAAAGACCGATCCTGCATCAAGGGCAATACCCTGTCTTTTTAGCACATATTCGGACAGGCGCTTTTTGTTTTGCTGCTTGATAAGAGCAAAATCGTCCAGAAATCGCCTGTCATCCACAAACGGCTTGAGCCTTTCCAGCTCGCGACAGTCACGGATGAATTTATCGCCTATATGATCGCAGATCAGCTCGCACAGGGCCGGATTGGCCGCTGCAAGCCATCTTCTCTGCGTGATTCCATTGGTAATGGCTGTGAATTTGCCCGGGAACATCACATAGAAATCACGGAAGGTTCTGCTTTTCAGAATTCTGCCGTGAAGCTGCGAAACGCCGTTGACCTTGCGGCACACCGCAACACACAAATTGGCCGTGCGAACCTCGTCGTAAGCAATAATGGACATGTGGACTGTCTTGTCACGGTCATCCGGATAAGCCTTTAACAGCCGCTGCCTGAAGCGTTCGTCAATTTCAGAAACAATCGCGTAAACGCGCGGCAGCATCGATTTAAATAATTGCTCGGGCCACGCCGCCATAGCTTCCTTCATGACCGTGTGGTTAGTATAGTTGAACATCCGGCTCACGATGTCGTATGCGTCGTCCCACCCGAGGCTTTCTTCGTCAATCAGGATGCGCATCAGGTCGGGAATCGCCAGCGCCGGATGAATATCGTTGATCTGGATCACGACTTTTTCAGGCAGGGTGCGCACATCGCCGTAAAGTTTTTTATGTTCGCGAACGAGGCACTGCATCGTCGCGGAAGCCAGGAAATAATACTGTCTTAAGCGCAGCATTCTCCCGATGATATGGTCATCCTTGGGGTAAAGCACCTTGGATATCGACTCGGCAAGCTCCTTCTGCTGCAGCATACAGACGAAGTCACCTTTGTTGAAAGAATGAAGATCAAATACAGCGGGACATTCCGCCCGCCAAAGACGCAGCGTTGCGGGCACATGGCTGTCATAGCCGATGACAGGCATATCATAAGGCACCGCCATCACCGTCTGATAGTTTTTGTGCACAATCGTCAGGCCG
>JBDKUG010000048.1:0-2886 GCA_039679815.1 Smithella sp.
TCGCTGGGCTTCGTTCTCGACAGTCTGGCAAACACAGCAACAGGCGATATGGCCGCAGTTCTGGAGGATCTTGACTTTTCCGGCAATCCCCGCAATGCCCGGCAAATGGAACCCACCGTCAATAACGGTCTTGTCCAGACGGGCCTGGGTGTGAAAGTCGCCTACCCTATTCTGAAGAAAAACGTAAGAATAACACCTGAGTTTCATGCTAAATGGCTGTATGACTTTGCGGGAGACGCTGAGCAGATCACCTCTTCGCTTACAGGGGGCGGTGCCTCTTTCGTCACGAAAGGGGTTGACCCGGCACGCTCAAGTGGCAGTATGGGTGCAAAGCTGACTATTATGACCCCAACCAGCTGGTCGGTATCGCTGAACTACGATTTTGAAACGAAACCGGATTTTTACGGCCATCATGGCTGGATCAGCATGCGGTATGAGTTTTAAACACAGCGCCACGCTGATGCTCTCGAATGGTAATCATTGATTCTTAAAGATGCAGGTTTGTATTACATTGTCGGCGTCTGTAATTCTGATAAAATACGCTCTTTGGGGAGTTATGAAAACGGCTGAATTCCATCTTGAAACATGTAAGAAAATTAATGATGGCTGTTCAAAATTTCTGGTTGGTTGCGCGGCTTGATCAGCTGAAAAAATCTGAAAAATATATTGACAAATTGCACAAGTGACGTTACAAGTAACAAACAACTATGTTACTTGTAACGGATGATATGAATGAAAAAACAGTCAGATAGAATAAAAATATGGCGAGAGAGGCAGAAAGCCGAAGGCAAGACCTCTATAACCGTCTTATTATCTAATGAGGCCCGGGCAATCCTCGCTGAGGAAAAGGAAAAGACCGGTGAGAGCTACTCAGTCATCGTAGAAAAAGCTCTCCAAGCTCTGAAAAAAAAGAGTTACAGACTGCCCAGTCAAAAGCACTCCAAACGAGAGGAAGTGCTGGCGAATGTTTCCATAAGTAATAAAAAACCGGTTATTCCCGCCGCAAGTCAATCAAATGGAGGGCAACCCAAGACTCTGATCGATGATCTGGTTCACTATCCAAACATCAGGGACATCGAGTTGGAGCAGACATTGAAAAAGATGAGGGGGATTTCCGATAGCAAACTCAAAAAAGGACTCTTCAACCGGCTATTTCGCTTCTCCACCCGCCCAAAAAGTCGCAAGAAAAAATGGTTTCAATAGGAAGCCCGTGACGGCAAGATATTAAGTTCCTCTTTATAGCCAAGTAACGCAGAAATCTCCGAAGCAAAGCAATCGGCTATCAAGTCGAATGCCCTGCTTAAGCTCAATGGATACCCTGTATGATTCAGGGATCCATAGAATCGTCGATTTTTTTTGCGATCATCGCCTGGTAAAGGCCTGAATGATTCCGTCTTTTTTAATACCGGCCTGGCGTTCGTTCGTGTTGTTGTCTGCTGCGTTGCTGGGGGTGCTTGCAACTGTTTTCGAGGCTGCCCAACGGTTGAGTTTTGGGTTCTGGCTCTGTCGCTTTGAGGATCACGCAGTTTGACCGAGCCGGCGGTGACAGGGGTCGCAAGAACTCCGAGCCATAGAATTACGGTGAAAATGGGTAAAATAGTTTTCAAAACAATCCTTGAAAGAGGAATGAAGAGATAAATAGGAGCCTACAAAGCATTTTGATCCATACAATATAAGGCGGCTCCATCAGGGGCTTGACAATAGGACTCCCGATGAGGTTTACTGAAGCACGATAACAAAACTGAAGGAAGAAGTATGAACCAGACCAGCTAACCATCTATTAACCGCTCCAGGTTGGCTAAAGAAACCGGACCACCTCTGGTTTGCAGATTCAATCATTTCCTATGGAGCTACAAATGGAAACCGCTCAGAACCAGCAACGTTCGGGACAACAGGAAGATTCGTCTTACGAGTGCCAAAGCTCACACACGGATAAGTTAAACGTCTTGAAAATACAGCGTACCTGTGTTCATGACGGCCCCGGCATCCGCACGACGATTTTCTTCCAGGGGTGCGGATTGAAGTGCTTGTGGTGCCAGAATCCGGAAGCGCTCTCCTTCCATTCTGACCTGGTGCCTGACGGTAATTATTCGATTCCCGACATCATCGAACTTGTTTCGAGAGACAAAGATTATTATTACAAAACAAACGGCGGAGTGACCCTGAGTGGCGGCGAACCTCTATTCCAGGACCCGGACAGCCTGACACCTTTGCTGGAAGCATTAAGGATAGAACGCATCCATGTGGCCGTTGAAACATCTCTTCATGTACCCTGGAAAAATATAGAGAAATTTGCACCCCACGTAGATCTGTTTCTTGCTGACTTGAAAATTGTCGGCGATGACATCCTCCATAAGAAATACACCAGGCAGGACAGTAAACTAATCCGGGATAATATTGAGAACCTGATTGCTTTAAACGCCAGGGTTAAATTCCGCATGGTGATGGTGCCGGGCTACAACGATGGTGAAAACAATATTAGGGCTGCTGCAGATTTCCTGAAGTCTATCCATCACAACTCAATCGAGCTGCTTAAATACCACAACATGTATGAAGAGAAAGCCAGGCGCCTTGGCTTGGCGTCAGAGCCATTGAATATCACAAATGACCAGAGTCTTGCCTCTGTAAAAAAAGCCGTTGAATTATTCAAATCTCTTGGCATCAAAGCCGAGTGCTATGATCTTGATGCCAAAAGGCATAAAGCCGTCTTTTCCAAACGCGTTTATGACATCCAAAACGCCATCAGAGAAAGCGGCAGGCGTCTCTGTTTCGAAGTATCCAGACTGAAAACAGATTACTACAAGAAGCATGGATTTAAGAAACCGAACCCCATTCACAGGGCGGAACGTCTGTCTTATGTGTTAGAAAACAAGAGCATTATTATTT
>JBDKUG010000108.1:0-2606 GCA_039679815.1 Smithella sp.
CATACCCTTCTTTCTTCAGCATTGCCGCCAGGACCAGCCTCATATTCAATTCATCATCGACAATTAATATTTTGTTCATCGTTCCCAACTATTAGAACTTGGTGATTAAATCAAGATGGATTGTGGCGGATTTTCTCCCCGGCGCCCAACTGGATAAAGAAGATGCTTCCCTGTCCGGCAATGGATTTTACCCGGATGGAACCGCCATGTTCCCTGATAATCCGTCTGCATATTGCCAGCCCCAGCCCCACGCCGCTTTCTTTTGTTGTGTAAAAAGGCTTGAAAATGTTCTTGAGGTTTTCCGGACGGATTCCACTGCCCGTATCCTGAATGGAAATACCGGTGGCCGGACCCTCGGCGGCTTCAATTTTTGATGTTTTGTAGGTAAGACTGCCGCCCCGGGGCATGGCTTCAATCGCGTTGAGGGAAATATTAATCATGACCTGAAGCATCTGCTGTTCATCCATATCGACATGCGGCAGCCCCTCCTGAAGCTCGTGGGAAATGGCAATATTCCCGGCCATGCGATTCGCGGCGATGATGGAAATCGTCCGAAGAACAAGTGCATTGATGTCCTGTGACCGGATGTTGCCACCCGCAGGACGGGCGTAGTCCAGAAATTGGCTGACGACGGTGTTCAGCCGGTTGACCTCCTCGATGATCACGTTCAGAAGTTGTCCCTGTTCTTCCGTTGCCGCTTCGGACTGAAGATATTGTGCTGCCCCCTTGATGGAACCCAGCGGATTGCGGATTTCATGGGCGAAAACCGGTGCCATTTCCGCGAGCATCAACGCCTTTTCCTTTTCCAGTTTTTCATCAAACTCATAGAGTGACATGAAGACATCCTTGCTTTCCGGATAGAGGACGTTAAACATATTTTTTAACATCATCCTGACCGGAGTGATGGAAATGATGATTAGAAACGACATCATGAAGACACTGGTAAAAGAAGGCGCGCTGCCGCTGAAAAAGAAAGATACCAGATAAATAATCGCCGCGCCGGTCAGTGTGCTGACGACAATAACGAGGGCCCGCGCGAAAAAATGGTGCAGTTCGGAAAGCTGGGGATATGCGACAATCAAAAGGGTGAAATAAAGCAGTACCGATAAAACGAGACCGCTGACCGGTGCAAAATGGTATCCCGGATAACCTGAAAGATCCACCAAGCAGATGAAAGCGGCCGTTGGACAGGCAATGAGCAGATAGCTCAGGCGTCTTTTTTCTGTTGACGGCGATAATCTGTTCACATGGTATAGCAGGGAAAAATAGCAGATACCAAGGACAATGCAGGTATAGGCGACCAGTGAAAGATGAAATCCCGATCGTGTGCCAAGGGGGGTAAATTGCGAAACGGCTCCTGCTGTGCTGATAAGAGACACCACGGCCACAGATCCCTTCGAAAGACAGGATTCATTGCGGGTAAGCATCCGGGAAAAAATGACGACCGCAGGAGCGATGGCCAGAAGGCCCAGATGCTCAAGATGATTCCAGAAACCGGCGGCGGTGAGCCCTTTGAGAAAAGCGGCCATCTGGGCAATGAAAACGGCCAGGCACAGGGCGGCAAAGGACTTTTGCAGCCTGTCCATTTTTCCCGTGATGAACAGTGAAAGGGCAATTGTGAAACTGGTCGCAGCCAGCGTAAAGGTATCCATGGCAATTCCGGTTTTTCGGTTTAGGGTGGTTATCTATACCGTAGAAAAAGGAAAAAGCTAAGGAAAATTTCCTTTTGATTTTTCAGATATTTCAGATTGAGGACCGGGATGAGTTTTATGCCGCAAAAGATTGACTTTTTATCCGCTCTGATTTAAGAATCAAAATCTATCTAAGATAAAAAAGGGGATCGATGAATTCATGAAGAAAAAGGATTTATTAAAGAATGCAGTCGAGCATATTGATATTAAGGCGATCAATTCGGTAGAAATGATCCGGGCGATGAAGAAGATGTCTTTTTCCGCGAGGGACCTGGCGTTGGCCGCCGATATCTACGACCGGATGCTGGGCGAAAAAAAATGCGCAGTCATTCTGACGCTGGCCGGTTCGACCAGCGCCGCTGGCTGTATGCAGGTGTATGTGGATCTGGTGAAAAACAATATGGTGGACGCGATCGTGGCGACCGGCGCTTCGATTGTCGATATGGATTTTTTTGAAGCACTGGGTTTCAAACACTATCAGGGCACGCCGTTTATCGATGACAAGTTATTGCGGAGTCTTTATATCGACCGGATTTACGATACCTTTATCAGCGAAGACGATCTGCAGCACTGCGATCGAACGATTAAAAAAATAGCGGATGGCCTGCCCCCGCGTCCTTATTCATCGAGGGAGTTCATCTCCGAAATGGGCAGGTATCTGGTCAAACATTCCAAAAAGAAAGAATCTCTGGTTCAGGCGGCTTATGAAAACCATGTGCCGATTTTCTGCCCCGCGTTTTCTGACAGTTCCGCCGGGTTCGGTCTGGTGATGCACCAGTATGAGCGGCCCGACAATCATCTTTCCATTGACTCTGTTAAGGATTTTCTGGAGTTGACCATGATCAAGATACATGCGGGGACCACCGGTCTTTTGATGATCGGCGGCGGTGTGCCGAAAAATTTCGCGCAGGATAC
>JBDKUG010000394.1:0-2039 GCA_039679815.1 Smithella sp.
AACTGTATACTATGTGCTGACCCCCGCATACTAAAGACTTGAAACCAAGCAGAAAATATGTTAAACTAACTATAAAAATTGTTCATCGCGGAGGTCAGCATGCAAACATCGAGTCGCTATCGTTATTTTGTTTTTGCAGTCTTTTTCTTCTTTATGCTCCTCCACCAGGCGGACAAATTACTAATCAGCCCGCTAACCACCCCCATCATGGAGCAGTTCAACATCAATGAAGCCCAAATGGGGATGGTCTTTTCAGGCGCGATTCTGGTAGGTGCCATTTTCTATCCTCTGTGGGGTTTTTTGTTCGATAAATTTTCCCGCGCAAAATTGCTGTCGCTGGCGTCGTTCATCTGGGGATCTACCACCTGGATTTCCGCCATTGCCCGCACATTTCCGGTCTTTATGGCATCTCGCGCTTCCACCGGCATCGATGACTCCTGCTATCCGGGCATTTACAGTCTAATTTCTGACTACTTTCCACCGCGCATGCGCGGCAGAATTTATGGTTTCCTACAAATTGCACAGCCGCTAGGATATTTGCTGGGAATGGTTCTTTCAATCATGCTGGTAGATTCGGTTGGCTGGCAAGGGGTCTTTTTTATCACCGGAGCGGTGGGCATCCTGCTCTCGGTGGTAATATTTTTCGGAGTTAAAGATGTACCGCGCGGCAAATCAGAACCAGAGATGGAAAATATCGAGCCTACGACGACGTATAAATTTTCCTGGAAGACCGCGCGCGAGCTTTTCAAAAAGAAGAGCTTGTTATTTTTATTCGCCCAGGGCTTCTTTGGTGTATTCCCCTGGCAGGTGATTACTTTTTGGTTCTTCCGCTACCTTGAAACTGAAAGGCAATTTTCCGATACCCAGGTGCTGGTCACCATGGTAATTGCAGTCCTCTGCCTGGCAGCCGGATACCCTATCGGCGGGGCGCTGGGAGATCGGATGTTCAAGAAGAATCCACGCGGCCGTCTGATGGTTGGCGCAGCCGGAATCATTTGCGGTGCGATCATGCTGTGGTTATCACTGTCGATCCCTGAAGCCGAAATAATATTATTTACCATTGCAATTGCAATTACCGCGGTATTCATTCCTTTTGCTTCGCCGAATGTGCTCTCCACTATTTACGATATTACTCTGCCTGAAGTACGCGCCACTTCAAATGCCATCCAGTACCTGATCGAACAGGGCGGCTCGGCGATTGCTCCTGCTCTGGCTGGGACAATTGCCGTGGCATACAACTTGCATACAGCCATCCTGTACATTTGCGTTGCTGCCTGGATCCTGTGCTTTTTGTTCATTCTGGGGGCGATCTATTTCCTGCCGCAGGATATTAAGACCCTGCGCGATCAGATGAGCGAACGCGCCAGGCTGGAAACTGAAGCTGCGTAAGCGAGAGCTATAACACGAACAGCACCAGGTTCATCCTTGTTGCGATTCTGTCTGTTCTGTTAACTGCACTGCCGGGCTAGGTTTGCGCAGATTTAGCGTTTTGTGCGCTGGGTTTGCGCGTTACGCCGCTAGGCTGAGGGTGAGGTTCGGTCGGTCATAGAGGCGTATTACAACCTCGCCTACTTCACTTCATTTTATACATGGCAAAGCTGCAGTTTCTAATTTTAGATGACCGCAGCGCAGTAAATGTTCCCGCTAGGCAAGGATAATGGCGGAATGAGAGCAGAGAAGGTAAGAACTAAGGCGGATTATGTCTCTGGTGATTGGTTGAATTGGAGGAATGAACTATGGAATGAAAATTAATACCTATAATACGTCAAAATTCTCATAAAAAGTGTCACGCTAAGAGTTAAGTAAAATTTTGTTGAATTGATAACATATTAATATGTAATTTTCTCCTTTATATAATCTTTAATTCTCTGAATAGCGTTTTCCACTTCGATACCAAATTCATCGTCTTCAGAAAAGCTACTAAAAACTATTTTTGGATTGTATTCTATATCTTTCGATTCGGGAAAGCTTTTTTGAAAAATCCAACCATTGATATTTTTGTATAATTCCTCCGTTAATTTAAATAAAGGTTCAACTGT
>JBDKUG010000016.1:0-2580 GCA_039679815.1 Smithella sp.
TATAATTTTTGCGCACACTCCGGACAGATTCCATGACTGAATGTGACGGTGCAATGGGTCTTAAATCGAGGAGTTGCCGGTCAATAATGGCCCACGCAAACACCAGAGATGAGATGGCATAGGCGAATGGGAGGATGTTCAGGCCGCCGAAGGACCTGACGCCGATTCGTGTACCACAATGTCAGCAGCAGAAGCATCGGGTAAATCAGGGCGGTTCCCATATAGCGGATTTTGACCCAGATGAGCTTGTCCGGCATGGCAAGGGAGATCAGTTCCATTCCGTAGGCAAAAACGGCGACACTGGTGCCCAACATCAAAAAGAAGATGATGGTCGCACCCGGTATCGAACGGCGACGCCAAGCATAGCAAGCGATAACACCCGATAGAAATGCTGGCAACAACAGAATCAAACCAAACAAATTGGGTTTCATGGGAACAAATCGACCCTTTCACCTTTAATACGTCATCTTTAACACTTTTTGTTTTTCTTTTCCTGATACATCAGCGTATCGGCCTGAACCATCAGGTCATCAAGAGAGCCTGTGGCTTCGGAATTGTAGTGGGCTATGCCTATGCTGAAGGACAGGTGATAATTTCTTCCTTCAAATCTGTTATGAGCATCAAGGATATCGTGGATACGCATGGTCAGAAGTTCTCTGGTTTCTTCGGTTGTGTTGGTGGTCAGGACAGCAAACTCATCCCCTCCTATTCTGCCGATGATGTCCGATTCCCTGAAAACCTCTCTCAGGACCGCTGCGCCTTCAACAATCGCGTTGTCGCCTTCCTGGTGGCCAAAAGTATCATTAATCTGCTTCAGTTTATCCAAATCAGCAAAGAACAGAAGCATATTCATCCTTGCCCTCTTCGCTATCTTAATCTGCTGCTCGGAGAGACTGATGAAACCACGTCTATTGTATAGACCTGTCAGTTCGTCGGTAATGGAAATAGAGCGGAGCTTTTCCTCCATTCGCCTACGTTCGGAAACATCGCGGGCGATGCCCCTGAAACCCATCGGCTCCCCTTTTGCGTTTCTGATCAGCGCCACGGATATTTCATCAATATTTCTGGTGCCGTCTTTTCTGATGAACTCCAAGTCATGTGCTTTAACCGGAATTCCTGTTCGATAAACGCCGTTGAAAACTTCAAACAGCATCCTGGCGTTTTTCTCGTCCGCATATTGATGGCGATTCATGCCGATGAGCTCTTCTTGGGTATATCCGAGATTCCGGCATTCCGCGTCGTTGACAAAAGTGAAATTGCCGCGCAGGTCGGTTTCAAAATAACCGTCTTCCATTTGCTCAATGATGGTGCGGTATCTTTCTTCGGACTGGCGAATGGTTTCTTCCATTTGCTTACGCTCGGTGACGTCGCGGGAGATGCCCCGGAATCCAACAGGATTGCCCCAGGCATCTTTGATCAGTGCCACGGAAATTTCACTGAATCCTCTGGTCCCGTCTTTTCTGATAATTTCAAACGCATATTTTTTTATCTTTTTCCCTGTTTTGTGGAGTTCGAGATAATGCCGGTATAATTTTTTGGACGTTGCTTCATCCGTGTACTTCCTGTCATTCATGCCGATGATTTCTTCTCTGGTATAACCCAGATGATTGCAAATCTCATCATTAACAAAGGTAAAATTCCCGGAAAGGTCAATCTCGTAATATCCGTCATCTATGTTGTCGATGATGTTTCTGTATCTTTCTTCACTTTGGCGAAGAGATTCCTCCATGCGCTTGCGCTCGGTGATGTCACGCACGATGGCCTGCAGGTTGCCGTCTTCGTCTTTCCAGGCATTGACGGACACATACACGATGTCGCCATCTTTCCGTTTCATCGGGCGCTCGAAGCGTATTGCATCACCACACTTAAGATCATCCAGGCGCTGCCTTCCGATCGTTTGCATGTCCTCCGGGTAGGTATCCAGAATATTGCAGCGCAGGCATTCTTCATGCGTGCAACCGATCATCTGACAGAACTTCTCATTGGCAAGAATGAACCGGCCCTGCACATTAATCGTAAAAATGCCGTCCTGGGCATGTTCGACCAATTGTTGATATTTCGAGTCTCCTCTTGTTATTTCCCTCTCCGCTCGTTTGCGCTGAACTTCCGGGGCCTCCAGTTCCCGGATTTTTTGCTTTAATAAGAAAATTTCTTCGATGAGCTGCTGGTTTGTTTTTGATGGATCGTGCACTTGACGCTCCTCTGCCGCAATTAGCTATTCTTCATGAAACTAAATGAACGACATGCTGCTTAAAGTGCGCATAAATTCTTAGTATCATTACAGAATACGCACGAAAATGTCAAAAGGAAAGTGGACAGTTCGAAACGGATAACAAAGTTGCAAAAAAGCTAAGTATGTTGAATGATTTTATAGTATAAAATAACCGTAAATCTTCCGGCGGCTCTTTCAACTGCCGGAAAAGCTGATCACGGATACGGGAGAAGTCATTCTCGGAGACTAAAGGAGGCATCATGGCCGAAAACAAAACACGAATTCAAAAAACAATGGATTTCATCCGCAACGACATCTGGAGAATTCGCGGCACGGGGCTCCCTCCGGGAAAATCCTTTTTTCTGAAG
>JBDKUG010000398.1:0-11275 GCA_039679815.1 Smithella sp.
GTGGAGTGCTGCTCTTCATGGCAGGCGGCTTTCTTCTGTCGCGACCTTATCTTGCATCGAAAGGAATCGTAATTTTATATACACCGCCGGAGAGAACGGTCTGTACCGGGTAGATCGCTTTTTCGTAAACTTTCAGCATGGCCCTGTTGTTTTCCAGAACATCGGCCTTCAGTCCGGCAACCCCTTCCTCCCTCGCCGCACGTATCAGCAGATTGAAAAGATAGGTTGAAATGCCCATGCCCTGGTATTGCTCATCGACGATAAAGGCGGTGTCGGCAAAAGGTTCGCCCTTGGTTCTGACATAGCGTGCCTCACCGATGATTTTTTCAACCCCCGACTCGTCAATAATGGCCACGATGGACATGGTACAGCGATAATCCACATTGACGTATTCCTGCATTTTTTTATGGGGCATTGTTTTGATCGGACTGAAGTAGCGGTAATAAACCGCCTGATCTGAAAATCTGTAAAACAAACGGCGCATTTCCTCTTCATCAGACGGCTTGATGGCCCGGAAACGAACGATCAGGCTATCTTTGAATTTATGTGAACAGGCAATTTTATCCGGATACAGGTGGCCGGATTCGGCATAAAAAATCTGATCGGCGTAAAGCATCTTCTCCTTCTTGGCCAGCCGGACCAGATCCGGACGGTCATCCGGATGCGCGATTTCAATGAGCGCCTGCGCCCGCTCGCGTAATGTTTTGCCCATCAGATAAGCCACACCGTATTCTGTTATCACAACATCCATCGACTCACGATTGGTGAATTGGAAAGGATATTTATCCAGAGAAATCTTAATATTGGGCTGCCCTTTGCGGTTGCGGCTGGGCAGGGCAAATATATTCCGGCCGTTTTTGGAAAGAGCCGCTCCCATGAAGAGTTCCTGAACGTTTCCCGGCCCGGCTGTAACATTACCCTTACCGGAATGCAGCGCGATATCGCCTGTCAGGTCTACTTTCCGCGCCGGGAAAATGGCAACCATATTATCGTTGAGGCCAATGACCCGCGGATCCATCACGATGTCCTGCGGCTGGAATTCCACCAGCGGATTCAAATCGAGCCATTGCATTAGCTCTTTTGTGCCGATAACATAGGAGGCGCAGGACTTTCCCCGATAGATATTTTTATAGCGGTTGGTCACGGCTCCACTTTTGATCAGATCCATCAGCGCATCCGTAAAGAAAGGCGAGTGTACGCCCAGATTTTTTTTTGTCGTCAGCGCCTTGGCCAGCGCTTCATAAAGCGGCCCGATCCCATAGGATATGCAGCAGCCGTCCTGGATGACCGAAGCCACGTTTGCGGCGATTTTCAGATAAACATCCTGAAGCGGCCAGCGGCCGACATAATACGGCGGCTCGGTTGCCTCAACCAGGTAATTGAAATCGTCCATGTTCACCAGGGTATCGCCCATTGTCCGGGGGATCTGGGAGTTGATTTCGCCGACCACTATTTTAGCCATTTCCATGGCCTGTTTTTCGGCGGACGCCCCGACCAGGTAAGCATAGCCGTTTTCATCGGGAGGGGTCACCTGGATAAAAGCGACATCGATATTGATCACGCCGGTTTTAAAAAGCCATGCGACCCGCGAAAAACGGCTGGGAATCAAGTCAACCCGCCCCTGGCTGATGGCTTCGGATGCGAGCCATCCGGAAAAAAATGTTTTTAGCCTAAATTTTCGGGCATAACGTTCATCAATGGCCACGGCGTCGCCCAGGCTGACCAACTGGATCAGTTCCAGGTCCTGAAGATTAGACTGATTGGATTCCATCAGGTGCTTGACCAGCGTGCGTGGTTCGGCCATTCCCGTTCCCAGAAAAATACTCATGCCCGGATCAATCTTCGCCAGCATGTTTTCGGGAGAAACTATTTTCTGCTTCCACATATCTTCAAGCCCCCGCTGCTTTCATTTACCGTTTGTATATTTCCCTCAGTCTGACCGGGAAATACCCTGGTTTTACTCTCATGCGTGAATTGAAAACTTTAACGCCAGCCCCGGATTGGGACAACCGGTCCTCATCGGATGCAGCAATGTCAATCGAACATTTCTTTGTCGCGCCGGTACCAGTAATCCGGGACGATGCGATACATAAATCTGGAAAAAGGGCCAATGTATTCGTTCTTTCTCTTATCAAACTGGCAGGCGTGAATAATCATGTCTTTAATCGCATCTTTGTTGCCGCTTTTATTAAAAATATTATAAGCGCAGGAAAAAAGTGGACTGTACATGTTTTTCTTGTCCAGATATTTATAAACGTTGCGTATCGTGTTCGGACCTTCCGGCGTACCGTCAATTTTTCCAAGCACCTTCAGATTCGTTTCAATGGGATTGCCGGTGTACAACTCATAGAAATACTTCCCATAACGGTAATTCTTGCTGGCCAGAGATGATACGGTGACATACATGTCACCGACACCGGCCTGAGAATGAAACGCCTGAAAACTGCCTCCAAGCACTCTGGTCAGCGACCGGATTTCCACACCGGAACGCGCAAAGATGGTACCGGGAATCGAATCACCAAGATCCAGTGAATCCGTCAGGCCCTTGATATTGGCAACGATATTTTTCAGTGCTCCGCAGGCCTCCACGCCGATTTTATCAAAATTATAGTAGGCATTGAGCTCTTTGCGGTTGAACATGAGCAGACGATCGCGGATGATTCCGGCTGTGCGGCGGTTCCCCGCAAGGGTCAGGCAGACCGGCTTGCCCAACGCGATATCCATGTCAAAAAAAGGGCCGCCAATGCACGCCACCTGATATTTATTCTCGAGATGGCGCAAATGATTGTGAATCAGCTGTGACGGCGTGATCAGCTCGGTCGATATTTCATCGGAAATCAAACCCTTGATCGGTGATATCAGGCAGGTATCCCCCGCCTTTCTGTCAATCATCGGCTTGAGATAATTGAGCAGTTCCGGAAGACGGTTCATGGTTACCGATAAAATGATAAAGTCATTTGTTTCAACAATATGCTCCAGGTCGTTGGTCGCATAAACTTTCGGCGCCAGACGGGGAACCTGATCCATCCCGCCCAAACGCCTGGCCAAATCCTCAGTTAAATGAATCGGATTTAAATGGTCCCGGTTAATGGCCTTGCAGACGTCCGAGTTGTGATAATAAATGGCGACCCGCTTGTTGTCGCGTCCCAATTTGTAGGCAAACGACGTGCCCAGACGCCCGGGGCCGATAATGGCAACTCTTGTTGTATCTAAATTGGAAACGATCATTTCTGCCCGCTCAGTTGTTGTAATACACTCTTATTATATGGAATAAATTGTCCGACTGTCAAACCCTAATAGCCTTTTTGCAAAAAGTAAAACAAAATTTACTGAAACCTGTCTGTTTTTGGTTGCATTCTTCGGGTGGATTGATTAAAAAAACAGATATTATTCTTCCAGAACGGCATTGCAGGGTAATGTTGTTTATAAGCCATTTCCATATCAAATCGAAAATATGCAGCTGGTTTCCAGAACTGAATGAACGGAAGAAAACAACCACGAATATGAAACGAGCAACAATATTATGCCCAAGGAAAAAATAATTTATTATCCAAACGGAGCCATAAAGGAAAAAAAATATCTGCTGGAAGGGAAAATACACGGCCAATATACAACATACTTCCCTGGGGGCCAAATCATGGCCGAGCTCCATTTTTCAGGCGGCAAAAGGAACGGTCCCGCCGTCAGTTATTATGCCAACGGGCAGGTTCGGGAAAAAGTGAATTTCGTAAACGATAAAATGGACGGTCCCTATATATCCTATTATGAAAACGGACATGTTCGTGAAGAAGAAAATTTTAAAAACGGAAAACTCGACGGCCTCTACCACCGTTATTTTAAGACAGGAGAATTGCGAGAAGAAGAGCACTTTCAGCAGGGCAAGTTTGAGGGAGAATATGTCTGCTATTATAAAAGCGGGCAAATCAAGGAAAAGGGTTTTTTTAAAAGAGACAAACGCGAGGGCGAATATACGTCTTACTATAAAAACGGACAAATCAGGGAAAAGGCAACCTACAAAAACGGGAATCTGGTGGGCAAGTTTCTGACTTTCAAGGAAGACGGAACTAATGCGGATGAGGACTCGGGAGAAGACGAAGATTCGAAGCGCACCTGGGAAGATAAGGATATCGGTAACCTCCTGCACGATCTGAGTCATTTCGATAAAAAACAAAAATAATCACTGCCGCAAGAATATGGGGGGGGGCAGGCATCATGATCAGAACAATACTCATTCCGATTGACGGGTCACCCAACAGCGCCAACGCTGTCGATTACGGTATCTACATCGCACCGAAACTGGAGGCGGCGCTGACCGGCCTCCATGTTATCGACATCTTTTTAATCCAGGGACCGATGCTGACAGATATCTCCGCGACAGTCGGTATGCCTCCCTGCGACGGGTTCTGTGAAACCATTGAAGCATCTCTGAAAGAAAAAGCCGACCTGCTGCTAAAGGATTTTGAAGACCGCTGCCGGATGGCGGCCATTCCCTGCCGTACGCAAAAAAATATTGGCAAGATCAGTGATACAATTATTGAAGAGGCCGAAAACGCTGATTTGATTTTAATGGCAAAAAAAGGTGAGCACTTTCACGTAAAAGATGGCGGACTGATTGGATCAGTCGCCGAAATTGTTATCCGTCATTCAGGAAAGCCCGTGATGGTCATTCCCGAATCTTTTCGGATGATCGAAAGCATGGGACTGGCCTACGACGGCAGTGCCCCGTCCAGAAAAGCGCTGGAGCTGTCCCTGATGATTTCGGAAAAAGCAAACTGGCCGATCACCGTAATTATCATCAGTGCGGATAAGTCGAGGGCGGCGGATTTATCCGCGCAGGTTGAAGAAACGGCCCAGCAGGGCCATGCCGACTGCGAAGTGATTATATCAACAGGCCGCGAGGTTGATGAAATCCTTAAATTTATCAAGGAGGGGTCGGTTGAATTGATGGTCATGGGCGCTTATGGACACAACCGCCTTCGCGAATTGCTTTTGGGAAGTACAACATCCCAGGTCATCCGGAAAAGCCCCATTCCGGTTTTGTTAATACGCTAAAAAATAATCAAAGGAGCGTCTCTATGAATCAGTCCATCTCCATCAGTCCCGACGGTACGAAATATCAGTTACCCGGTCAGGAAGAATACAAAAAAGAATTTGTCCGTATAGGAAAACTGGTGGCTCAAGCCCGGGAAAAGGGGCAGGAAATTGTAGTCGTCATGGGTGTAGGTTTTGTCGGCTCCGTCATGGCCGCTATCATCGCCGACACAACCAAGAAGAACGGCAAGCCGGGCAAGTTTGTGATCGGCATGCAGAGGCCGAGCAAAAGAAGTTACTGGAAGATACCCAAACTCAACGAAGGCATTTCACCCGTCAAGGCGGAGGATCCGGAAGTGGACCCCATGATCCGGCGCTGTGTTTTAGAAAAGAAAACTCTCGTTGCAACTTTTGTTTACGATGTACTGAAGCTTGCCGACGTGGTGGTTGTGGACGTCCAGCTGGACTATGCAAAGAACGAGCTGGGCAATGTGCGAAACGGCGAGGTGGAAATGAATGCCCTCGAGGAATCCTTTGATATTATAGCCCGTCACATACCCCCTAAATGCCTGGTTCTCATCGAAACGACCGTAGCGCCGGGAACCACCGAGCAGGTGGCACTGCCCGCGATGCGCAAGGTTTTTCGGCAAAGAGGCATCAAGAGCGACCCCCTGCTTGCTCATAGTTATGAACGCGTCATGCCGGGTAGAAACTACGTGGCATCTATTCGTGATTTCTGGCGCGTTTGTTCCGGCGTTAACGAAAAGTCCAAGCAAAGAGTGATTAAATTCCTAAATGAAGTCCTCAATACCAAAAAGTTCCCCCTTACCGTGATGGACCGGCCCATTGAATCAGAGACAGCCAAAGTCGTCGAAAACAGTTACCGGGCAACCATTCTGGCGTTTCTGGACGAATGGAGTCTGTTTGCCGAAAGAAATGGTGTGGATCTTATAAAAGTTATCAAGGCCATCAAAGTGCGCCCGACGCATTCCAACATGATTTTCCCCGGACCAGGCATTGGTGGCTACTGTCTGCCTAAGGATGGGGGACTGGGTGTCTGGGCCAATCAACATATTCTTGGTTTTGAAGATGACACTTTCAAGATAACGCCAATGGCCATTGATATCAACGACACCCGCTCGCTGCATGCCGCCCAGCTCGTCCGTGATGCTTTGCGTAATATGAGTCTGCCGATCGCCAGCGCGGAAGTGCTTATTCTGGGAGCATCTTATCGCGAGGATGTTGGTGACACACGCTACAGCGGATCTGAAATTCTGATCAGACGACTGACTGAAATGGGCGCCGAAATTCGGGTGCACGACCCCTATGTTGATTCCTGGTTTGAATTTGAAAGCCAGGAAGATGATCCGGGCAGCAAGTCCGTTTTCTTTCGCAACCAGAAGAAACTGAGAGACTTAAGGGTTCAAAAGGACCTGAACAAGGCCATGAAGAACATTGATGCGCTGGTGCTGGCGGTCCGCCATGAAGCCTATCTTAATCTGGATCCTGCCAGGATCGTGAAAGCTGCGGGCCATCCGATTGCCGTCATCGACTGCTTCGGCATTCTCGACGATGACCGTATCCGCCACTATCTGGCATTAGGCTGCGAAGTAAAAGGCCTCGGCAGAGGGCATATTAAACGGCTGAAAGATCAGGTGAGTAAAAAGAAAAGCTGATCGCATTGGCGGTGTGTGGAATCCCTTGGCGTGCGCAGCCTTCCGGATGCCGGGTTGTCATGAACCCCGTATGTCATGTTTTGCTGAATTCATACCAAGTCGCATTCTTTGGCTAACTTTGTTGGCATCGGTCGCGTGCCCCCAGACATGGGGGTCGGCTTCCTCAACGTATCAATAATACGCCTGCGGAGCCTCCTCCCTGCCGCCGCGTTACCCTTTGAATGCAACATGGTATCAGTTCATCATCCAGCCCCGAACGCAGTATCATAAAGGATTATCCAGCATGGTCTTCAGTGAATCCAGCAAATCATAACGGGTCAGGTCATATTGAATCGGTGTAATGGTAATGTAACCGTCGGACAGAGCACCGGTGTCTGTCTGCAAATCTTTGGCAGCCGTCACCAATTCAGCAGAAATCCAGTAATAAATATTGTCGCGCGGATCTGTGCGCTTTTCAAAGGTCTCGATGACGTTGCCCTTGCCCTGCCTCACCACGGCAACTCCCTTGATTTTCTCTTCCGGCAGACAGGGAATGTTGACGTTGAAGGCGCTGCCATGCAGCAACTGGTTTTTTTCTATGAGCCGCGCCATCCTGCAGGCAAACCGGGCGGCAACAGTGAAATCCGCCTCCTGATGTGTATCAAGAGATACAGCCATAGACGTAACGCCCATCATAGCTGCTTCCGTGGCAGCTGAAACCGTTCCCGAATAAATGACATTGTTTCCGCAATTGGAGCCTCGATTAATCCCGGAAATAACCAGATCCGGCACTTGTCCGGCCAGTTCCTTGATGCCGATCTTTACGCAATCGGCAGGGGTACCACAAACAGCATAACCCAGAAAATTGCCGGCCTTCGTTGCGCTCCGGACCATCAACGGACGGAAAAGCGTAATCGCGTGCCCTACCGCACTTTGTTCAATTTCCGGCGCGACGATCAAACAATCCGCCTCCCGCGAAAGCTCCTCGTATAGCGCGGCAAGCCCCCGGGCATAAATTCCGTCATCATTCGTCAATAAAATCCTCATCTTTTATCCACCTTCTGCACCCTTCTGCCCGTCATCACTTTACTTGAACAATCATCCCGTTTTGAACCATTAAAATAAAGGCGTCCTTTTGAGCCACGCGCTTACCGTTGAAGGAAACATTACCTGTCGCTCCCCGGAAACCACGTACATTCAGCAAAGCCTCAAGGAATTCATCCCGTGTCTTAATCTTTTGTTTTTCCAGGACCTTCAGGACAATGTCCATTGTATCATAGGACAGCGCATCAATATTGCCGGGCTCACGGCCGTATGCTGCATAATATACATCGACAAAATCATTCGTTTCCGGAAGATATCCGTTTGCAAAAAAACTATCAACAAAAACAGCTCCTTCCAGATATTCAGCGCCGTTCTTTACCAAATCCGGTGAATGCCATAAACTTGTTCCTAATAATTTCACACCCATGACATTATAATAAGCCAGTTGTGAAGTAATCATCTTGACCCGCTGATGTGAATCCGGGATAAAGAGGGCTTCATAATCCACAGATAATCTAGTGTGAGTGCTTTCGTCCATGCCAGAAGCCTGTTCAGCAACCCCGATCCTGTTTCCTGTAAGTTTTCTGATCTGGTTAGAGAAGTCCGTATCCGTTTTACGGTAAGGGACTGCTTGATAGATCTTACCGCCGATACTTTTCACTTTACTGCGGAAAATACTGACCATTTCCAAACCATAATCATCCTGCGGATAGAGGACGGAAAAAATCCCGATATTCAATTTTCTCTGAACATATCCGATTAACGCCTCAACCTGCTGTGTCGCCGTCAAAAAATGCTGAAATACATATTCACCGGTTTCCGTAATACCCTCTTTTGAAGTGATTAATATCAGAGGCACTTTTCTAATCTGGGCTTCCTCGGCAATAATGGTTGCCTCCGCCGTGCCGGACATGGCAACAATGGCTATTACATTTACATCGTCCGCCAGATGAGAAACAGCTTCCCGTATTTCTTCAGGGGTCACTCCGGAGTCGGCAGCAACGATTTCCCACGGAGAGGAAGAACGCTGTTTGAATATCTTCGACGACAACAGGGCCGCGTCGAGCGCCCTGCGCCCGGCATTGCCAAAGCGGCCTGTCAGGGGGAAAATGCATCCTACGTTATTGCGGCCGATCAAAACGGAGGGTTCGTCTTTCGGCGCCACCGGGGGTTTTTCGATTTTTTTTCTAACGGGCGGTTCTGCTCTTTTCTTTGTAATCAGCGGCGCTCTCGCGCATCCTGCAATAAGAACAAAAAGAAATATAATAAGTATTGCCGCCAATAGGCGATAATTCTTCATTTTGTCTCCTGAAAAATTTTTATTATTCTATAATATTTTTCAGAACAGGTCGATATAAAAAAGCCCGAAACCGCATTTCACGGTTTCGGGCCTGCAAGTGGTATTTTTTACCTTATTTCTTCACTTCTTCAAAATCCGCATCCACAACATCGTCGTCTTTCTTACCTGAAGCCTGGTCAGCACCTGCAGATCCGGCTCCGCCTGCAGCACCCGGCCCGCCCGGACCGCCTGCCGTCTTGGCATACATGGCTTCCGCCAGCTTGTGCGACACATTCATCAGATCATCCTGTGCTTTCTTGATGGCCTCAAGATCATCGCCTTCCAGTTCCTTTTTCACTTTGGCAATCGCTTCTTCGATTTTGGCCTTTTCCGCGGCATCGACCTTGTCACCGAACTCCTTGATATTCTTCTCGACGGAATACACCAGGGAATCAGCATGATTTCTGGCTTCGATCAATTCCTTGCGGCGCTTGTCTTCCTCAGCGTGCATCTCCGCATCCTTGACCAGTTTTTCAATTTCAGCTTCGCTTAAACCGCTGGAGGCGGTAATTTTAATACTCTGCTCCTTGCCGGTCCCCAGGTCTTTGGCGTTCACATGCACAATTCCGTTTGCGTCGATATCAAACGTCACTTCAATCTGCGGCACGCCGCGGGGCGCCGTCGGAATTCCCACGAGTTCAAAACGTCCCAGCGTCCGGTTGTCGTTCGCCATCTGGCGTTCACCCTGCAAAACATGAATGCTTACCGCCGGTTGATTATCGGCTGCCGTCGAAAAGATCTGGCTTTTCTTGCTGGGGATGGTTGTGTTTTTCTCGATGAGCCTCGTCATCACACCTCCGAGGGTTTCGATACCGAGCGAGAGCGGCGTAACATCCAAGAGCAGAACGTCTTTGACATCACCCGCCAGCACGCCGCCCTGAATGGCCGCGCCCACTGCCACGACTTCATCCGGATTGACGCCCTTGTGAGGCTCTTTTCCGAAAATTTCTTTAACTTTCTGTTGAACACGGGGCATACGGGTCATGCCGCCAACCAGAATGACCTCATCGATATCCTTGCTGGACATGCCGGCATCTTTCAGCGCGGTGTGGCAGGGACCAACGACTTTATCGATAAGATCTTCCACCAGCGATTCGAGCTTGGCGCGCGAAAGCTTGATATTCATATGCTTGGGACCCGAGGCGTCCGCCGTGATGAAAGGCAGATTAATGTCCGTTTCCATTGTTGTGGAAAGTTCCATCTTCGCTTTTTCCGCCGCTTCTTTCAGTCGCTGCAGCGCCATTTTGTCGCTCCGCAGATCAATACCCTGATCCTTCTTGAATCCAGCTACCAGGTAATCCATGACGCGCTGGTCGAAGTCTTCACCGCCGAGGTGCGTATCACCATTCGTCGATTTCACTTCGAAAACACCTTCACCCAGTTCCAGGATGGAAATATCAAACGTACCGCCGCCCAAATCGAACACGGCAATTTTTTCATCCTTATTCTTGTCCAGACCATAGGCCAACGCCGCCGCGGTCGGTTCGTTAATGATGCGAAGAACATTCAGTCCAGCGATCTTTCCTGCGTCTTTGGTTGCCTGGCGCTGCGAATCGTTAAAGTAAGCCGGAACCGTTATAACGGCATCCGTCACTTTTTCGCCAAGATAGTCTTCTGCGGTCTGTTTCATCTTTGTCAGAATCATCGCGGAAATTTCCGCCGGTGAATAATTCTTTCCTCTTACGGTAACCTGGGCATCGCCATTGGCCGCCTCTGTAATCCTGTAGGCGGAAATCTTCACATCATATTGAATTTCTTTGGAGTTATATTTTCTGCCGATCATTCTTTTCACAGCGTAAACCGTATTTTCCGAATTGGTGATGGCCTGTCTCTTGGCCACCTGCCCAACCAGCCGCTCACCGCTATCCGTAATGGCGACAACTGAAGGTGTGGTGCGATTGCCTTCCTGATTCGCAATAACGACCGGGTCACCGCCTTCCATAATTGCCACGCACGAATTGGTTGTTCCTAAATCTATTCCGATAATTTTTCCCATTTTTCTTCCTCCTTATTCTCCATTAGCATCGCTTATTTCACATTCACTGTTTTCTCCGGTCTTTTTGCAGACACAGACTCTCGACGGCCGGATTAATCTGCCGTTGAGCAAATAGCCTTTCCCCATCTCGCTCACAACCTGATTGTCCTGATGATCCGCGCTGTCCACCCGCATCAGTGCCTCGTGGAAATTCGGGTCGAAAACAGCTCC
>JBDKUG010000182.1:0-1837 GCA_039679815.1 Smithella sp.
ACAGGCGCTATCGCCGCAGTTTGAATGTAATAAGAAGAAGCCACAGGAAGCCAGCCGAAGCAAAAACCGATGAATAGCTCTCCAACACCCCTTTTGACAAGCCTTACGGGTTCCGTTGAATAGAAAAAGCCGGGGACCGCACCCAGCAAACCGATCAACAATGTGTACGGGCCGGTGTTATAGACAAACTGAAGGACAACCCCGATGATAAAAGCCATAAAAATGCTGATAATGCTTGTCCAGAGGGCAACGCGGGCGGGGATTTTTCCTTCGGTGATCATCCGGGTACCACCGGCAAAGGGATTTTCGTGTATCCTTGCGGAAATGGCGTTCTCCCTGCGGTCAAAGTATTGACCTGAGTGATACGTGGACAACAGAATCAGTATAACCCCGGCAACTCCCAGAACAAACACTTCCGGGTCAAAAGCGCCGGTCAGGCGATAGGCCAGAAAGGTCCCGAGGACAAAAGGCAGGATGCCTACCGTGTGAAAGGGTGGACGAGACAGGATGATCCAGCTTTGCAGTGTTTGTATGGATGTATTTTTCATAACAATATCCGGACCTTCTTCTTAAAGCACACGATGTTTGCTTCCGGCTCGTTCCTGATCGCTTTCCATGGCTGTGAAGGGTTGGGATTACTAGCACATTGAAGAGTTCTTGTCAAAGAGGAGCTCCCGTTTATATCAGTGGATTTAAATTTTTTCCCATCTTTCAGTTTTACCGATAATTTTTTTTCGGCCGCTTAAAATGTCTTGATAAAGGCATTGCACCATCACTTTTTTCTTGATTGTTATTTTTTTATATGTTAGGCGTAGCGCCAGTTTGAAGCATAATACGCTTCGTCCAACGAGTAAACAAACAGGGTTACAGGAATCACTCTGGGGAATCTGGCACGGTTTCTAAAGGGCAGCCCCAGGATAACCGCAAGAATCATGCAAATCGTTTTAGTTCAGGATTGTATATTAGTCGCCGTAGACGGCGAATTATTTCATTAAACGTTTATTTTCATGAAAGGGGGGTTAAGGTATGACGAAAGCAGAATTGATCGGAGTCATGGCAGATGAGGCGGGGATTACCAAAGCAGCAGCGTCCGATGCTCTGGACGCATATGTCGCGGCGGTCACCAAAGAACTGAAAAAATCCGGAAAACTGGGATTGGTTGGATTTGGCACGTTCTCCGTCGTAAAAAGAAAAGCGCGCGAGGGCAGGAATCCTCAGACGGGTAAAGCGATTAAGATTCCCGCAAAGAAAGTCGTTAAATTCAAGGCCGGCAAGACTTTGGCCGACAAAGTAAAATAGTTTTTTTAAGTTCTTATAAAAACCAGGGCCTCCGCATTATTCATTTGACAATCGGAGGCCCTGGTGCATTTATCCAACTGCGGCAAGGAGCTTTCGTTTTGACACAAAAAAGAATTCTCAGCGGAATGAGACCCACCGGCCTCCTGCATCTGGGAAATTTGCACGGCGCGCTGGGCAACTGGGTGGAGTTGCAGGAAAGCGGCAAATACGACTGTTTTTATTTCGTGGCCGACTGGCACGCGATCACCAGCGAATACAGCTCAACGGAATGCATTAAGGATAACACCATAAACATGGTGATTGACTGGCTGGCCGCCGGTCTTGATCCGAAAAAAAGCACTCTGTTTGTTCAATCGGCAGTGAAGGAACATGCCGAATTATTTCTGCTGCTTTCCATGATCACTCCTCTGGCCTGGCTGCAGCGCAATCCCACCTATAAAGAAATGCAGGCGGAACTGACATCCAAAGACCTGTCCACTTTCGGTTTCCTGGGTTATCCCGTCCTGCAGGCAGCCGACATTATCATGTACAAAGCCTA
>JBDKUG010000270.1:0-1598 GCA_039679815.1 Smithella sp.
TAATCCCGGATTTTTGAGGATGCACAGCGGCAATCTGCGCATGCCGATTGAAATCGGCAGTGACATGCGTGTCTTTAACGCGATGAACGATGAATATAAAAAGTCCGCCGTGGAGTATTATAAAGCCCGGCAGGACTATTACACGTCGCATCATTACGACGGTCTCGGCTACGAATCCCTCTGGAAGGGAAAGAAGGCCGCGGATGCGCCGTTGCTTACCGTCTATCGCCATTTTGACAGCGCCTCCGTGTATAAGGGAGTGCTGGGAAATCTGCCGAAAACAATGTGGGTGGTGGACTATCCCCTGCTGGAACGCATCTATTATGCGCTGGTTGCCGGATTTGACGTATACGGCACCAGCGGTCACCAGCTGGCACTCAGGCTCTACATGGATCATCTGCGCGTTGAAGGCGAGAGCTACTTCCTGGATTATCTGCCCCCGTCCAGGCGACAGGAGATTATGCAGTCCTGGTATCAGGGGATTGATCTCAAAAATATTAATTACTATTCTTCCGCCCTGCCCGCTAAAATTTCCTTTGTGACGGATGATCCAAGCCGTGAGTTCATCGAATATATAGTGAACAAACACATTTCACCTGCAACAAATATAACGTTTGATGCCGTGAACTACGAACAGGGAAAGGTTGCCTATCAGAAGTTGCCGGATAAAAACAAAACGGCGAATGACTACCTCAAGGCTTTTCGAGCCATATCCAAACCCGGCATGCCGTTTTTCACATTAATGAAAGATCACAATATCCATGTAGCCTACATGAGAATCCGTCTGAACAACAGAAAAGATCTGGCGATCTCTATCGTGATCAATCAGTGGCACAGCAATGTCACCCATTTGTTCGGTGAAAAGGCACAGCTCGATGTAGCAAAGGACAGCGCCGATTTTATTGGCGGCCTCATCGGATCCTATCCCAACTACTTTTTTGATGTCCGTGAAGAGGATATGTCCGACTTTCTTGATATCCTGACCCATTTTAAGAAAAGCCCGGGAGATTATGATCGACTGGCCAAGTACGGCGTCAACCGGGCGGAAGACCGGCTCTGGGATGTTTACGACTGGTTTCAGAAACGATTCTATGAGGATGAGCCCGTAACCTCCGGACTGTTCGACCTGAACCGTTACTACTACATCGCCAGGTAGTGTGAGGACGGATCATACAGGAAGAAAACCGGGAAGAAGACCTGTTGTTTTGAGCAGCAAAAGTACGAACCACCGCAACGGATATAATTTTTTAAAGATAAAAAATGAAGAATACAGGAAAGGAAATGTAAAACATGCATCAGCAGCACATGACCGAAGAGATGATTGAATATGACAACTCATCACCGGACAACATCTTTAGTACAATCAACACGATATGGGATCAATCGGCAAAAATATTTGCCGCCGTCATTGATAATGACAACGTGGTGCCCGATGACGGGGGAAATGAAACGGACAATCGTGTTCCAGCATACAAAACCAAATATCGTGGAACTTCCGGTTTCAACGAGAAAGCGAGAGGTCCGTTGACAAAACTGGCGCTTGCTGACCTCCAGGAAGAGCATGCGCTTTGGCTTAAATAACGTTAATGCTTCAACCG
>JBDKUG010000111.1:0-5907 GCA_039679815.1 Smithella sp.
CTATACAGACAAGAACAGGAACCCTATACATATCGCAAGCATTCAGGGATTAAGCCTTCGTGGTGATACGCCGGACCGTCATCTGTCTGATATTGCCGTTCTGTGTCAGGACATTTTATTTGAGAGATATTTCGAGAAAATACGTCAATGGCCATTACAAGCACAACTTCTCCTGTGTGCGTCATCAGAGAAACGCTTTGGCCCTGATTATGTTGAAGCATGTCAAAGATCACTTACAAGAGCTCTCGCAGAGAAGGCGTCAAGCCCGTCAGTGAAAAGGATTAACAAAGGGAATGCTTCTTTTCATTATGCTGTTCAAGAAACGGCAAAGTTGATTCAGGCAAAACCGGACACCATGTGTGTCATTGGCTGTATTGACTCATTGTTGGACAACGTCACACTTAGCTGGTTCGAAAACACAAGCAGCCTCAAATCATCAAGCTACGGCAGGCATTCCGGCCTGATTCCCTCCGAAGCGATCGGCTTTGTCATTGTCGAAGATCTGGAAAGCGCAAAAGCGGCCAACAAGACCATTCTGGCACGGATCACTTCTTTGGGCCTATCTGAAGAGCCACATTCCCGGGCGTCAGATCAGTCAGGGATAAGCAAAGGGTTGACCGAAGCCTGTAGTACCGCGCTGCAGCCGCTGAAAGAACAGGCCATTCGAGCTGCGTTTAGCGATTTAAACGGCGAGGAAGATCGCGCAAGAGAATGGGGAATCGTCCGTCAACGAATCTTCGATAAAGATCAGAAACAGCCGCCGCTTTGGACGCCTGCCGATACATACGGGGACATCAGCGCGGCATCAGGTGGCGTCATGGCAAGCATTGTCGCCGAGGGATTTAAAAAGAACTGGCTGCCCTCCCCCGTGATGCTTTTCTGCTCCGACGATTTTGGCTCCTGCGGCGCGGCAGTTCTGGAAAAGGAAATATGAAAGCCATCTCCCTTTTCTAACCACCTAAAGGTGGCGCGAGGGAGATTTAGAGGGATTTTAATCATGGGAATAAACAAAGAAAGGAACATAATTGCATGGGAAGCAGTGTCTTTGTAAACAAACAGGGCTGGTCGCATAAGGGAAGCGGGGCCACGGCCATGAACACCGCACCGGATGTCTGCCTGACACAGGTCGGATTATCAGTCGTACCAATCCCGTACCCCAATACAGCAAAATCATCGGATCTTAAAAATGGATCGAAAACGGTGAAGATCGAAGGACATTCCACCGCCATTGACGGCTGCTGCTACAGCAAGAGCGCCGGCGACGAAGCGGGCAATCGCAAGGGCATCATCTCCGGCACTGTGGGCGACAAGGCGGAATTTCTCAACTACTCCTTCGACGTCAAATGTGAAGGCAAAGGCGTCTGCCGCAATACCGATGCCATGATGCACAACAACGGTAACACCATCGGCATGAATTGGGATTCTTCCGCCGAACCGCCCGAGCCCAAATATCCACCACCGCCGAAAGATACGCTAAGAATCAAAGTGGTGGAACATCTGGATTGGGATGGCTGGGATGAAAATAATCAAACTTTCTATCTTGGCCAGGCAGAAAACAAAACCATATCCGGCATGACATTCAAAATCAAATTAACTGATGGGAGCATTGTGGAAAAAACCACGGACAAAGATGGAATTATTGAACTGAAAGACCAGGACCCACATGGCCGCTTTGAGATTATTTATGAGACAGAAGATGAACAACTAAACTACACGGATTTTCTTTTTTCCAATGCAATAACGCCACTAGACGAGAAAGAAGAGTTATAAGAGGTCAGCCGTTAAACCGAGGAAGCAGATATGACGCAGAATAAAGCGAAACAAGAACAAAGTAAACCCAAAGCCATTACAGGGGTTGATTACCTGATCAGCAAATACAAGCCATCTGTCCTTGTCGATTGTCACATGCACATTCAAAGCAACAACTGTTCGCCGCTTCTGTTTTTCTGGAGCGCCAAGGCCAGCTTTGTATTGACCCGTCTCCATCCGTCCCGACATATGATTGAGTCCGGAATGACCGGCCTGGGCAAGCTGATCAACTTCGGCGTTTCGCTATTGGATGCGGCAGGAAAAGCGCAGATGTATGAATCGATGGCCATGACCGGCATTTATTTTGAGGCAGATGAAGTAGAACACCTTGAAGATGACAGACGGCACAAACTGACAAAAATGGTTGCCGTATCGAAAGATAATACCTATAAAATTGGCATGCAGTTCCTTAAAGAAAGAAGGCAAAAAGTCTATGACCATCTGACCGGCAACGAGAAAATCTACAGCGGCATGGGCCGGCCATTGGCATTCCCCTGCGTAGTAATGACCATGGACATGGAATATGCCCACATCGACGGCTATTACGGTATCAAGGTTTATAACCCGATTTATGATGTGAAGGATTCGAGCAAAAAGCCGAAGTATTACTGGGCGCCGATTCATGGCCGATGGTTCAAAGACGACCGCTCCGGCAAGAAGGTGTATCTCGAAAACCGTAAGAATCCGCAGAAGTTCTTGGGACCGGATCAGAGCGAAACACTTGATGGTTTCAAGAAAAAAAATGATGACCTGGAAACCTTCGGCATACCCGGTATATACTTCAACCAGAAGCATCAGCAACAGGCCATCAGTGTCAAGGCCGCGCCTTACCTGACAACGGAAAAAGAGACACAGCGATACGAACAATGGAAGCACCAGCTTTTTCGCACGGAGCTGGTCGTCCTGCAACAACCGCTTAAACTATTGCCACTGTTCCATTACGATCCCCGGCGCTGGCAGTCCTATGGGCTTGGCGGCAATGCCAGGCCGTTCAAATATGTTCAATTTGGCGAGGATGAAGCAATCTATCTGGGTTTCAAAATGTACACCGCTCAGGGACATCGTCCGGCAGACTTTCAGCGCCTGCCCATTTTGCAGGACTTTTACCGGCGATGCGTTGTGGAAAAGATACCAATCATCAACCACTGCACGCCGCAGGGTGCGCCGACGTTTGATAAAAAGCAGTACATTAAATTTAGGCATCCAATGGATAATGACGCAGAGGAAGAAGCTAAGAAGACCAGAGAGGCGAAGGTGGTGTTGCCAGTAATGGTGAATCCCATGGATGCAGCTCTGCATCGGATGCCACGACCGGGGACGTTTGTAACCATGAGGGAGAGAAAACCCGCCGGTGAGTATTTCAATGAGGAATTTGTCTCGCCCGGAGCCTGGCGGAAAGTGCTGATGTCAAAAGTCGGGAATACCCGTCTGGACACCCTTCGCATCTGCCTGGCGCATTTTGGCGGGGGGACGAAGCTGGGCCTGAAGTGGTGCGAAGAGATCGTTAAATTGATAAAAGACTTCGACAACGTCTATGCCGATCTGTCATCATCCCTGACCAGTGACACCTTCAAAAATTATTTCAAGAGCGTCGTTTGCAGCGATTCAGCATTTAAAACAAGAATCCGCCACCGGATCTTGTTTGGGACGGACTGGTATATGACACTTCTGGACGGCAAGGACTACATGACCTATGTCACCGAAGCCAAGACATTTCTGGACGAGATTCACTGGAGCCTTTGGACGCGGTTCACCATGCTGAATCCCTATGAATTTTTCCTGTTGAACCAACGGATCGACCGCATTGCGCAAAGCATGATCAATAGGAGGCAGAAAATGGCAGCAGAAGGTATTGTGGACGAGGAGTTGGGCAAGAGACTAACTAGCCTAAAAGGAAAAGACATTGATGATATCCAGAAAGAAGCCGGGCATATTCGGGTGGCCTACCAGCCGTTGAAGGATATTGAAAACTCACAGGGACGGAGATAAAGGGGGCAGGAAATGAAATTGTTTAAAGCGGCTTGCGGGCAATGGGGAAAGGTGACGCTTTTGTTTGTCGCCGTGTTTTGTTTGATGGCAAGTCCAACCTATGGAGGCAAGAAGAAGATGGAATCTTTGTATGATTTTAAGAATGTGAAAACAATAGTGCCGAAGATTTATAATGAGCCATTATCAGAGGGTGGAAGCGTTCCGCTGTTTCCCGTTCCCTTTGACAATGCCGTGGGGACAAACAACTACTTAAACGGCATTACGGTGGCATCCTTTCCTCAGGGGAAGTTCCGACTGGATCAGTATTTTAAAAGAGAAGTGGATGACATGCGGGGATCGGGAAAATATTTGCCTGTGATATCGGAGCATGAAGTGGGTTTTGCGCAGGATCGCGTATTTTACCATTGCAATTTCAAGACGAAGAAATGCCGTGAACACCGGGTGGTATTTTCCATTGACGAGACGATAGAAAACCTGGCGGTATCGGATGCCCGGAAGAAGTGGTTTATCTTTGAAGTGAAAGAATACAATAGCCGTTCCGAGGATCATATGGACAGCACGTACAACTTGCAACTGGTTGATGTGTCAGGCAAAGAGCCGAAGGTGATCAAGGAAAAGAATATCGGCCGGGGATCGATCTGGACGGCGGCATTGGACCGGGTGTTTTTGTGGCATTTCAACCGCAAAGTATTGGAGGTATTTGATCTCAATCTGGAACCGGCACAACATCCGTTGGGGGAAACTATCAAAAGGTACAAAAATCAATTGGACTGGTTCCACAGGATATATCCACATACAGTTCTACCTTTTGCCATACTTACAGGTGGCGAGAATGAAATGTTGCTTAGTTGGGATAATAAACGAATTAATAAATTGCTCAGCTTATTCGGCAAAGATAATTCAAGCGCCCAATTCTCATTCTCCCCTGACGGGAAGTGGGTGACATTTCAGCAGGGCGGCGTTATGGATAACAAAAAAACCTGCCTCATGCCCGTTTCCGATAAATACCCGAACTATCTGGGCACGCCGATCTTTTTGATGAATAAAACATTCGATCTGGAAGACTGCGCGTGGACAAAAAATCCCGTCAGTCTGGTTTGCGCACATTCCGACAGAGTCTTTCGCTGGGAGTTTACCAAAGAAGCCCAGAAGTCCATCATGGGAAACGACGCCGACAAATACCCCACCTTTCACGATTATATCGTGGCAAAGGATTTGGAAAAGCTGACGAAAGAAAAGAAACAGGGATTGGGGGAATAATTGGTGAATGGTGTATAGTGTATAGTGTATAGTGTATAGTGAATAGTGGAAGTGCATGGTCCAGAGGTCATGCTTCAGATAAGACCCGAGACGCTGACAGATGGCGACCAGCTTCGACAGGCTCAGCAACCGGAGAGACAAGGTTCAAGGAACAAGGTGAAAGGCTAATGCAAAGCACGAAGTACGACGACCGCTGCATGAAGTGCAACAGTTACTGGAAATTGGAATCTGCCGCAAGTTATGAGCCACAAGCTGCGAGCTATGAGCTAATAGACGAAAGGAGATAACAAATTTGGGTAATTCAACTGTCTTTGCCAACAAGCAGGGTATATCCAACGCCAACAGTGGCGCGGTGGCCTCAAATACCGCACCGGATGTCTGCCTGACACAGGTTGGAATCGCCATCGTGCCGATTCCTTACTCCAACACCGCAAAATCGTCCGATCTTAAAGACGGCAGCAAAACCGTCAAGGTTGACGGTGCGATGGCCGCGATCGACGGCTGCTCATACAGCAAGAGCACCGGGGATGAGGCGGGCAATCGCAAGGGCATTATCTCCGGCACGGTAGGAAACAAGGCAGAGTTTGCCAACTACTCCTTTGATGTCAAGTTCGAAGGCAAGGGTGTGTGCCGCAACACCGACCTTATGACAATGAACAACAAAAACACCATCGGTGTGAATCAGGATTCTTCCGCCGACCCGCCCGTGCCCAAATATCCACCGCCGCCGAAAGACACTTTCCGCTTCAAGGTTTTAGAACACATTTCGTGGAACAATTATGATGAAAAAGCGCAGTGTTTTTTGCCGGGTGATGCGAAAAACAACCCGATCAAGAATCGAAAGCTCAA
>JBDKUG010000316.1:0-8177 GCA_039679815.1 Smithella sp.
GGGGTTTAGTGCTGATCCTTTCAGCATTACGCATAAGTGGTTTTTGCTGGTTGTTCGTCATTTATCGCATGAATGATTCATTGTTTTATTCCTTGAGCCTTGATCCTTGTTCCTTGCTCCTTGTCCCTTGCACCTTTTCCCTTGATCCTTACTTTTTTCTCGCCGCCGCCAGTTTGGCCTGAAGCGCATCAATTCTTTGATGATTCTCCTCTGAACCGATATAGGTCCTGAAAAGCCACTCCTGGATCCGCATGGCCCCGTCAAGGTCTTCATTGAGCACTTTATTGGCAATGCCCTTGGTTTCCTTGAGACAGCCGTGGTCGTAAGCGGCCATTTCGCGTGCAATTTCGCCCACGGATTCCAGCAGTTTGCCTTCAGGAAAAACTTTGCTTACGTACCCCATCTTCTCCGCTTCATAAGCGTCATAAATCCGACCGGTCAAAGCCACTTCTTTGGCCCGTCCCAGCCCGATGATGCGCCACAGCGGATCCATAATTGGTGTGAGTGATAAAACAATTTCGCGCTGTCCGAATTTGGCACGCCCGGAAGCATAGCGAATGTCGCACATCATGGTCAGGTCAAACCCGCCGGCAATTGCCGCACCGCCCACTGCACAGATCACCGGCTGCGGACAAAACAAAATTGACCGGTATGCGCGATGGAACAGGTGAATATAAGTTTCATTGGAGACTTTTTCAAGTTTGCGGATTTCATTCAAATCAAAACCGGCCGAAAAATATTTCTCGCCACCGGTGAAAACCACAACGTTCACGTCCTTGCGGGAGGCAATGGATGTGAACAACACCGCTATTTCATCAAGAACTTGGGGCGCCAGTGAGTTGCCTTTGTCCGGTCTGTTGATGGTTACGGTCGCCACTTTTGCATCTACATTAAACAGCAGATATTTCAAATCCATAAGCTTGCCTCCCATTTTTATTACTTTAATTTTCTGAACAATTGCCTCAGACAGTTCCCCTTCCGGAATCTCCAGCGAATCAATGGTTTTACCGGCAACAACAATCCAGTATCCGGCTAAATCAACAAGTTCAGGTTTTCTGGCACAGGCCGTCGGGCAACCGCAAACCAAAATGCCGAAGTCGAACGGCTTTCCGTATGGATTGTCCGTGAATTGATAACCATCGGCAAGTGAGTTTTCGATATTGCGGATGATTTTTAATCTGTCGATCTGAGAATTGCAGCCACCGCAGTATTTAACAACAATATCCAAATTGTTTGAGCTCCGGTTCTTTCCTGATTTCAAGCCAGAGTACAGGATTTTATAAAATCGGCAATCTGTTTGTCACTCAAACCAATACCGGGTTTACCGTCCAAACGTTTGACGATCCGGCCTTTGTCAAAAAGGATCAATGTCGGGAAAACATCAATGTCATACGAATCAGCAACGCGTTCCTCATCGTCGGCAACCAGCAGAAGATTCCGCTGTTTTGTAATCGCCTGCTTTTCAAATACAGGGAGGGCCTTTCTGCAAAACGGACACCAGGATACATAAACCATGGCAATGACATGATCATTGTCCTTGAGAGCCTGTTCCAGGTCTTGAAGGTTGTCCACCGATGCGCATGTCTCGTTTGTGCCCATATAGCTTCCTCCTTCTAGACGGTGATATTATGTTTTTTTCAGGGGCGCTCCCGCAGAATATCTTTCCTGCAGCTTGCGCATTCCTTTGAGCCATCTTGAATAGTCGGACGATTTTCTCTGCATGTAGGTTTTGACTTCCGGGTGAGGCAGAATCAGAAAATCATCGGCCCGAAAGGCTTCCATCACAGCGTCTGTGAGCTCTTCGGGTTTCATCATGCCGTCCACCGCCGCCACACCGCCGCCCTGACGCGTCATTTCAGTATCCACCGCCTGCGGGCACAGGGCAAATACGGAAATACCCTGATCGCCATAGGTGATCGATAGATTCTCCGCCAGCCCCACCGCCGCGTGCTTGGTAACGGAATAAGGCAGAGAACCGATCTGGCTGAGGAGCCCCGCAGCAGAGGCCGTAATCATAAAGGCGCCGCCGCCGCGCCTGATCATGCCGGGTAATACAGCGCGCGCCGCAAAAACGTGAGACAGCACATTAATTTCCCAGATCCTCTGCCAGGTATCATTATCCACTTCATAACCGCCCAGGGCGAGGATTCCTGCGTTCGAGCAGAAAATATCAATGCGGTCATACCTGTCCTCCGCAAACCTCACCAGGCGGATCATATCCTCTTCTTTGCTGACATCGCAGACCACTGCCGCACCTTTTATCGCATCCGCCACCGATTTAGCACCAGCCTCGTTGACGTCCGCCGCGACAATCACCTGTGCCCCTTCCCTGGCAAACCGCAGGCACAACCCCCGGCCAATGCCGGATGCCGCACCCGTGACAACAATGACCTTTCCCGTAACTTCCATAACAACTCCTGTTTTCAATTCCCGGCAATTTCAAATCAGAACAGCCGTGCGAATTATTTGATTCCAGCCAGTTCCTGAGAGCGTTTTGCCGCTGCCTCCACGGCAGCCATCAGCGTCGCCCGGATATTCCGTTCCTCCAGTACTTTTAAACCGGCGGCCGTGGTTCCGCCCGGTGAAGTGACCATATTCTTCAGCTGCGCCGGATGCTGCCTGCTCTCAAGACAAAGCCGGGCCGATCCCAGCATGGTCTGTACGGCAAGTTTCTCGGCCAGATCGCGTGCAAGCCCGAGATGAACACCGGCATCGATCAGGGCCTCAATGATCACAAAACAATAAGCCGGACCGCTGCCGCTCAAAGCGGTCACGGCATCCATGAGTTTTTCATCCACTTCTACAGCCAGACCAACGGCATTTAAAATCGCGAGCGCATACTGAACATCGTCTTTTTTGGCAAAATGTCCGCGCGTCACGGCAGCCGCGCCTTCTCCGGCCATTGCGTTGACATTCGGCATCACCCTTAAAACGCGAGGGCATTTTAACAATGCCTTTTCGATGGCATCCGTGGGAACTCCCGCCACGATCGAAATCAATAGCTTTGATGTATTCACAGCGGGACGGATCCCCTTCAGGGTCTCCCAAATATTCTGCGGTTTGACCGCCAGGATGACAATGTCCGCATCCTTCACCGCTTTCCTGTTGTCGGCGCTAACCTGTACTTTCAGGGCAGATCGCAAATCATTGAGTCTGGCGGGATCGATATCAGTCACGGTAATATTCTGCGCGGAAAAAATTTTGCGGGTAATCATCCCACGGGCAAGAATACTGCCCATCTTTCCGCCTCCGATAATGGCTACTGTCTTGCCTGTAAACATAATCTGTCCAACCTCCACGGGAATATAATTTACATGCACTTTTTCCCCGCATCCTGTCAATATAAATCCTGTGCCTTCCCGATTCTTTGATTGCATAAAAATTTGCTTTTATGGTAGTCACTTTCGCAGGGAGAAATGTCCGATGCTGAGGCAATTCAAGGTTAAAGGGAAAAGTGTGGTCTGCTGGGTGAATCCGGACGATTTCGGCTCACATGGACAAAGCCTCGTTTTTATCCATGGGTCAGGCAGCAATTCCAGCGTCTGGTCTTACCAGTATGCAAACCTTTATAAAAATTTCAACATTGCCGCAGTCAACCTTCCCGGGCACGGCCAATCGGAAGGGGACGGAGAACAGGACATTGGGGTTTATGTTGGTATACTGAAAGAGATTCTTGATGTCCTGAAACTGAAACGGCCCGTGCTGATTGGTCATTCGCTGGGGGCGGCGATCGCACTTGGTTTTGCAGCGGACTGGCCCGGAGACATCAGCGGCGTCGTGGCCGCAGGCGGCGGATTGACCATGCCGGTAAACCGTGACATTATCAAAGGCTTCCTGAGTCAGCCGGATATCATCATGGACATGATTTGCAAAATTTCCCTGGCCAGGGCAAACCGGCCGGTGTTCTACGATGCCATAAGAGCAAGCCTCGCCGAAGCCCGGGTAGAAGTTATGGCGCAAGACATGACGGCCTGCAGCAAATTCGACATCAGAGGTGAGCTCGACAAAATCAAAACCCCGGTGCTGGTGATTTGCGGCACGGAAGATAAAATGACCCCTCCTGCTTCATCGGAACAGATCGCCGCGGGAATCGCAGGCGCAAAGCTCGTTCTGATTGAAGGTGCGGGACACATGGCTATGATGGAAAAGCCGGACGCTTTCAATCAAGCCGTGAGAGATTTCTGTGAGTCAACCAAGTAAAACCGCTCTCATGAGGCCAATATGTTTGTGTTGAATAATTTCATAATTGCGATCGCCCGGGTAATTGAGATTATCTTAACTGTATATATGTGGATAATCATCGCCCGCGCCCTGATCTCCTGGGTTAATCCCGACCCCTGCAATAAAATTGTTATTTTCCTTTACCGGGTTACCGAACCTGTGCTGCGCCCGATACGCAAAATCATTCCCCGCCACAGCCTTCCGATTGACTTTGCCCCGCTGATTGCTTTGCTGGTCATCATTTTTTTACAGTCTTTCCTGGTTAAAACCATGCTTCAAATGGCCACAGGTTTTTAGAAAGGTCTGTAACATGCCCCCTGCAATACCTATTCGTGAAACAAAAAACGGCCTGTCCTTTGACATCCATGTTAATCCGCATGCATCCCGGGCCGGCATTTCGGGCATATCGGAGGGTATACTGAAGCTGAAGGTCACCGCACCGCCGGTGGAAGGGGCAGCCAATGAGGCCTGCATTGACCTGTTAGCCAAAACATTGAAACTCCGAAAAAGCCAGATGAAAATATCCGCAGGCGCAAAGGGGCGAAAAAAAACCATACTGGTCAGTGAAATCAGCAAAACGGATCTGGAACGAAAAATCCATCAACTGGATACCGGGCATTCATCATAGCAAAGCGGTTCGCATCACCACCTGAACAAAATATACAGGAGCTGAAACCAGGAAATGGATAACCAAACAGAGAAATCAGAAAACGTCAAAGTTGCCAGGGCCGCCGGGATTGTGGGCGCAGCGACGATGGTCAGCCGCGTTTTCGGGGTCGTCCGGGACATGGTAATCGCCGCCTTGTTCGGCGCAAGCTGGATGACCGATGCTTTCTGGGTGGCCTTTCGCATCCCCAATATGCTCCGGCGTCTGCTGGGCGAAGGATCCCTGACCGTTTCCTTCGTACCGGTCTTCACCGAATACCTGCAAAAGAAAACCAGAGAGGAGGCCCTGGAGCTGGCCTCCAATGCCTTTACCATTCTGTCTGTCATCCTGGCCGCCGTATCCGTGCTGGGCATTCTCCTGTCGCCTGTAATCGTCGGACTGATTGCGCCCGGTTTCATTAGCAATCCGGAACAATTTGCGCTCACTGTTTTCCTAAACCGCCTGATGTTTCCTTATATCTTTTTCATTGCCCTGGTCGCCTTGTGCATGGGCATTCTGAATTCCTTCCGGCATTTTACCTCACCGGCCCTGTCCCCGGTCATGTTAAATATCGCGATGATCGCGGCCGCGGTGGGTTTGCACGACTGTTTTGCCCAACCTATTACCGCGCTGGCCGTAGGTGTGCTCATTGGCGGGGTGCTGCAGCTGGCCATGCAGTGGCCGGCCCTGCTTAAATTCGGCGTCAAATTTAAATTTCGATTCAACGTCCGCCATCCGGGGATTCAGCAGATCGGCCTGCTCATGCTTCCAGCGATCTTTGGCGCCGGTGTGGGCACCATCAATGTTTTTGTGGGAACAATACTGGCCTCCCTGCTGCCCGGCGGATCCGTCACCTACCTGTTTTACGCCGACCGGATCATGGAATTTCCACTGGGTATTTTTGCCATCGCGATCGGAACAGCAGCTCTGCCCAGCTTCTCTAAGCATGTTGCCACAGGCCAGATAGATGAATTAAAATCGAGCATATCCTTTTCCCTGCGGCTGATGCTTTTCTTAACCATCCCTTCGATGGTCGCTTTAATGGCCCTGAATCTGCCCATTATCTCCGTTTTATTTCAGCGCGGCGCCTTTGATGTTCAGGACGCCGTCTATACCGGCCAGGCCCTTTTCTGCTACGCGCTGGGCCTTTGGGCGTATTCGGTCCTCCGCGTTTTTGTTTCCTCTTTTTATTCCCTTCAGGATTCCAAATGGCCGTTCAAGGCAGCCGTCATCACCCTGATCGTAAATGTGCTTTGCAGCCTGGCCTTGATGTATCCTTTAAAACACAACGGAATTGCGCTGGCCGGTTCCATCTCCGCCTCTGTCAACGTATTGATTCTGGCTTTTGTCCTGAAAAATAAAATAGGATCATTTCTCGATCGCACCTTTTACACGTCATTATTTAAAATCATTGCTTCATCCGTGATTATGCTTGGCGCCATCGGGCTGATCAACTATTTCATGCCCTGGGATACGTTGGCCGGCTTTCAATCAAGACTGATTTTCCTGGCGAGCACTGTCGCGGCAGGAGCATGCGTATTCTTGGTATCGGCCTATCTCCTGAAAAGCCCGGAAATTCATGCCTTCATCAGCATGGTCAAAAGAAGGCTAAACCGCTCATAGCCTTTCTCCTGCCGACAAAAACATTGACTTCAATAATTCAAAGTGATAGTAGTCTTCGTCTTTTGCAGATGGGATCGGCAAAAGAAAGTGAAGGTAAATTATGCTTGATATTAAATACTTAAGGCAAAATATTGATCTCGTCCGGCAGAAAATGAACGAGAGGGGTCAAAAAATTGATTTTGACCGTTTTTTAGGTCTGGAAGCAAAAAGGCGGGATATTCTGCAGTCAGTGGAAAGCCTGCGCAATGAACGCAACAGCGTTTCCAAACAGGTTGGAGAACTCAAAAAGAAGAAAGAGGACGCATCCGCACTGATCGAAAAAATGGGCGATGTATCGGCCAGAATCAAAGAATATGACGAAAGCCTCCGGGTGACGGAAGAAGAGCTGAACGCCTTTGTCATGATCGTGCCGAATATTCAGCATGAGTCCGTACCGCAGGGCAGTAGCTCCGAAGACAACACCGTCATGCGCACATGGGGCGAGAAACCGGTTTTTAATTTTGAACCCAAACAGCATTTCGATCTTGGCGAGAACCTGAATATCCTCGATTTTGCCCGCGGCGCCAAAATTACCGGAGCGCGCTTTACGCTTTACAGGGGAGCGGGCGCTCAACTGGAGCGCGCCATCACCAACTTTATGCTTGATCTGCACACAGGAAATCATGGTTACACGGAAGTATTTACCCCTTTTATGGTCAACGCCGAGAGCATGACCGGTACCGGCCAGCTGCCTAAATTTAAGGAAGATCTTTTTAAGATTGAAGGAATGGAATATTACCTGATTCCGACGGCGGAAGTTCCTGTAACGAATATTTACCGGGATGAAATCCTGGAAGAAGAAAAACTGCCGATTTATTTTGTGGCTTATTCAGCCTGTTTCCGCGCGGAGGCCGGTTCCTACGGCAAGGACACCCGGGGACTGATTCGTCAGCACCAGTTCAACAAAGTGGAGATGGTGAAATTTTCCAAACCGGAATCTTCCTATGATGAATTGGAAAAATTAACCGCCAATGCGGAAGAAGTTTTGAAAAAACTGGGGATTGCTTATCGCACCGTTTGTCTTTGTACGGCTGATCTGGGATTTTCATCGGCCAAAACATACGATGTCGAAGCCTGGTTACCCGGACAGAACACCTATCGGGAAATTTCTTCGTGCAGCAACTTTGAAGACTTTCAGGCACGGCGCGCAGCGATCCGATATCGCCGGAAAGACAATGGCAAGGTTGAATTTGTCCATACCTTAAACGGTTCAGGCCTGGCGGTAGGCCGTACGGTTGTGGCCGTTATGGAAAATTATCAGCAGGCCGACGGCAGCATCATCATACCGGAAGCCCTGCGTCCCTATATGAGAGGTCTTGAACGGATTACTCCTTAAGATGGCCTGAGGGACAACAGAAAAAACATCATGATGGAGGGATGGCCGAGTGGTCGATGGCGGCGGTCTTGAAAACCGTTGGGCGAAAGTCTCGCGGGTTCGAATCCTGCTCCCTCCGCCAGCATATTCGCGGCAAGGTCAGGATTTGAATCGGGTTTGGCCGTTGCAAGACGAACACCCCGCACATGCCGGGTAAGCCCTGATCCCTCCGCCGGAAATAAAAGCAAGCGTCACAAATCTGTGTGCCGCATTTTGAAAGGCCTGAAATAATCAGCGGAGAGATGGCTGAGTGGCCGAAAGCGATCGCCTGCT
>JBDKUG010000179.1:0-4026 GCA_039679815.1 Smithella sp.
CAATGATTCATTAAATTTGTAAGATTACAGGCAATTAACAATGCTTGTAGATTTAGGATACTGATATTTCTGGCCCCCATGAATACATTGTATAGGGGAAAAACGGATATTGAATCTCACTGACTACCAGGCAAAATACATTGCATACGAACTGACCCGTCGATTTCCACCGGACAGCGCGGAGAAAATTACGGCCGCACTTGTCGATGCACAGGTTGACCTTAATCCTCATCAGATTGATGCGGCATCCAAAGCCTATCTGAGTCTTTTTGAACGTCAACTTATGCAGCTTACCCGATATGAGTTGAACGGACATACTGATTTTATTAGCGATTCGGCTTTTCGTCTGCACAGTCAGCCCATTGCGGATAAAACCGATCAAATACCGTTGGGACTCTATGAATTGCCAAGGCGCACAGGCGAAGCCCATCTCTCTCGCCGCAGCCACCCTCTGGCCGAAGCGGAAAAACTCGGCGGATGGGCCGACGATTTGAAAGTAGGACTGGAGCGCGAAATCAAGGAATTGGATCGCCAGATCAAGGAGGCGAGACGTGCTGCAACTGCTGCATTGACATTGGAAGAAAAACTCATCGGACAGAAGCAGATCAAAGACCTGGAGGCCCAGTGTAATCAGAAGCGTCGATCGTTATTTGATGCCCAGGATGATGTGGACAGGCAGAGAGAAACGTTGATTGAAAAGATTGAGGGCAAAGGGAGAAAATACAGCAGCTTTTTTTAGTCAGGTGGGTGCTGAGATAAAATGCAATCGGGGGAAGTTAAGATATTTTTACTTCACTTAAAAACGGAAAGAGTATATATCCGTTTTGAAATCAATATGTTGTTAGATCATTCATAAGTAGTATGCTGATATAAGACTTTATCACCACGGCCAATCTAAAAACCAGAATTTAGATTGGCGTTAGATTGACTTAAGATTGGCTCGACGGAAGATAAGAGCCCGGATGAAGCGAGCGGTATTAAAAAGGGGAGAGACACTATGATCAGACGATTCAAGCTAACCAATTATAAATCACTTAAGAACATTGACGTTAAGCTGCCCAACCTTGTCGTTATTTTCGGACCCAATGCTGCAGGCAAAAGCAACTTATTCGATGCTCTAAATCTATTTTCCCGGATCGTCACAAAGAAAAACCTGAAAGAAGCTTTTGCTGAACATCGAGGTGTTCCGCTTGAAGTTGTGCACTATGCTTCTGGAGGCATATCTGGACTGAAAGATCAAGAATATCATGATATATCGTTCGTTGGTGATATTGAACTCAGTGACGATGTTATTCGGGAAGTGGAGTCGCGCATCAGGGAACTGCGGCGGGGTATTGAGAATGTCGATTCTTCAGCACAGGTAAAAAATATCATCACACACCGTTTACTGCGATACGAGATAGATTTACAGGTATCTTCTCTTTCCGGTCAGGTGCGCGTTATGAATGAACGCCTGACGGCGTTGCGCCGCGATGGGTCCGAAAAAACCCGAACTCCCTTTATAGAAAAAGTAAAAGAAAAAATCAACCTTCGTATGGAAGGGCAGTCTCATCCGACATACCATGACATCGGGCTTGATTATGCGATTGCGTCCACAGCTCTTTATGCACCGCATTATCCCCATATCACAGCACTGAAAGAAGAACTGTCCCGGTGCCATTTCTATTTTCTGGAACCGCGTGAACTGATGCGGCAAGGAAATGCGATTGCCAAAGTGACCAATATCGGACCTCGCGGTGAAGACCTTGCGGCTTTTTATTTCACACTTAAAGAGATGCATCCTCAACAATTCAAAGCGGTAAAACTTGCCGCAATGCAGATACTTCCCCGGCTGAATGACTTGGAAATCGAACGTACGGCGGAAGCGGAATTGTTTTTACGATTATGCGAAGATAATGCTTTTTATTCCAACCGTTTAATTTCAGAAGGAACTTTACGAGTTTTAGGCCTGCTGGCGGTGCTGTCGCCTGTCACTGGGTCAACCACGATCGGTTATGAGGAACCGGAAAATGGCGTCCACCCCAGAAGATTGAAAAATATTGCGGAACTATTAAAAAATGCCGCTGACCAAAATCGACAGATACTCATCAATACCCACTCACCCATTTTACCGACCTACTTCAGCAATAAAGATCTGCTTGTATGCCAAAGATATGAATCGGGAACTGACTTTATTCCCTTTTCAACGAGTGGTCCTCTATTCCGGAATAATGACATTGAGCAACACCTCGAAGAAGAAATAGTCAGGGGGGATTTTGGTGGCTAGATATAACATATTTTTCTTTCTGGAAGATACGGCGCAGGAATCCTTTATTCCCGCCATGGTCAAACGCTTGATCGCGGATGAGGAAAAAGAGCTGAATGACTACCACCTGCAAATTCTCAGTGCGCGCGGTGGCGGTTCCATCCGCGCTTATAAAGATTTTCTTAAGCAGGCTAAGAAAAGAAAAAACCTTGAAGCCGATGTTCTGATTGTTGGATCGGACGGTAATTGCAACGGCTTTGTGAAAAGAAAGCAGCAACTTTTGGCTGCGTCAAAGGGCATGTCCTATCCCGAGGTTATTTCCGCTGTGCCGGACCCCCACATTGAAAGATGGTATCTCCTGGACAGTCAGGCTTTGGCTGACGCTGCCGAAGTGCCCATCCAAGTAGTATCTCCAACAGTCAAATGTGATAAAAATCATTATAAAAATCTCCTAAAAAAGGCCTTTGTCAATCAAGGTGTTATTCCGATGATGGGCGGAGCCGAGTACGGCGCGATAGTGGCAAAATCCATGGATATCTATAATGCCGGTATTGTGGATCATTCGCTTCGCGATTTTATCGATCAGATCCGATCATGGCTTAAAAGGCAAAGGTAACGGAAAATAGTGAATCATAAACAAAAATTAGAGCTCACATGGATTGGAAAAGAGAACCGGCCGCGGTTGGAGCCGCGGATTCTTCTGGAAGATCCTGCGAAATCTTATCATGCAAAACATCGGGTGACCGGCAAGGACATTTTCGACAACCGTTTGATCTTCGGAGATAACCTGCTGGCGCTGAAAGCACTGGAATCGGAATATTCCGGCAAGGTGAAATGTGTCTTCATCGACCCGCCTTACAATACAGGCAGCGCCTTTACCCATTATGACGACGGACTGGAGCATTCCATCTGGCTATCACTGATGCGCGACCGGCTGGAGATCATACGGCGGTTGTTGTCTGAAGATGGCTCCCTGTGGATTACGATTGATGACAATGAATGCCATTATTTGAAGGTACTTTGCGATGAAGTTTTTGGCCGCGGAAACTTTATGGCAAATGTCGTTTGGCAGAAAAGAACTTCGCCTGACAACAGGCTTAGATTAGGTGATGCACATGATAGCATTTTAGTATTTCGAAAAAACAAATTTTCAGGAAAAGAAATATTTAATCAGCTACCTGTTACTGATGTGCGAACAAAAGATTTTAAGAATCCCGATGATGACCCACGTGGACCGTGGGCGTCGACTGATTTCACAGGCATGACAGGTCATGCTACACCAAATCAATTTTATACGATAACGTCTCCAAATGGTTCTATGCATCCGCCTCCTGAAGGCAGATGTTGGGCATTATCAGAAGAAACTTTCAGAAAATATTTAGCAGATAATCGTGTTTGGTTCGGTAAAGATGGCAATGCGCGACCAAGATTAAAACGATTTCTGAATGAGCTTGACGGCCAAAATTCTTGGTCATGGTGGCCTAATGCTGAAGTTGGGCACAATCAAGAAGCAAAGAAGGAAATTGTTGCTCTTTTTGGCGCTAACTCGACATTTGATACGCCCAAGCCTGAGCGACTTCTTAAACGGATTGTTGAAATCGCCACTAACCCCGGCGACCTTGTCCTCGATTCTTTCGCCGGTTCCGGCACCACCGGCGCAGTCGCCCACAAGATGGGGCGGCGCTGGATCATGGTGGAGTTGGGCGAGCATTGTCATACACACATTATCCCGCGTCTGAAAAAAGTCATTGACGGCGAAGATTCGGGCGGCATTACCAAGG
>JBDKUG010000313.1:0-1608 GCA_039679815.1 Smithella sp.
GTGGCTGCAGAAAAAACGAAAAGAGCCGGTTCTTCAATCGATATGCTGAACAAAAAAATGGTGCCGAAGACTGGATTTGAACCAGCACAGGCGTACACCCACTAGACCCTGAAACCATAATTGAGGACATTCGGGGGAATGCCGGGATAATGAGAACAAGATGATATTTCAAGGAAAATGACAAGATTATTGATCCAGGCTACAGGGCAGAAATAGGGGGAATCGGGGGGGTATATTGGGGAAAATGTTGACCAAGTGTTGACCAAGCTCGTGATTATCAGGCAATAAAAATATTCATAATCCCAGATTCCGCAAAAGAAATCCGCTCTATTGCGGAATCTGGGTTAAAAATACATAACATCATGGTGTAAATACACTAACATGATTACCATCTGCTTGATAATAAATCTTAATTAATATTGAAAAATCAAATAATTATGGATAATTTTGAAAACATCTGCCAGTGATAAATAAAACTGAGTCTGTATGGAATGCTTGCATAAAACAACGAATAGTGTTACTTTGTGCTCACGAATCATACAACGAGAGGAAGGTATGCTGGCTAACCATATTCAAGAACTTGCCGCAAAAGGGCGTTCCTGCTTTGTCGTCAATGATGTTGCAACGCTGAAAGACGCATCGCCCTTAGCCATCAAAGCAGCGCTTCACCGTCTGCACAAAAAAGGTGAGATCGCCATGCCTTACCGGGGCTTTTATGTTATCGTGCCTCCGGAATATCGGGCATCAGGATGTATCCCGGCGGAGCAGTTTATTCCAGACCTGATGGATCATCTGGGCGAATCCTACTATGCGGGTTTACTAAGCGCCGCTGAATATTATGGTGCTGCGCATCAACGTCCGCAGGTGTTTCAGGTGATCGTTGCAAAAAACCGACGGCCCATTGAATGCGGAAAGATACGCGTCAATTTTTTCTTCAGAAAGAATGCCGCAGCAATCCCTACTGCATCGAGAAATACGCCTGCCGGGATATTGAAAATATCTACTCCGGAAGCTACCGTGCTGGATCTGATCGGGTATGTCAGTCAATGCGGCGGTCTGGACAATGTGGCAACGATTTTGACCGAACTTGCGGAAAAAATTGATCCCGCCCGTTTGCGTGAACTGGCCGTATTGTCACCGATTGCCTGGGTCCAGCGACTTGGCTATCTGATGGAATCTGTCGGCGCTCACGAAAAAGCAGCCGGGATTGCCGAATATGTTAGAGAACGGCAGCCTGTGCGGACGCCGCTGGCGCCAGCCTTAAGCATCAAAGGAGCAAAAACGGAACGCCACTGGCGGGTTTTTATTAACACCAAGGTGGAACCAGACGTATGATACCTGATGCCTATATCAAGGAATGGAGACAAAATGCTCCCTGGCAACGTAGTGATCAGGTGGAACAGGATCTGATTATTTCCCGTGCCCTTGTGGAGATTTTTAACCATCCTGCCTTGGCCGGTAATCTTGCTTTCAGGGGTGGGACAGCTCTTTTCAAACTGCATCTATCACCAGTTCGTTATTCAGAAGACATTGATCTGGTCCAGGTATCTCCCGGACCTATCGGCCCAATGATGGACGCCTTGCAGGAAAAGCTCAATTCCTGGCTTG
>JBDKUG010000397.1:0-3783 GCA_039679815.1 Smithella sp.
ATATGTCGTTGTGAATATGCACATTATGACGCGAGTCGGTCAAAAGGTGCTTGACGTTCTGGGAGAAAACGGTGTGTTTATTCCCTGCCTCCACTCGGTAGGCAAACCGCTGGCAGCCGGGGAATCCGATGGTTCCCAATGGCCCTGCGCGCCGATTGAGAAAAAATACATTTCCCATTTTCCAGAAGAAAAAACCATTTGGTCCTATGGCTCTGGATATGGCGGAAACGCGCTTCTGGGCAAGAAGTGTTTTGCGCTGCGTATCGCATCGGTCATGGCCAAGGAACAGGGCTGGCTTGCCGAGCATATGCTGATTTTGGGCATCACCAATCCCGAAGGCGAGAAAAAATACGTGGCGGCTGCTTTTCCCTCAGCCTGCGGCAAGACCAATCTGGCCATGCTGATTCCCACCATCCCCGGTTGGAAGGTGGAAACGGTTGGTGACGATATCGCCTGGATGAAATTCGGCGCAGATGGACGGCTTTACGCCATCAATCCCGAAGCCGGCTTCTTCGGCGTTGCTCCCGGCACGTCGCTGAATTCCAATTATAATGCCATGAAAGCCATTGAGAAAAACACCATTTTCACCAATGTCGCTTTGACCCAAGACGGTGATGTCTGGTGGGAAGGCATTGGATACGATGCACCGGCCGGCAAGATCATCGACTGGACCGGCAAGGCATGGACCAAAGACAGCGGCAGAGTTGCCGCTCATGCCAACTCCCGGTTTACGGCCCCGGCCAAGCAGTGTCCCGCCATTGACCCTGACTGGGAAAATCCAAAAGGTGTTCCGATCAGTGCAATTCTTTTTGGCGGCCGACGCCCGAGCACCATTCCCCTTGTGCATCAGGCGCGTAGCTGGAATCACGGTGTTTTCCTTGGATCGATCGTGGGTTCCGAAATAACCGCCGCGGCCATTTCCGCAAACATCGGACAGGTCCGACGCGATCCGTTTGCCATGTTGCCTTTCTGCGGTTACAACATGGGTGATTATTTCAAGCACTGGATCAACATCGGCGCAAAATCGACGGAAGACAAGCTTCCGAAAATCTTTTACGTCAACTGGTTCAGAAAGACAGCGGACGGCAAATGGCTCTGGCCCGGATACGGTGAAAACAGCCGTGTGTTAAAGTGGGTCTTCGAACGGGTATCCGGAAAGGGGAAGGCGAAAGAAACGCCGATCGGCTTTATGCCCACAGAAGATGCTATTGACACGACCGGTCTGAATATCGGCGCAGCCGATATGAAGGAGTTGCTCAACGTCAATCAAGACGAGTGGAAAGATGAATTGGCCAGTATCCGTGAACATTACGCCAAGTTCGGTGATCGTCTGCCCGCGGAACTCATAAAAGAGCTTGAAGGTCTGGAAAAAAGACTGGGCTGATTTATAGGATAATCAGGTGTTAACTCAAAGTCTGACGGCGAATTATTAAAAGGCGGGTTTGCATTTGATTCATTAGATGGTCGAATGCAGCCTGTCTTTTTTCTTTCCATAAAATATTTTTACTCTTGCGTTGTTTTCGGGAAGTTGTATTATTTTTCCCGGTTTTTAACTTTATGTTTTGTAACTGAAGTATCAAGGAATCTAGCGCTAATGTCTTCTATCACATCGCCACTGTCATCATCTATAAGTCCTGCCGCTTTTGAAACGCTGGTCACCGTACTCGGTGTGGTTTATGTTCACCGTAAAACAAGAAACGGTGGAGATATTTACCTTACACAATTCGGTCTTCCCGTGGCCGGACTATTAGAACCATCAAACTGGTACGAAGATCCTTGGTTTTCGAGCAAGCGCCAAAGACTGAAAGGCACCAGTGCCGTATACAGGGTGCCAACTAAAATGGTGGACGGCGTTGCACTGGATCTTGTTGTAAAAAACTGCCGGGTGGGAGAAGACGTGCCGCTGGATACGCACACGCTTATGCAATTCATGAATACCGAATTCAACAGCCCGTGGGAGGAATTCTCGCTCACTTTTGAAATGCGCGAAGGAAGATACGGCCCCCGGAGAATTACCACATCAACACAGTTGCCGCTCGCCATCTATGTGCCGCCCGAAACCATGCAACTCTGGCAGAGCGGACGTTCGACGGATAAACTTAACCGCATCCATGCAAAACATCCGGGCGTTGATGTCGATATCCTGAAGCAATATAAACTCATCTACCAGTGGATACGCGGCAAAGATGTTGTAGAAACGCTCCAGGACGTAGGCATAACGGGAGAGGCCGCAGACGCCGTTGTCAAGCCTGTCACTCTCAAAGTAATATCAGATATGGCCCAAAAAGGTTTTTATGTAGCGGACATGAAGCCCGTGCACATCATTCTGGAGGAAAAGCAGGTCAATCTCATTGAGAGCATCAGGGCTGACAGCCCCGACAGGTCCAAAACACAAACTGACCTGATTACAGGCATTATTGAAGCGGGAGATTATTCCGTTGTTGATTACGAGTTGCTGATACGGACCCCTGTACATGAAGAACAGGTGAAAAGTCAGAAGCGTCATGCTTATCATGACGAACAGCGCAACCGCTGGCGTGCCACTCAACTGCCCAGCCATCTTGGCGTTATGGAGATCATGGGAGTGCCCTATATCCATGGTCCCGTTGAAAGCACGGGGGGACATTTGTGGGTGGTTGGCCGAAACGGTCAACTTTTCGATTACTTTTTGCCCGAGCGCTGGCGCAAAACTCATTCCTGGAAGCTATCCGAAAAAACGGACACCTATTATACCTTTACCAAGGACCATATTCATATCGTATGGAAAATATCCCGCGTGGGCGAAACGGTGATTGTGCAAAACAATGATGACCGGAATCAAAAAGCGGTGGAATACGGATACAACAGCCCGTTTGAGGAGTTTTCGATTGCGCAGTACCTGAGCGATAAGGGCATTCCCACTGTGTATGTTCGCGCCATTTACATGCCCGGCAGTGCCAAAACAGAGCAATCCACCGATCGACGAAGATATGAATCGCACAGTCATCTTGTGAATAGTCTGGGCGAACCGCTACTGCGCGAAGATCGGAATTTCATATCCATCCGCGGTTTTTTTAACGGTACCGACAGCTGGGTGGTAGGTTCCCATGAACTTTTGAAACCGATGAGTCTCAGCCAGGCCGAAGCGGAGGGAATCATATCCGCCAAAAACAAGACTCATCTTCGCGAAGCCATGATTGAGCGTCTGGCAAATGCCGGCGTTGACGGTTCTCTGCTTGAAACCAACGATCTCATTATCTCGCTGGACAATAAAAACAATATCACCACTACGGAAGACCATCTACCCGAAGTGCGCATCTGCAGTTTTGAACTGCTTCGCAGGCTATAAAAATATTTTAACGATCAGAGGTCACCATGCTTCAGAAAACATTTTTAACCTTCGCTGTTTTATTTTGTTTTATTTCCACATCCATTGCCGCTGATCTAAGCCCGATGAAACTGCCGCCGCCGGATATGAAGGGTGGAAAGCCACTGATGCAGTGTTTGAAAGACCGCAAAACAGACCGGTCATTCAGCACAAAGAAGCTGCCGGCTGAAGTACTCTCCAATCTGCTGTGGGCGGCTTGGGGGATCAACCGGCCGGACAGCGGTAAGCGCACGGCGCCTTCCGCCCATAACTGGCAGGAAATCGACGTCTATGTTGCGATGGAAGAGGGCCTTTATCGATACAATGCCCGAAACCACGCGCTTGATCCCGTATTGAAGTCGGATCTGCGCAAGAATACAAGCCATCTGCTTCAGCCGTTGCGCGGCTCTATCACGGGTGCGCCGCTGCAATTGATT